>JASGGP010000063.1:0-18169 GCA_047604985.1 Lacrimispora sp.
ACCGCTGGCCTTCCGCTTAGGAGGCGGACGCTCTATCCTGCTGAGCTACAGAAACACGTTTGAAATTTGATACGGGGCGAATCCCCAAGGATCTAAAGCTTGTCTGTATCAGATTTTCTCAGGAGGCAAATGTTCCATCTGCCAAGCTGTAAAATCTGCCGGACCATAATACTTCTGTACCGCAGTCCGTTTACTATTATATTCACAATTACTCTTTTCGTCAAGACAAAACTTGTTTTTATTCGTCTTTATTCCACCGGCTCCGCAAAATTCACGGTTCCCAGCATCCAGATCTGGCCCTTGAACCGGCGTCCGATTTCAGGAGTTCCCGTCAAATCCTTTTTTGCGATTCCCACATGGAAAATCAGGTCGCTGCATTCCAAGGTAAAGTCGTAAACCTCTTCTTCCGTGATCCCGTTTTTCTTCTCCACGATGTTTATAATCTCACCGATAATGGAGTACTGGTCACACTCTACGCCGCAGGGCATAAAGCAGGAGTCAATAATGGAATACAAATCTTCTTTCATAACCCTTCTTGAAGCCTGGGAATAGAGATCAATATCTTCGATCGTCAGGGTTTCCATGGCATCCTCGTCACCGTTTTTAGCAGCTTCCAGGAGCGTGTTACGGTCTTTCGCCGCCACCCTGGCCTTTTTCCTCTGCTTCTCTGTCTTCTGGATCGGAAGAAGAATTTTACCGCTTACCGCCAGCCCTGTCAGACAGCAGTCCTTGGTGTCCATGGGATGATTGTCTATGATCCTTTCCCTGCATTCAAAGGAATTATCTATATAAAAAATCAGGGAAATCCCCACCTTATACTCATCTAAAAGGCCTGCATAGGTTTCCCGCTCCGTGTGCCGCTGTATGGAACAGGACACATCTGACGTCATATCACTGCTTTTCAGATATGGATAATAATAGCTCCTGTGGAAGTTTCCTTCCCTGTCCATCTCTCCAAAAATGGCAATCCCCATTCCTGGGGCCACTTCCCTGCGGATCTCGCAGAGGTTGGAATCCTCATCAATCTGAATCCGCTTCATGCCGGACAAGTCCTCACAAAGCTTATCCAATAACTTCTCTATTTCCCTGTCTTTCTGGTAAAGGCTGAAACCAATGGTTCTCAGGAATTTATGCATAGAATCATCACCTGCTTTCTGTTTCTCTAAGATATTTTTCAGGAAAACAATAAGGCGAAGAACACTCCGCCTCAAGCCTTAACGCTTATTATATACTATAACCAGGGATAACGCCAGTAAAATTTTTCACAATTTTTTATTAATTTTATGGACAGCCCAGAAGACAACCGCTCCCTTCTTTCCCCTTAAAGTCCCTCTTCACCTGTGTAATCAGATTTTATCAGTGAAAACAATGCCAGGTCTATAACGCCCTTGCCTTTCCAGACATTCCCTTGCCGGATGATACCTTCCTGGAAAAAACCGTTTCTTTTCAAAACATTAAGAGACTTGACATTTTCCGGCATGACAAAAGCCTGTATCCGGTTTATGCCGATATCCTGAAAGAGATAATCCACCATGGCTCTTACTGTCTTTGTGGCGATGCCTTTTCCCCAGAAACGGTCATTGAGGCGGTATCCTATGGTTATGCTGTTGACTGCGCTGTCGTAATCAAACATTTCCGCAACGCCCACAATGTGGTCCGGCTCGCTGTTTACGCTTATTCCAAGAAAGACCTCTTTTTTCTTATTATAATCTCTTTCAAAATGTCCGATCATATTTGCAACCGTATCTTTATTCTTTTTAAGCATGACGGGAGAATGGAGAAACAGCTTTTCATTGCTGTATATTTCAAAGAGGCTGTCAACATCGGAGGAAACAATTTTTCTTAAGGTTATTTTGTCCCCGGCAATATTGGGAAATTGATCATAAGGGCTTTTTCTCATGGCTTTATGGCGCTCCTTTTCGTATATTTCATTGTCTGCACAGCAGGATGCTAAATATTGCCGTCAAAGCGCTGAGCAGCGTTCCTACCAGGTATTTTTCTGCAAACGCTTTGTTTTCAAGCTGTTTGTATCTTGCCAGGCTTTTGGCTGTCAGGGCAAAGCCAATAGCTCCAAACTGATTTAGAAGGCCCAGAATCAGGATGATCTCCCGTTCTAAAATTCCAATCCATGCCCCAATTTTAACCTCCTCGCCGTGATCAGGCTTAAACGGGCAATCAATATCTGCATTTTTAATGGTATCAGGAATGGATTGAAATACCGTGGACACAAATACGGATGCAGGTCTCCAGCAAATCAGTCCGGCCAACAGCGGGGTTATATTTTTTTCCACCGCCGTTTGGTCAAAGATTCTGTATATCAGACAGTCGTCCGACACATTGAGATAGAATACTTTCATAATGGCGTACAGGACACCTATATGTAACAGCTGATCCAGAAGAAAGATGATATAACCCTTGGTTTTCAGCTTTAATTTTACAAAATCAATGATTTTATGAAGCCCGGCAGCCAACAGCAAGGCGCCCAGTAACCAGGCCCACTTATTGACAGGTACAAAGCCTGCGGTTACAGCCAACAGTGCCATAAAATAAATGAAGCAATGGCGCAGGCTGCCTTTTGCCGGCTTTCCGGTTTGAAAATAGAAGGTTCCCAACAAGTGTCCTATGACAAGCAGCTTAAATACCATGGGCTTTATACCCCCTCTCTATATATTGTAAGGCAATATAATCCATATCTCTTATTGCGATGACGTGTCCCCTTTTTATCAGCATATCAGCATTTTGCCGCTTGCATCCCAAAATTTTTGCAATATTGCTGCTCATATTACGTTTTATAATTACCGCTTCTGAATCGAAATTCATTCCATCGAGACGGATCGGATCAACCGTTTCTAATTGTGCGGTATTCAGTTCTTCTGACATGCTTCCTTTCCGGGTCTGATAACTGTCTGTTGTTTTGAATGAGGGCATTCCGACTTTATAATTGTACTTTATGCTTAATAATTCTCTCATAGTATGAGAATCAAATATAATCCGTTGGTCCTTCTCAAAGGGATAAAGAAATTCCATAATTATCTGCGCCATATTCTGCATATACCCCTGCTGTTCCTTTAAAGGGCCTGAGGCGTTTATTAAATGGTTTATCATCTCGTCATTATTATCAGAATCTATTCTGAAACGCTGGGTCTGTCTCTTTCTTACTTCCTCGATTGCTCTCCTTGCCCTATGATAAACCGGCCCGTCCTGCTGGGTAGAGGAACCGTTTTCTATCTTAACATTCCATTCCCCCACTCCAATCCCGGCTCTGATTCTTACCGGATGTGTCATCATTTCAAAAATGCGCATGTATAATACAGCCGCTGTAATCTCATTAAACAGCCCCTGCATCTCATCCCCGGCGCTGAATGTAACAGGAAACTCCAGGGACTGTTCAAAGGCCTTATTCAAATACCCAACGCACTCTATTATAAATTTTTGCATATGGTTTCTATCGTCAATGCTATATTTCCTTGAGCTCTCTATATCTATAATAAGCGATACATAATTCAACATAATAGGTTCCCTTTTACATGTTTTATACGATGATGTCAATTTAGTTTTTGTATGTTCTTTCTTCTTTATCATAAGTATATTTCATCTTTTTATAATTTGCAACTACTTTCAATTGCTTCTTTACATTGCAACCATTTTTGATTGCTTTCTTATTTTACGAAAGCCTGCATTCAAATTTACATCCAAAATCTTTTTCCGGCATAAAAAAACCCCGCAAACAAGCCATTCCGGCTCATTTACGAGGTTCCTGATCTTCAATATTTCTTTTATTTCAATTATACGATTCCCTGTGCCATCATGGCTTCTACAACCTTTTCAAAGCCGGCAATGTTGGCTCCTACCACATAATTTTCTTTCACGCCATACCGCTTCGCCGCAGATGCAGACTTTTCGAAGATATTCACCATGATATCATGAAGCTTCTCATCCACTTCTTCAAAGGTCCAGGAAAATCTCTGGCTGTTCTGACTCATCTCCAGTGCAGAAGTTGCAACTCCGCCTGCATTGGCTGCCTTTCCAGGCATGAAGAGCATGCTGTTTTCCAGGAAGAAGTCGGTTGCTTCTCTGGTTGACGGCATGTTAGCGCCTTCCGCAACGGCAAAGCAGCCGTTTGCTTTCAGAACCTTTGCATCTTCCAGGTTCAGTTCATTCTGCGTGGCGCAGGGAAGTGCGATATCGCAGGGGATGGACCAAATTCCCGTTCCTTCCGTATAAACAGCGGTAGGAACCTCATCCACATATTCCTTAATACGTCCCCGGCGCACTTCCTTGATTTCCTTAACCAAATCAAGCTTGATGCCGTCCTTATCGTAAATATAGCCGTTGGAATCGCTTAATGCAACGACCTTCGCGCCCAGCTGCTGGGCTTTTTCTGTGGCATAAATGGCTACGTTTCCAGAACCGGAAATAACCACACTCTTTCCTTCCAGCTCCTTGCCGTTATGTTTTAACATTTCATCCAAGATATATACAAGGCCGTATCCGGTTGCCTGGGTGCGGACCAGGGAACCGCCGTAGGTAAGACCCTTACCGGTGAGAACGCCTTCGTATAAGCCGGTTATTCTCTTATACTGGCCGTATAAAAAGCCGATTTCTCTCGCGCCCACGCCGATATCTCCGGCCGGAACATCCTGGTCTGCCCCGATATATTTGGACAGCTCTGTCATAAAGCTTTGGCAGAAAGCCATTACTTCTCTATCGGATTTTCCTTTGGGATCAAAATTAGAACCGCCCTTGCCTCCGCCGATGGGAAGACCGGTCAGGGAGTTTTTGAATACCTGCTCAAAGCCCAGGAATTTTAAGATTCCCTGGTTTACGGAAGGATGAAGACGAAGACCTCCCTTATATGGCCCGATGGCGCTGTTAAACTGTACACGGAATCCTTTATTTACCTGAACCTGACCATTGTCATCTACCCACGGCACGCGGAAAGAAATAACACGCTCCGGTTCTACCAGCCTCTCTAAAAGTCCCAGCTTGCGGTACTTCTCTTCGTTGGCGTCAATGACCAGCCTTAAAGAATCCAGTACTTCCTTTACCGCCTGGTGGAATTCAGTTTCTCCCTTATTCTGTTCTACCACTCTGTCATAGACTTCATCCACATATGACATGATTTTTCCTCCTTGGATTATTTTCCATATTTTTTAATTTATTTTATTAGTTATTATAAAAGGGCAAAAAGGGACCAGAACTTATTGAAGTTCCGGCCCCTTTGCCATCTTCTAACCTGTATTGCATTATAGCAAGTTAATTTAGTAAAGTCAATAAATGGTTTTACTTTATTTATTAATTTTTCTTTTTACTTTTATTAAGTGCTGCATATAAGTTTACCGGAAAAAGCTGTTCGTGCTAACCCTCTCTTTTAAATTGTTAACCATTTATTTTTTATGGTTGACAATCACCCAGACATATGCTACTATTCCAGTAAATCTCATTATTACATACATTTCATAGAGGAGCGTTACGTCATGAATACAGCAAAAGTCTCGAAAAAAAATAAGATCACGGCCAAAGAATTGGCCCTGACCGGTATGTTTGCGGCTCTTCTCGCCGTAATTTCCCAGATATCCCTTCCCATGCCTACAGGTGTTCCCATCACCATACAGGTCTTTGGAGTGGCTCTTACAGGCGCCATTCTAGGATCCCGAATGGGTTTTTGGGCGGCCCTTGTTTATGTCCTTATAGGCGCTGCAGGTCTGCCTGTCTTTTCTAACTTCCATGGAGGCCTTCAATGGATATTTGGGTTGACCGGAGGTTACATATGGACCTGGCCTGCTATGGCATTTCTTTGCGGGATCAGGCCCAGGACAGGCAGCAAGCACTTAACAACATTCCTGTCCTTTATTTTACCCATTCTCGGCACAATGCTGAATGAAACTGTGGGGGGCCTTCAATGGGCTGCTTTGTCCGGAGACATGTCCGTCTGGGGTGTATTCGTATATTCCATGACGGCTTTCATTCCCAAAGACATTGTACTGACCATCCTTGCGGTCCTGGTCGCCGTTCCTATTCGAAAGGCCATTTCCCATCAGCTGTAATTCCAGGTATCATGCCGACAGCTTCCAAGCTGCCGGCTTTTTCTAACCCTTCTCTTTCCCATCTTGACAGAACGCCTTCTGGAACTTAAAATAGGTTCTAATGCATAAATAATCAAAAAGAAGGTTTTCATATATGATACAGGATATTTTTCCACACGTATTCCGCAATGATTTTGAAATTAAAACGCCCTGCGGGGAAAGTTACTTTTTTTATTTCCAGGACGGCTGTCTCCTCTTTGACCGGGAAAATGAAACTTCCCAGAAGCCGCCCCAATTCAAAGCCTTAAAAGAATCTGGCCGGGAAGCCATGTCCCACTGCGACTATCTGTTTTCCATTGATCAGATGGACTTCTTTCTTGTGGATGAAGCCAGCGTGTCCTTAAAGGAAAACGGATCCCTGGTCTTTTATAAAACCGGGATCATCCGGGATATCAGGCCCATGTGGGTTTCCCTTGCCGCCGCTTCCGCCGGGCAGCTTCACCGTTTTTACAAAACCAACCGGTTTTGCGGCTGCTGCGGATCTCCCATGGAGAAAAGCAAAAAAGAGCGTGCCATGGTATGCAGCTCCTGCCAGAACACCGTCTATCCGAAAATATCCCCTGCGGTCATTGTTGCGGTGATTCATGACGGAAAGCTTCTGCTGACAAAATATGCCGGGAGAGAATACACCAGGTACGCCCTGGTGGCCGGTTATACGGAATTCGGAGAGACCCTGGAAGAAACCGTAAAGAGAGAGGTCATGGAAGAAGTAGGGCTTAAGGTTAAAAACCTTCGTTATTACAAGAATCAGCCCTGGGCCTTCAGCGATTCCATTCTTGCAGGATACTGGGCTGAACTGGATGGTTCTCCACAGATCCGTCTGGATGAAACAGAGTTATCCACAGCCGTCTGGATGGCGCCGGAGGATATCCCCGATGATTTCACGGATTTAAGCCTGACCCATGAGATGATCCTTCTCTTTAAAAACGGACAAGTGGAGCTGTAAGCAAAAAACAGAGGGTACCACAAAATGAATTTTTCATCAAGATATTGGTCTTGCTGAAGCTTTACATTTTGTGGTACCCTCACCTATTTTAACTTATTTACCGTAGTAAGCCTTTAAATACATTTCCTTGATCTCGCTCAGAAGAGGATATCTTGGGTTTGCGCCTGTACACTGGTCGTCAAAGGCATTTTCCACCATCTCATCCAGAGTTTCTAAGAAATCCTTCTCATCTACGCCGTAATCCTTGATAGAGGCCTTAATGCCTACTGCCTTCTTTAATTCTTCAATCTTAACCAGGAATTTTTTAAGCACCTCTGCATCATCCTTGCCTTCTACGCCGCAGAAACGGGCGCATTCCGCATATCTTGCAAGGGTATGAGGATATTGGTACTGCGGGAAAGTTCCCATCTTTGTGGGCACCTCGGAGGAGTTAAACTCCATGACCAGGTTAATCAACAGGGCGTTGGCAACACCGTGGGGAAGGTGATGGTAAGCGCCTAATTTATGAGCCATGGAATGGCATACACCTAAGAACGCATTGTTAAATGCCATACCGGCCATACAGGAAGCATCCGCCATCTTGCATCTGGCTTCCACATTGGTACCGTCGTTGTAAGCGGTGGGCAGGTATTCCAGCACGTTTCTCATGGCCTTTAAAGCGAGGCCGTCGGTATAATCAGAGGCCATTACAGAAGCATAAGCTTCTAAAGCATGGGTCAGAACGTCAACGCCGGAAGCGCTTGTTAAGCCCTTTGGCTGGCTCATCATATTATCTGCATCTACAATGGACATATTAGGCATCAGCTGGTAATCTGCAAGAGGATATTTCACACCTGTCTCCTGGTCTGTGATAACCGCGAAAGAGGTTACTTCAGAACCTGTACCGGAAGAGGTGGGGATTGCCACAAAGTAAGCTTTCTCTCCCATCTTGGGGAATGTGTAGACTCTCTTACGGATATCCATGAAGCGCATGGCCATATCCTGGAAATCTACTTCCGGATGCTCATACATGACCCACATGATCTTTGCCGCGTCCATAGCAGAACCGCCGCCCAGAGCGATAATGGTATCCGGCTGGAATGCTTTCATTGCTGCAGCGCCTGCCTGCGCATTTGCCAGGGTCGGATCCGGCTGAACATCAGAGAATACCGTGTACACGATGCCCATTTCATCTAATTTATCTGTGACCGGTTTCGTATAGCCGTTCATGTAAAGGAAAGAATCGGTTACTACAAACGCTCTCTTCTTATTATAAACGTCCTTTAATTCACTAAGGGCAACCGGCATACAGCCTTTTTTAAAGTAAACCTTTTCCGGATTTCTGAACCACAGCATGTTCTCTCTCCTCTCAGCAACGGTCTTAATATTCAGTAAATGCTTAACCCCAACGTTTTCGGAAACAGAGTTTCCGCCCCAGGTACCGCAGCCCAAGGTCAGAGAAGGCTGTAGCTTAAAGTTATAAATATCACCGATACCGCCGTGAGAAGATGGTGTATTTACCAGGATACGGCAGGTTTTCATGGCAGCCGCATGCTTTGCCATCTTTTCCTTTTCATTTACATTAATATAGAGAGAAGAGGTATGGCCGTAGCCGCCGTCTGCAACCAGCTGCTCTGCCTTTTTAATGGCCTCGTCAAAGGTTTTGGCTTTATACATTGCCAGAACCGGAGACAGCTTCTCATGAGCGAACTCTTCTTCGATATCAACGGATTCCACTTCACCAATAAGAATCTTCGTAGCTTCCGGAACCTCAACGCCTGCAAGCTTTGCAATGGTATGGGCTTTCTGTCCTACGATTCTGGCATTTAAAGCGCCGTTAATGATGATGGTCTTGCGGACCTTATCTAATTCATCGCCCTTCAGAAAATAACATCCACGGGCCGCAAATTCTTTTTTCACTGCATCATAAACCTTCTCAAGCACAGTCACAGACTGCTCGGAAGCGCAGATCATGCCGTTGTCAAAGGTCTTGGAATGGATAATAGAGCTGACAGCCATCTTAACGTCTGCTGTATCATCAATAATAACAGGGGTATTGCCTGCGCCAACGCCCAGTGCCGGTTTTCCTGAAGAATATGCCGCTTTTACCATTCCGGGTCCTCCGGTTGCCAGAATAATATCTGCGCCCTTCATAACCTCGTTGGTCAGCTCCAGAGACGGAACATCAATCCAGCTGATGATTCCTTCCGGCGCACCTGCTTTAACGGCTGCGTCAAGAACTACCTTTGCGGCTGCAATGGTACAGTTCTTAGCCCTTGGATGTGGGGAAATGATGATGGCGTTTCTGGTCTTTAAGCTGATAAGGGTCTTAAAGATTGCAGTTGAAGTCGGGTTGGTGGTCGGAATAACCGCTGCTACCAGGCCAATGGGATCTGCAATTTTTTTGATGCCGAAAGCGGCATCTTCCTCAATCAGACCGCAGGTTTTTGTATCCTTATATGTGTTATAAATGTATTCTGCCGCATAGTTGTTTTTAATAACCTTATCCTCTACCACACCCATACCGGTTTCCTCCACCGCCATTTTAGCAAGGGGAATTCTCATTTTGTTGGCTGCGCTGGCTGCTTCGTAAAAGATTTTATCTACCTGCTCCTGGGTATAGGTAGCAAATATTTTCTGTGCCTCTCTCATAGCTTCCATTTTTGCGATCAAGGCATCTACGCTGTCGATGATTGCTGGAACCTTCATTTCTTCTTTCTTTGTCATTTTACTTTCCTCCAATTTAAATGAGTTTCATTGTTAATGAGGTGAAACAGGTGAAATCAATAAGTTAAATAAGGCTTTTAACCGGTTTGTAAATAGGGGTTCGAATGGGTTAAAATAGGTTTTGTGAGATTGATATTTTTTTAACTATCTCTGATGTTTTCATTATATGATATTGTTATTTTTTTGTCAATGTGTTTTCTTACAAAAATAAAACCTCATTGTTCTGTTTTTTATACAATAGTAATAAGTAAATTTGTTTCGATTACCCTTTCTTCACAGCTTGAAATTTATAAAACTTGGCAATTCTTTTTCTATATGGTATAGTAGGTTCTATGGGCTGCCGGCGGCTGGTGGCTTCACCGATTCTGTTAAGATTTTTTTATCATAATGTTTTATTTACAAGGTTTTTATTTATAATATTTTTACTTACAAGCATAAGGGGATTTTGAAATATGAAAATTACAATCGGAATCGATCTCGGAGGCAGTACAACTAAAATTGTAGGATTTCAAGATAATGAATTAAAAATACCGACATTTGTTAAGGCAGATAACCCCATTGCCTCTCTTTTCGGAGCATTGGGAAAATTTATCTATGATAACAACATTCAGCTGACAGAAATTGAAAAGATTATGATTACAGGAGTGGGAAGCGCTTATGTGGAGCAGTCTTTATACGGAATTCCTACTTATAAAGTAAATGAGTTTATCTGCAACGGACTTGGAGGACAGCATTTTACAGGCTTAAAAGACTTGATTGTAGTGAGCATGGGTACCGGAACCTCTCTTGTTCAGGTGAACGGCGATAAAATCGCTCATACCGGCGGAATAGGAATCGGAGGCGGTACCATCCTCGGACTTTCCAGCCTTTTGTTAAAAACCCAGGATATCGGCCAGATCATGGATTTGGCGAGCCGGGGGGATTTAAACAACATAGATTTAAAAATTCAGGATATTTCAAAAGCACCTCTTACTGGACTGCCCCTTACGGCAACAGCATCAAACTTCGGTAAAGTACGCAGTTTCGTATCAGAGGAAGATACTGCCGTCGGGATCATCAATATGGTGCTTCAAACCATTGGGAAATCCGCCATTTTATCTTCATTAAACAGCAGCATCAACAATTTCGTTATGATAGGAAACTGGCAAAATTCCCTCAGTGCAAAGGGATTTTCCAGTCTTTGGAGACGATGTTTGATGTCCATTTCATCATACCGGACCTGGCGGAATACGCTACTGCCATCGGTGCAGCGCTCACAGAGGAGCGCCACATGGAGATGGTGCAGATTCTTTGATCCCATTTTCAAAGGGCATCTTGTCTCTTTAATGCCCCTTGAAAATAGGATGGTTTTTCTTACTTCCCTAAAAATTGATTACCTTTGGTCCGTCGGTCATTGAGTAAATGGTGGCCTTGCCATTTTGCAAATAAAATACTTCCATCAGATTATCGTCAACCGAATACATTTTGCTCAGGGCTGTAGGATAATCTTCCATCATCGCTACCCTGGCCTCCCGCCTTTCATCAAGAAAGGCTTCACATTCCACGCGGATCCAGGTTCCTTTATTCATTCCGCTGATTTCAATTTTGGGATTGCTCATCATCTGTCGGTATACATTCTTTTTGTTATTCGTTATGATATAAAGCTTTTCTTCAAACTTACAAATAGCTCCAAAAGGGCGGACTCTCGGCTGGTCCGCCTCATTTGTTGCCAGATAAAATGTTCCGCATCCCTTTAAATACTTTAATATCTCTTCCATAATATTTTTCCTTTCTAGTCAATACTTTTAGAGTGTACTGATATGCTTGCGGGAGTTTTTTTATTTTGGGCCCTTTACTTTTCAACCTGATACTTTGAAACATGCAAGAACACCTGGAGAGTGTTTCTTTTTAGCCTATTTACACAAGAATATCCCGTTCTCTTATATTATAAAGCTTCTTTTCAATATTTCAAGCATTACCTATCTTTATGGCAGGTTTATCTTTTTGAATCGAAAAAACCAGGCCAGCTTTTGATGCTGTACCCGGTTCTATGAACACTTTCTATGAATGATATCCCAACGCCTGTTCCAAAGCATCTCTTTCTTCGCTTCCCAGCAAGACGTCTGTCTCTCCTCTTTCTACCTCTTTAATGTAAACATAACATCCTTCTCTGCTATGAACAGAGTTTAAAACAAATCCTGTGTTTGTGTAATCAAGCATTGCCATTGCAAAACTCAAATTACCGCCCATTCCCTTAAAGGCATTGTATTTTATAAGGCCGAACTTCTGGAAAGCACTTCTGTAGTTTTTATTGGTGTTGCGGAGGGAATCTTTATTTGCACGGTCTTCTGCTTTTAATTGTGTAATATCCTCCACCTGCTCCATAATTATATCCTCCAGAGTTTCCGCATCTTTTCCCCTCATAAAATAGTCGTATCTGCGGTACAGCTTTCTCATCTGAACCAGACATATGATTACAACGATCAGTAATATTATGGTAACCGCAATTAATCCCATGATTAAATAACCAGGATCAACCGGCAACTGATTCAATATACTGTTATCCATTCTTTCGTCCTCGCTTCCATGAAAGTTATCTTATGGATTCTATTAATTCTACTATTCTTTCCAACTCTGCCTCAGAATAGTACTCGATTTCAACTCTTCCTTTATTTTTGTCTTTCCGGTTTATGCTCACCTTTGTTCCCATGGCAGTTTTCATGCGATCTTCTAATTCCCGAAAGATTAAAGCAATGCTTTCAGCCTCATCTGCTTTTTCCTTTGGCTCTTTCTTTTTTGACAGAGACTTCACAAGCTTTTCCACTTCACGGACGCTTAAGTTTTCCGCAATGATTTTATTTGCAAGCTGAAACTGCTGATCTGGCGCATCAACTGCCAGCAGCGCTCTGGCATGTCCGCCTGAAATCTGATTTTGAATGAGCATTTCCTGAACTCTTTCATCCAATTTTAATAAACGCATGCTGTTGGTAATGGTCACCCTGTTTTTTGCCACTCGGGCTGCTATTTCTTCCTGCTTTAAGCCAAATTCCTGCATCAGCCTCTGATAGGCCCTGGCTTCTTCAATGGGATTTAAATTTTCTCTCTGTACATTTTCAATCAGGGCGATTTCCATTGATTGCTGCTTCGTATATTCCCTGATTACAACGGGAACCTCTTTTAAACCGGCCAGCTTTGCAGCTCTCCACCGGCGCTCACCGGCAATAATCTCGTAGATATCTCCCTTTTTCTGTACTAAAAGAGGCTGTAAAACCCCATATTCTTTCATGGATTCCGCCAGTTCCATCAAGGCTTCTTCCCTAAATTCTTTTCGCGGCTGGTGACTGTTTGGTTCGATGGAAGATAATTTAAGGAACAATTCCTTTCCGGCTTCCTGTTCCTCTTCATTCTTACTTATTTTTACATCCTTATTTTCGGACCTCGGATGGTTTTTCATTTCCTGCTCTTCTGCTACGGATTCCATTACTTCATCTCCGAAAATTGCACCGAGGCCTTTTCCCAAACCTGTTCTCTTTCCCATACTAGATTTCTTCTCCTCTGCTTATGACTTCTGCCGCCAGTAACCGGTAGCTCTCCGCTCCCGCTGATCTGGAATCATATAAATTGATCGGCATTCCATGGCTGGGAGCCTCAGCCAGTCTGACATTTCTTGGGATAATGGTTTTATAAATATTTTGGTTTAAATTGTTTTTTACGCTCTCTACAACTTCCAAAGAAAGGTTTGTCCTGGCATCATACATGGTAAATACAACTCCCTCCATTTCCAGAGCGGTATTTAGCTTCTTTTTCACAAGATTTACAGTTTTCAGCACCTGACTCAATCCCTCCAGCGCATAATATTCGCATTGAATAGGCACTAATACAGTATTTGCGGCTGTCAGGGCATTGATTGTTAAAAGATTTAGTGACGGAGGACAATCTATGATAATAAAATCATAGTTTTTCTTGACCTTTTCAAGATATGTTTTGAGGAGTGTTTCCTTATGTTCAATTTCAAGAAGTTCAATCTCAGCTCCTGCCAAATCTACATTAGACGGCAGCAAATCCAGATTTTCCTGTACATTGGAAATTAAACATTCTTCAATTTCACACTCTCCCACCAGCAGATCGTATACGGTTCGCTCTATAGTGCTCTTTTCCATTCCCAGCCCGCTGGTTTCATTTCCCTGTGGATCAAAATCCACAGCTAATACCCTTGTCTGACTCTGCAAGACAAGCAGATAGATTGATTGCAGTAGTTGTTTTACCAACTCCGCCTTTCTGGTTTGCTATCGCAATGATTCTTCCCATTTTTAATTTTCTCCTGTTGCAATATCGAAAATTGCAGTTCAAAATAGAGTATATCATACTTTATTTTTTTTTCCTATGGTTTCATATAAAAAAATACAGAAAATGCAAAAAATGTTTCACGTGAAACATTTTTCCAATTATTCAATTGCTTTTCCAGATAAAAACACATTTAAAATTTCGTTTTTTAGATCTAAAAAATATATTGTAATATATATCTTTATATTTCTCTCAATGTGTTTTTAATAAAATGATAAACCTGTAAGATATTTCCAAGTTTTAAGAATAAATTAATATGTTTCCCGTTGTAAGTCCATATTGATTATATTATAATAGGAAGAGACAAACTCATTTCAGGAGGTAAAATATGAAAACGAAAAACAAATTACTGACTCTGCTTATTTTATCGGCCAGTGCTGCCACAGCTACTGCCATTATCAATAAATGTATTAAGATTTCCGCCACCTCCAAGAATCATCTGTCAAATGCAAAATCTTTGTGTTTTAAATGGCGCTTTGGTAATATCCATTATACAAAAACCGGAACTGGAAAACCATTACTTCTGATTCATGACTTAACTGCCTGGTCCAATGGTTATGAATGGGAGCAGATGATTGGCTTTTTAAAGGATCACTATACAGTCTACACCATTGACCTTTTAGGATGCGGGCGCTCGGAAAAGCCTGATCTTACTTATACCAATTACCTTTATGTGCAAATGATTTCAGATTTTATTAAATCAGAGATCGGACACCGCACTAATGTTATTGCATCCGGTTCCTCTTCTGCACTTACTGTAATGGCTTGTAACAATGCTCCGGAACTTTTCGACCAGATCATGCTCATCAATCCAGAGAGCCTGCTGGCCTGCAGTCAGATTCCTAATAAGCACAGTAAGGTATATAAATTTATTCTGGGTTTGCCTGTTTTAGGAACACTTCTTTATCATATTGCTGCCAGCAAACAGGCTATTAGAGAAGAATTTATTAATAATTATTACTTCAATCCCTATTCTGTGAAATCCCAGCTTATCGACTCTTATTATGAGTCAGCTCATTTAGGGGATTCTCCAAAGTCACTGTATGCCAGTGTAAAATGCAATTATACAAAATGTAATATTGTAAATGCTTTAAAGAAAATAAATAACAGCATCTATATTGTTGGGGGATCTGGATTAGAAAATATTGATGAGATCATCCGTGAATATCAGAGATATAATCCGGCCATTGAAAGCACCTTGGTCAGCAATTCCAAATATCTTCCACAATTGGAAAATTCTTCTGAGTTGTTTAATATCATTCAAATGTTTTTTGTCTAGTAATTTATAAAAATAATATCTATAAAAATAATATTTAAAACGACAATGTTTCACGTGAAACATCCTTGGATCTGCAATGAATTATCTTTAGCAAATGGACTTCTATTTAAATTCAGGTCTTTACCTGATAATAGAATTCTTTCAAGGAATGTTTCACGTGAAACATTTTACTTTAATGGATCCTTTGCCGGAAGTCCGGCCTTTCTAGGATATTTCTTAGAGATTAAATCATTTTTCACAATTTTCACTAAGGAACGCTCAACCTCTGTACCGGGCAGTAAAAATGTTTTCACTTCTTCCACTTTCCCACCCAATAAAAACACAGCATGCTTTGCAGCTCCCAGTTCTTCTTCTATCTTACCAGACTTATAAGGTATAAAATACCCTCTTACCTTGACAAATGGCATACAGTATTCCGATAATGTACTTAAATTAGCCACTGCCCTGGAAACGCAGAAATCAAAATGTTCCCTATAATTACCATCTCGTCCCAGATCTTCTGCCCGTCCATGGATGGCCTCAATTTCCTCAAGTTCCAGACATTGAATCACTTCATTCAAAAAGTTAACTCTTTTATTCAAGGAATCCATTAATGTAAGCTTCAAATTTGGGAATGCTATTTTCAACGGAATTCCAGGAAAACCTGCACCGGTTCCCACATCAATTATTCTATGATTTTTTTCTCCAATATCTTCTATTGCTTTAATCAAAGAAAGGCTGTCAACAAAATGCTTTGTTATCACTTCATCCATTTCCGTAATAGTCGTTAAATTCATAAATTTATTCCACTCAACTAATAATTCAAAATATTTATAAAATTTAATCAATTGGTTTTCTTCTAATTTTATAGATAATAAATTTAATTCATTCTGAAATTTCTCTTTGAATTCATCAGTCATTTAAGATTCCTCACACTCCCTCCGGAGATTCTTTTTTTATAAGTTCTTCATATAAAAAGTTTTCATATATCTTTTTTCATGTAAATTTCATATACTCTTTTCATAGACTTACTTTTTATACTTTTTCATACCTATCTTTGCTTATCTTTCTCGATTTTTTTCTTACACACTCATATTACTTTAAAAATCTTCTTTAAAAACTTTCCTTTACAATCCCAACACGTCTCAAGGGCTACTTCTCCGCTCCTCTCTGATACCGAAGCTGTTCCAAATAAACCAGCAGCACAGAAATATCCGCTGGCGACACTCCCGCAATCCGGGAGGCCTGCCCAATGGACATTGGCTTATACTGGTTAAGCTTCTGAATGGCTTCTCTTCGGAGACCTTTCACAACAGAATAATCAAATTCCACATCCAGCTTCTTATTTTCCAGCTTCTTATACTGGACCACCTGCTGTCTCTGTCTGCGGATATATCCTTCATATTTAATGTTAATATCCACCTGCTGGGCAACATCCTCCGGCAAAACAGGCATATTTTTATCAATTTCAGTTAACATAATATAATTAAGCTCCGGTCTGCGCACCAGCTCCGCCAAAGTTGTCCCTGTTTTCAAGGGTGTGCTCCCTTTGCCCTCCAAAAATTCCTGGACTTCCCTGGACGCCCCTACATTTGTAGATTCCAGGCGCTTAATTTCACCTTCAATGGACTTTTCCTTTATCAGAAGTCCCTGATACTGGTCTTCACTGATAAGACCGATATCATGTCCTATTTCCATCAGACGAAGATCCGCATTGTCCTGACGCAGCAAAAGCCTGTATTCAGCCCTTGAAGTCATCATACGGTAGGGTTCCCTGTTTTCCTTTGTCACAAGATCATCAATAAGAACACCGATATAGGCCTGAGAACGGTCCAAAACTTTCGGTTCCCGTCCCAAAACCTTCAAAGCTGCATTTACACCGGCCATAAAGCCCTGAACCGCCGCTTCTTCATATCCTGAGCTTCCATTAAACTGTCCCCCGCTGAAGAGACCGCTGATGGCCTTAAACTCAAGGGTTGCCTTAAGCTGTCTGGAATTAATGCAGTCGTATTCAATTGCATAAGCATTTCTCACAATATTCACATGCTCAAGTCCCGGCACCGTCCGGTACATGGCGTACTGGACATCCTCAGGAAGAGAGCTGGACATGCCGGCTAAGTACATTTCATTGGTGTAAAGCCCTCCGGCTCACAAAAACCTGATGTATTCCTTATCGGGAACTTCACCTTATCCTCAATGGATGGACAATACCGGGGTCCTGTCCCTTCTATGGCACCCGAATACAAGGGGGAACGGTCCAGATTATCCCGGATGATGCTGTGTGTATTTTCATTGGTATAGGTCAGCCAGCAGGAAATCTGCTCCTTTTTTAGGATTTCCGGGTCCGTGGAAAAGGAAAAAGGAACTACCTTTTCATCCCCCAGCTGCTCTTCCATTTTAGAAAAATCAATGCTCCTTCTATCCACCCTGGCCGGAGTTCCTGTCTTAAAACGCAGCATTTCAATTCCATTGGCCTTTAAAGACTCTGTCAGATGATTTGCCGCCTGCAGCCCGTTAGGGCCCGTATAATTGCTTACATCTCCGTAAATGCACCTGGCGCGAAGATAAGTTCCCGTAGCCAATACAGCCGCCTTACAGTGGTAAACAGCGCCGGAAAATGTCTTAACTCCTGTGAGAATTCCATTTTCCACTACAATTTCAGAGACTTCCGCCTGTCTTATGGTTAAATGCTCCGTATTCTCCAGGGTATTTCTCATGGTTCTGGAATAATCCTGTTTATCCGCCTGAGCTCTCAGAGAGTGAACTGCCGGTCCCTTGGACTGGTTCAGCATTTTTGACTGAATAAAGGTTTTATCTATATTCTTTCCCATTTCCCCGCCAAGGGCATCC
>JASGGP010000064.1:0-17857 GCA_047604985.1 Lacrimispora sp.
GGAATCTGCCACAGGAACATCAAGCGGTATACTTGGTTGTTATTAGTACCACTATGGAAAAATCAACGAGGAGCAAGCTTCACACATTATTTTTGAATAAGGTTATTCTATGAAAAGACCATTGGAAATCCGAGTGTCTTTAGCTATAAAGGTAAATAAAATTTTTGAAGTCAAGGCCGGAGGGAGAGCGACGAATTTAACCTTAACGGAAGTCGAAATATAGAATAAGAGCAAAGCGACCTTCCTCCAGGGTCCCCCAGGCTCAAGCGGCATCTTTTTTGACCGTTCAAGGCATATTGAAGCTGTCGTTGAATTATGTCGCAATAAAATACAATAGAGATTATTGGAGTAAATGTGAAAGAAACAAAGATAGTATTTGCATATCAGGTTTTGTTGTGATATACTATCGGAATAAGGTACTTTAGTACCCTATACTGTTGAGGAGTGTCTTAACTATGGAAGTATTTAAACAAAAAAATGATAAGGCGTTATGGTTCAAAAAATAGTGTTTGTAATAATATCCTGACAGCAAACAAAGGTGTAATTTATAATATTTTAGATTTGTAAAGTGCAGGAATAATAAATACAATGCGTATGCTGTTAAAAATAAGTCAGTATTTCTCTTGGAGCTTCATTATGGCTGTTATTTTTGGATCACAACCTGTATTGCGAAAATATAGTTAAGCAATTCACAGTTCATTAATTGGGTTAGCAGACTGTTGAGTTTCCGTATGTATTTATTGGTGTCTCTGGTTCTATAATATGGTGGAACTATGCTGAATAACAATAGGAGGTTGTACTGTGAATAAAAATGTTAGTCGACGCCGAGGTGCTGCACTTGATAATGCAATTCTAGATCAGGCTTGGTTACTGCTTCAACAAATGGGATATGGCAGGTTAACTATGGATTATGTAGCGCATGCTGCAAAAACTAATAAAAATGCGATTTATCGCCGCTGGTCACAAAAATGCTATCTTGTTATGACCGCGGAAGCCGACAAGTACCGCCCATTAATTTTGAAATTGCAGATCATGGCTCCCTAAAAGAAGATTTAACCACACTATTTGAAAGTTTAAATCCAATTTTTTATATTATCAAACCAGATGATCTAAGAAACTTGGTTTCAGATATGATTTCCAATATCTATCTTATGATTTATTCAGTGGCATTAATCACGAAAACAGTATTCGTAAATCAATTGAGACTATTATAACGAGGGCTAATCATCGGAAAGAGGTTTCACTTTCGATTAATACTTTTTCTGAGAATGCTCTAAATTTACCGTATCTACTAATTATTAACGAGATTGTTTTACATGGGACACTAGTAGAGACGAATATTGAGGATATCATAGAAAATATTTTACTCCCGATATATACGGCACATAAGTAAGCCGAGTGGACGGAGGTGCTTACATGAAAAAAATGCAGTTCATGAATAATGTCAGAAGGTGTAAAAATGCAAAAAAAGATATTAGTTGTAGACGATGATGAGGATATCGTAAAACTTATTACAAAAAGTTTAAGGTATGAGCAATTTGAAACAATTTCAGCATCTTCCGGGGAAGAGGCATTATCTGCATTGAAAGAAAATTACATTGATTTCGTTGTTCTTGATATAATGATGCCTGATATGGATGGTCTTGATGTCTGCCGAAGCATCCGAAAATCCTATAATGTTCCAATCCTGTTTTTAAGCGCCCGTGATAAGGATATTGATAAAATTGTCGGAGAACTCGAATAGGAGCGGACGATTACATAACCAAACCTTTCAGCATTCAGGAGCTAACCTCCAGGATAAAGGCTCACTTCAGAAAAGTCGATAGGATGTTTATAGAATGGAATAAACTTGGTTCTGATAACGAAAAGGTAAATACTCCACTCATTTTGAACGACAAGACGTTTGAAGCATTCCTTAATAGCACAAAACTTGACTTATCAACAAAGGAATTTCAAATATTGTCTTTTCTTATGAACCATTCCAATAATGTATTGACTCGTGAGAAGATCTATGAAAATGTGTGGGGAGACGAATGGAGAAATAAATACCGTAACAGTTCATATAAAAAACATTCGTAAAAACTTGGCTCTGAATGTGACTTTATTAAGACAATTTGGGTATAGGATATAAATATACAGAAGGAATAATCAGCATGAACTGATAAGCTTCCCCTTTTATTCCTGATGATGTTTATCGTTTTGATGACTTCAATTGGAATATATCTGAAGTTTATCTTTGCAGCATATTCACCGATACGAAGTTCATTGCTGAATCTGCAATATGTAGGCTTACTTCTGCCCATATTTGCCATTGCTTGTTTAATATTTAGTATTCTAATTATCTATATTCGTTTTTGTATAGAAAAACCAATTCAGTTGCTTAATACCAGGTTGGAAGAGGTAAATATTGTGCATCCATTACCTCCACTTGCTCTAAAGAGTAATGATGAAATTGGAACTCTTTATAAACGCTTTAGTATATGGAGGAAAGACTTCAACTGGCGCACAAAGAGCAGATCGATATGATTGCAGCAATTGCCCACGACTTAAAAACACCTTTAGCATCTATGAATGGGTTTGCTGAACTGCTAAGTATGCACAAAGATTTACCAGAAACTGAAAAGCAGGAATATTATGAGTTGATTCAAAAGAAGTCGAAATTTATAGTCGAACTCATCAATGAATTCTCGAGTTTTACAAAGAAAAACTAGATTTGGAATCTATGAGAACCAAACCTATCGATGTTTCAAAATTATTTGGAGATATTGCCCAAGAATATAATATGAGCTGGATGGGTTTGATTATGAGCTTACTTGTCATCATTCATTTGCAAGAAATATGTTTTTGATTGCCAATGAAACGATGATACGTCGGGTTTCGGTAATCTTTTCAGCAATGCGGTAAGATATGGGGAAAAAAATGATTTAAAAGTGTATATGACCGGATATCCACAAGGGAGTTCAGCCTGCTTTCAAATTGAGGATAATGGAATTGGTGTACCAGATAAGGACATATCTTCCATATCTCAAATTTTACACTGTGGATAAATCGCGGCAAATTCAGAACGATGGAATGGGGCTCGGTCTTGCAAGCTGTAAATCCATTATTGAACATCATAGTGGCGAAATTTATGCATATCATTCAGAATATGGAGGTTTGGGGATAAAGTTCAGCCTTCCCCTTATGGTATAATATAATTTTTTACCTATTTTTTACAACAAAGTTAAAGGCCGCTGCCAGCTTAAGTACTAAGGCAGTGGCTTTTTTTATATCAGTATTTTATATTTTTTTATTCGTTTTACATACATTTATTTCCTTTTAAGTGGTGCTTTATTATTCCATTTAAAATTTACTCGTAGCCGAAAAACACTATAATAAATTGAAAGGAGAAAAACCATATGAAAAAAAATGATTTTCGTGGTGCCGTCATAGACAGGAGATGCTATTGGAAACGTGCATTCTTACGCCTGATTGGGTGACGGAAGGAGTAATCATTAGAACTGAAAAAGGAGGATATTGCCATGTCAGTTGAATTCAGCCGTTGGCCTAATAACTACATGATGTCATACCAAGTTACCAAAGCCCTGGGCATGGCAAGCCTCGTGCTACGGATGTCACCGAGATCTACGAAGCCTGTAAAAAAATCGATCCAAATGATAAGGATACATGGCATAGGGAATGGATTATAACGGCTCAGGCCCTGGAAAAGCACGGAAAGGAGTCCGAAGCCATCGGAAACTGGTATACAGCACGAAACTGCTATATTCGCGCCTGCAATTACTACCGGATTGCGGAATATTCTGTGATGAGTGATGACACTGAGAAAATCGTCTATTTAAGAAGGTAAATGAACTCTTTGAGGCGGCCGGAAAATACTTTGATGTTCCCCCAGAAGGTCCAAGTAGATTACGAGGATGTCAAGCTGGATGGGTACTTTTTCTCACCTTCCTGGATAAAAGGTCCAAAGCCGACTATTTTCGCTCTCAACGGTGGTGATGAGTGGTCAATTGAAAACTATTTCTGGCTAGGCCCAGCCTTTATTTCGTGTGGATATAATTTTCTGGTCTATGACCAACCTGGCACCGGTTTGTCTATGTATGAAAAAGGAAAAGGGAGGCGAGCTGACAGTGAGGCTTTCCATTCAAGAGCAATCGACTTTCTTTTGACACGACCGGAAGTTGATCCCGATAAGATTATCGTGCACGGTGAGAGCTTTGCTGCATACGATTCTCTTCGATTTGCTTCGTTTGATCATAGAATTGCTGCTGTCATTTCCGACGGTGGTACGCATGCGTTTGACTGGGATGCAATGCTTAAATGGATGCCTCCGAGTTTGGCCGCTCACGGTATGAGAATTCTGGGTGCCAAAAGCTTGGATGACTTTGCGGGCAATCCGCGCTTTGCATATGATCTGGAGGGCGTGCTTCACCAGATAGAATGTCCGCTTCTTGTGATGCATGGTGTGGAAGAAATATTAGTTTAGCCAAATCCGCTAACACAAGCCTTGAAGAATTACGAGCAGGCCGGTTCGAAAAACAAGACCTCTTTCCGATAGAGGATAGACGACTTGGCGGATTAGAACATTGTCAGGTTGACAACATCAATGTGCTGCACGAGGTCGCACTGAACTGGCTCTGCTCAATCGGACTCGGTCCGGCAGCACCTCGCTCAAGTGATCACTAGTACATTTAAAAAATCATATAAGGAATAAGATAAGAACAAAATGAACAACAGATCAATAAGGAAACCGCTGATTCATTTTCAAAACAAAATAATTCAATGATCATTAGATATTAATCTTTTGATCATGTAAGCCACAAGTGATATAGATGCATTAGGGTAACAGCCTATTATGTAGGATATGAAAGTATTCTACATAATAGGAGAATGATTTATGGCATTAAATCTGACGCTTTTACAATATAAAAGGGCTTTTCTCTAATACTGGCTATGCTCTCTCGGAATCCCAATCACAGCATCTGCACATGTGGAGTCTGTTGTGTTATTACTCAAATCACTGTTATTTGCTTTCGGGACCAAATTGCTGTTTGATTACCTGTAATCTGCAGCATTTAGGAAAGGCTCATGTTCTTATATATCTACCAAAGCAAAGAGAGGGTACCAGTGTCATTGCAATACAAAGGCCCTGGAACAGGGCTTGTGTCAAAAATAATTATATTGAATATTATTATATTGTAGTAAATATTTAAGGGGTGCATTATTGTTATGAAAATACAGGGAAGAGTATTAGAAGAATTGAAAGAAGAAGTATTAAATTCTATGGAAGGAAGGACAGATGATGAAAAAAGGGAAATACTGAGGAATAAATATAAAGTTGATTGGGACATTCTTAAATATGGTGATAGTTCTAGAGGACCATGTAAAGTTTGGTATGCTAAGGTCTTCACTTATTGCAACTCATATGAGTTAGAACTGGAATTAAACTTTTTCTTGTTTTTAGTTAACTTTTTTGGATACCTTTGGAATTTTTGTTTCAACGAAGAGGATACAGTTTCTTTAGGCTGTACGTGCTCTTGCGGTAATAAACAAATAATTCTTTATTATTCAATAGTATATAGGGATTAATAATCTAACCGCCTTTTGATGGTGTTTGGTGTTTCCCCGGTTGATTTGCTGTCAGAGGGGAAACTTCTTTTATTTTATGGAGTGAAAGTTGAATTGTGATCAATTTAATTAAAATTATATTGACAAGCGATATAAAGAAAGATGCCCCCAATACTAACTTTGTGGGCATCTTTTGAACTAAGGTTTAAACTGCTAACGGCTGACTGTTATTTCTGCATTGCCATCCATAGCTTAGCATTTTGCGGAGAAAAGAAACTTTTAAACCAGTCCCTTATTGGGGGGCTGTTTTTTACTGCCTGAATGTTACTAAGCGGCAGGGTTGAGCATTCCTATCTCTTTGAAAAGTAAACTATAGACATATTTTTATGTTGGAGATTACAGCGCTTGACTTTCAAACAACCGTTGCAAACATAAGGAGCCTTAGATATGTTTGGGCAGATATCAATACAGTTTTTACAGAGATTCGTGTAATCCATACCATCGCACAGAAAACGAATCTGACATTCGTTTTTTCTGTTACACGGAAGAGGTTTCCAGACTTCACTTCGTTTTGGGAAAAAGCGGTTGCGTTTCACTTCTTTGAGAACAGTAGTAGGGTCTTTCTCAATTCTCCTGGCAATAGAAGCGAAAGACTCATTGTCATTTAAGCCTTTCTCAATCCATATGCGCTGGGTCATGGTCAGGTGTTTCCGGTTGTATGTTTTATTCTTAGAATTCATTGTGTATACCTCCTGCTAAATGAGGAAGGATCCACTGCAAAAACAGTATAGCAGAAAAGTTCGTGCAAGACTAACTTCATTGGAAAGGAATTCAGTCTTACATCATGAATTTAGTGTTGCAATCGTGAATTTAGTTTTTCATTTAACAAAATTTAGTTTTTCATTTAACATTTAATTTTAATTTCACTTGACTTAGAGTCAGCTCTAAGTGATAGGATATGTACAGAACACATGGAGAATGCAGCATAAATGAAACGGTAAGCCCCAGATTACAAACCATGCAGCCTGGCAGTAAAGGCCTTTGCCTTAAAACCATGCCCTGGTGTCTGCCGTACATCGGTTATCCGCGCGGACCAAACGCACTTCTATGTGTGGACGATACTGCTGAAAACATAATAAAAGTCAATAAGGAGGCTGAAATATGGAATATGTAAGACTTGGAAATTCAGACATTCAGGTTTCCCGTTTCTGTGTTGGCTGCATGAGCTTCGGTGATCCCGCCAGCAAAATGCACGATTGGACACTGAATCCGGAGGAAAGCGAAGCGATTATACGGCATGCTCTTGATCTGGGCATAAATTTCTTTGACACCGCCAATACTTATTCGGCGGGCACCAGTGAAGAGTACCTTGGCCGTGCTATACGGAACAATACGGCACGTGACAAAGTGGTTCTGGCCTCAAAGGTCTATTTCAACGAGGGACATCTTTCCCGAGAGGCGATTCTGCGAGAAATTGACGGTACGCTCAAGAGGTTGGGCACGGATTACCTGGATCTTTATATTATTCACCGTTTTGATTACGGCACGCCTATCGAAGAAACTATGGAGGCCCTTAACAGTCTTGTCAGGAACGGCAAGGTAAGGGCTCTGGGCGCTTCAGCTATGTACGGATATCAATTCTACAACATGCAGCTTACTGCCGAAAGAAACGGCTGGACACCGTTTGTCTCCATGCAGAACCATTACAATCTGCTTTACCGCGAGGACGAACGTGAGTTGATTCCTATCTGCAATCAGCTGAACGTTGCACGCACGCCTTATAGCCCTCTTGCGGCAGGCAGACTTTCCCGGCTTGAATGGAAAGCCAACACTAACCGTAGCAGGACTGACAGGACGGCGGTATCCAAATATGATAGCACACAGGAAAACGATTACAAGATCGTGCTGAGAGTCAATGAAATTGCGGAGAAATATAATGTTACAATGACTCAGATTGCCCTTGCCTGGCAGCTTGCCAAAGGCGTTGCATCGCCTATTATCGGTGCTACTAAGGAAAAATATTTTGACGATGCGGTTGGTGCGCTGAATGTCAGACTGGCAGATGACGATTTATCCTATCTTGAGGAACTTTACGCTCCACATAAGGTGGTCGGAGCGCTCTAATTAAAATGAAGCAGTAGCATAAAAGTATAAATTTATCTTAGGCAGAGTATTTCTGCCGACTGATAAAAAAATAAAAATTTAAAGGAGAAAACAAAAATGAACAGTTTTGTTTACGATATACCAACAAAGATCTATTTCGGAGAAGACCAGCTTTCCCATCTCGGGTCGGAGCTTTCCAGATTCGGTAAGCGGGTGTTGCTGACTTATGGCGGCGGCTCCATTAAAAAGACGGGGTTGTACGATAGAGTGGCTGCAGAAATCAGGGCCGCGGGCCTGGAACTTTTTGAACTGGGCGGCATTGCACCCAATCCGCACATTGATTCCGTGCGTGAGGGGGCGGAAATCTGTAAAAAAGAAAAGATTGACGTCTTGCTTGCTGTGGGCGGCGGTTCCACACTGGATGCGACAAAATTCATGGCGGCGGGTGCTTGTGTGGATTTCGACCCATGGAAGTTTCTGAGTGAATGGGCGCCGATTGAAAAAGCGCTGCCGGTTGTCACCATCCTTACACTTGCTGCCACTGGCTCGGAATTGGACTGCGGCGTAGTTATCAGCAATCCGGAAACCCGGGACAAAATCGGCCGTATGGAACAGCCAATGCTCCCAAAAGTCTCTTTTCTCGATCCTGCCAACACCTATACGGTCAACCCATATCAGACGGCCTGCGGGGCAGCAGATATGATGTCCCATATTATGGAAGTCTACTTCAATATGGATCAGGATCTGCAGATGCTGGATGGCGTTATGGAAGTATTGATGAAAACCATCATCAGGTACGCTCCTGTTGCTATGCGGGAGCCTGACAATTATGAGGCCCGTGCCAATCTGATGTGGACCAGCTCCTGGGCGATCAACGGCTTTGTAAACGGCGGCAAGCGCCAGGCATGGAGCTGCCATCCCATGGAGCATGAGCTTTCTGCTATTTACGATATCACTCACGGTCTGGGCCTGGCTATTCTAACTCCCCGGTGGATGGAATACATGCTGGATGAAACTACAGCATCGAAGTTTTATCAGTTTGGCATCAACGTGTTTGGCATCGATGCTTCTCTGCCCTCTATGGAGGTGGCTAAGAAAGGTATTGAGCTTTTAAGCAATTTCTTCTTCCAAACACTGGAGCTGAAAAGCAGTTTCCAGGAAATCGGCATAGATGATAAAAACTTTGAGATTATGGCAGAAAAAGCGTGCGGTGGCAGAATACTGCCCGGTTTTAAACCACTGAATCAGCAGGATATTGAAAATATTTTCAAGATGTGTTTATAAGGAGTTGTTCTCATGTATGAGAACCGGCGCGGGAATTGTATCCCTGCGGGGAGCAAAATAAATTTAAGTAAACAGGGATGTGAGAATCAATGAGTATTGCGGAAGTTGCAAAAAAATATGGACTTACCCCGGATACACTGCGCTATTATGAGCGCATCGGCCTGCTGCCTAAAGTTGTACGAACTGCAGGCGGTATTCGGGACTATTCTGATGAGGATTGCCGCTGGGTAGAGTACATCAAATGTATGCGCCTGGCAGGTGTTTCTGTGGAAACGCTTGTCGAATACGTTACCCTCTTCCATCAGGGCAGGGAAACCATTACCGCCCGAAAAAAGCTCCTTCTGGAACAGAGGGAACAAATTGTCACAAAAATCAAGGAGCTGAATGCAGTTCTGGAAAGACTGGATTGGAAGCTGGACGGTTATGAAGAACGGATGATGAAATGTGAGGAAAATTTGAAATAATTAATAAACATATTTCGTTGGGAAAAAATAAGGCAAAAGCAGTATTCTGATTTTATAGAATACTGCTTTTAGATTAAAATATTGTTTTATCATTAATGATTCCATACGACAAAGCAAAACGGGTGTCCGGCAGGGTCAAGCATAGTAACCCATTCCTCACCGCCATACTGCCCGTTAGCAATTCTGGCACCTAACTCAAGCGCTTTTTCCATTGCTTCTTTTAATTCATTTTTATCTGTTACTGCAAAATCTAAATGTGACATCATCTGTTGATGCCCTGGTTGTGAAGGCCATGTCGGAGAGATGTAGTTTTCATCATATTGAAAAGCGATTCCAATATCCCCTTCCTTCGAATGTATCCCAACAAAAGTATCTATTTCAAATACTACTGGCCAATGCAGAAGACCTGTGTAAAAAGACAGCAATTGGGGTATATCACGGCATTCCAATATTATTGTTTTTAATTTTATATCCATATGAATTAAACCTCCTCCGCTTTCTTTAAGTGTAACAAGAATAGAAATTGTTTGAAACCTCAATAACAATTATAAATAACTATGAGCATAATGCCTCTGTTATACAAAATAGCAAACAGCGGCTATAAATGGCAATTCTGAATATTAAGGCCATTTTCCCGGGCAGAATCACCCTGATTTTCGCTTTTTGTGCAACTGGGACAGTATCAGCTTTAAGGATAAGCAGGACTTTTAGCCCTGATCTATTTAAGGATGCCATTTAGAAGGCCAATTATCCGGGACTATTCACAATTCTAAAATTATCGTATTATAATAATGTATAAAATGCAGGTAAAATTATCAAAGTTGTTATCAAATTTAATTAAATATAATTCCTGAACAATGGAGATTTTTATATGAATCATGACTGTGAATGTGAATACTGCTGCGATGACTGTTGTTGTGAGAAGAAACAAGAAAAATTAAACGCAACTGTATTAAGATGCGGAAGTCCGGGATTTGTTTCATTTCCTAATTTAACTGGAGTAGATATAACACGTACTATTGCTACATTACAGATTAATACTTCGGGATTTGAGCATCCCTGTATTCAGCTTTCATTTACTGCAAATATTGTTATAGGTGTAATAGGCAGCTATAGATTTCAAATCTTTAAAGAGTGTTCAAGTCAGATGGCTCTCATTCCGGTCGGCGGAATATATGAATATTCCAGATCAGTTGCTACAACGGTATCTGATTCCTTTAATTTTAAGGTATGTGATTGTGATTCCTGTATGAATGACTGCTGTACCTATCTGGTTGTAGTTACGTTTAATGTCAGCCCTGTTATCGGTGGTGCAACACTCAGCGCCATTGTTACCGATAATGGCTGCGACTGCTAAATTCAGTACAGATAAATGCAAGCTGATGCAGCCATATATTATACCCGTAAGATTTTCCATATAATGTTCGTTTTTTCCGTAGTGGCTTTCATCATCAAATACCACACTCACCTTTTATCGTCAAAGATCATGCTGTGTGTTGTCTATCAACATGTGGATCACCACAATATATGGTCGATATCACGACAGATATGAGAATGCCATGTCTGATAAGACTCTAATTTTCTGGAGTAATATTTTATATAATTTAATTTAAGAAAACTTACCAAGGTTAATTGATTTCGATTTGGGCACTTAAAAAATGCCTGACACCATTATAATTTTAGAGGAGATAAAATGTTATGCTTAAAGGGATACCGGCAATTATAAGCCCGGAATTATTAAAAGTGTTATGCGAAATGGGACATACGGATGAGCTTACAATCGGGGATGGGAATTTTCCGGGACATACTTATGGGAAAAAGGTGATCCATATGGATGGTCATGGGGTATCAGAGATATTGGACGCCATTTTACAGATATTTCCTCTGGATACATATGTGGACCATCCGATAACTCTGATGGGAGTCGTCCCCGGGGATGATGTTAAGACTCCAATTTGGGATCAATATAAAGATAGTGTCGCAAAACACGATAAGCGTGGGGCAGAGTGTTTTGAAGAAATTGATAAGTGGAAATTTTATGAAAAGACAAAAGAACATTCGGCGGTAGTAGTTATGACTAGCGAAAAAGCGCTGTATGCAAATATAATTCTGAAAAAAGGCGTGGTGATATAGTCCGGAGGATTTCCAGGGTAACTACGGTATTAGTGGAGGAACTAATAAAGTTCTGCAAATCAGAAATGATTTTTCGGAAAAAAGGAAGAGATATTTGCAGGTTCTTTGCTATATCCGGGAACGCAGCTTTCTGGAAAGGATGATATGCTGCGTCTGCTGCCGAAAGATAAAACATTACACTTACATTAATAAAGTTTATATTATTTTATAACAAATATCTATAAGGCTATTAGGGTATTCCACCAAATTTTATAATCGGGGGATACCTTTTTTTGTTCGGGAAAATTGTGAGTAAACAGCCGGTCAATCTATTCTTTAGAGATTTTTTGCTACAAAACAAAGATAGATACACTATGACATAATGCTTCGATTATCTGCCGGTAAAAGTGCATTTCCTATTGACTGCATTTTCGATAATTAGTAGCTGAAATTCCGTAATACTGCTTGAAAGCATAGGAGAAGTGTTGAACAGATGAATAATTAAGCCGGTCGGCAATCTCTGAAATATTCAGGTTGGCATCATGAAGGTAAATTTTTGCCATAGACATTTTCGCTTCGGTTTTTTTCTGAAGAAATGTTTTTCCATAGTATTCTTTTAAAAAGCGTTCCGTCTGCCGGATACTTAAGCCAAGGCGTGCAGCTAGGCTTTCTAAAGTCAAAGTCTCATATTCATAAAGAAAGCTCTCCTCCACAATAATATATTTGCTGTCCACCAGATTGGAAGGAGAAAAGTGTACCTTCGACTGCCGCCTGTTTTCATAGTTGCGGACAATCTTTACCACGCACTGCTGAAGCAGCGTTTCAACTTGAATCATATAACCGGTATACCGATGCTCCAGTTCATAGAAAATCTGCTGCATTAGCGGGTATAGCTCCTGGGTGTCCTGACCGAACCAGAAATGGGTTTGTCCAAATTTATATGCCACGGTTTCCGGCTTCTGCTTTACGGCACTGGAATTCTGCATCTTAAAATAGATACAATACTCTGCCATAGGATCGTTTTTAAAGGGTATCTGTTCATGCTCCACATGAGGACCGGTCATATAAAGGGTGTTGGGGGTAATGTCATAAACCTGGTCATCAATATAGACGGTACCGTGGCCATAGGGGATATAATGAATTTCGTAGCTGTTGTTCCCATGGCTGTGCCTTGGCATAGAACGGAGAAAACGCTCAAACACGATATTCAAAACGAGAAATGCTGTGTCATTGATCGTTATCTTAATATTTAAATCTGTATATACCGTTCTCATCCTATCCCTCCCACTCCTCAATATATATTCAGTTTAGCAAAGGATACGGCGCAAGTCAAGATGTTCGATAATACGACATCAGAAGCTTTGACCTGTCTGATAAGATACTAATTATATTAGAAAATTTCTTTATAATTAAAATCAGAACAAGATAAAAATTACATTTTAAGGAGGAAGTACAATGGCATTGGTTACGTCGAAACAGATGCTGCTGGATGCGCAGAAGGGCGGATATGCAGTGGGAGCTTTTAATGTGGAAAATATGGAGATGGTAAAGGCAGTCATAGCTGCAGCAAAAGAACTGCAGGCTCCGGTGATGCTTCAGACGACACCCTCCACCGTAAAGTATGGAACCCTGGAAACATATCAGGCGATAGTGGCGGCGGAGGCAGAGAAAGCTGGTATTCCGGTATGCCTTCATCTGGATCATGGAAATAGCTTTGAACTTGCGGCCCAGGCAATTCATGCAGGCTATACATCGGTTATGATTGATGGATCCCATGAGGATTTTGAACAGAACATCACTCTTACCAAACGGGTGGTGGAGCTTGCAAAAGCCTGTGGCATTCCGGTGGAAGCGGAGTTGGGTAAGGTAGGCGGAAAGGAAGATGACTTGGAAGCCGATGGGGATACTAATACTGATCCGGAAGAGGCCAGGGAGTTTGTGGAACGAACTGGTGTGGATTCTTTGGCAATTGCCATTGGTACGGCTCATGGATTCTATGCAAGTACGCCTGTTCTGGACAAAGAAAGGGTTTCCAAAGTCAGAGCTCTGGTTTCCATACCGCTGGTTCTTCATGGTGCATCAGGCCTTGGGGATGAGGATATCAGGGAATGCGTGCAGAGGGGAATGTGCAAGGTGAATTTTGCAACAGAACTGAGAGTTGCCTACATAGAGGCAGGAAAAAAGCTGATGGCAAAGAATCCGGATACCTTTGATCCTAAAAAGCTGGGAAGTGCCGGAATGGAAGCTGTGAAAGAACTTGTGAAAAACCGCATTCTGGTGTGTGGCTGCGATCATAAAGCAAAATAAATACAGGACGGAGAATGATATGGGGCCATATTTATTGGGAATCGATATCGGCACAAGCGCCTGCAAGATTGCTCTTTTCGACAGGGGAGGAAATGTTATTGCTTCTTCCAGTGAAGAGTACGGGGTCTTTTATCCAAAGCCGGGCTGGGCGGAGCAGAATCCGGAGGATTGGTGGACAGCGATTTGCCTCGGAGTAAAGGCAGTATTAGAGCAGTCTGAAATTCAGCCAGGACAAATTGCCGGAATTGGAATTGATGGACAGAGTTGGGCGGCAATAGCGGTTGACCGGGAAGGAAAGGTTCTTGCCAATACACCAATCTGGATGGATACCAGGGCGGATGATATCTGTAAGGAATTAAACGAAAGAGTGGGAGAAAACCGGATTTTTGAGGTTTCCGGTAATTCTCTTCAGCCATCCTACACAACAGCTAAAATCATCTGGTATCAGAGGAATCTTCCTCAGGTATATCGGAATACATATAAGATTCTCCAGTCTAACAGCTTTATCACCTTTAAGCTGACTGGTAAGATGACACAGGATATTTCCCAGGGATATGGGCTGCATTGTTTTGATATGCATACAGGGACATGGAGTGCGGAGATGTGTAAAGCTCTTGAAATCCCGGAAGGGGTTCTGCCTGAAATCTATTCTTGCCATGAAGTAATCGGAACAGTGACCAGTCATGCAGCGGCACAATCTGGCCTTGCCGCCGGAACTCCAGTTGTGGCAGGCGGCCTGGATGCCGCCTGCGGCACCTTGGGTGCTGGTGTGATTCATCCGGGGGAAACCCAGGAACAGGGCGGGCAGGCCGGCGGTATGAGCATCTGCATGGATCAATATCAGGCAGATAAGCGGCTGATTCTCGGCTACCATGTAATTCCGGGTTTGTGGCTGCTTCAGGGAGGTACAACAGGCGGTGGAGGGGCAATGCGATGGCTGGAGCGGGAATTGGCTGATTATGAGAGGGAAGAGGGTAAGCGCTGCGGCAGAAGTTCCTTGGAATTGTTTAATGATTTGGCACAGGAGGTCGCGCCGGGCAGCGATGGATTAATATTTCTGCCTTATATGGCAGGTGAGCGCTCTCCTATCTGGAACCCGAAAGCAAAGGGTGTTTATTATGGCCTGGATTTCAGCAAGACAAAAGGACATTTAATTCGTGCAACCATGGAGGGTGTTGCAATGTCCCTGAGGCATAACCTGGAGGTTGCCGAAAAAGCAGGTGCAAAGGTGAATGTACTCCAGGCAATGGGAGGGGCTGCAAATTCTCTTTTGTGGACGCAGATTAAGTCAGATGTAACAGGAAAGCCTATTGCAGTTCCGTCTTCAGATACCGCCACCACATTGGGAGCAGCCATATTGGCTGGTGTAGGTGTGGGAATCTACAAGGACTTTGATGATGCAGTTAGGAGAACGGTTAGGCATAAGCGCTATCATGTCACAAATCAGGACAATTGGGAGGTATATGACCGAAATTATCAAATTTATCTGGAACTGTATGACTCTCTAAAAACAATTATGGAAAAGTAGGAGGTTGAAAATGAAAGCAGCAGTTGTTTGTGCAAATGAAGATGTAAAATATCTGGATTATGAGGAACCGGCAGCAGGTCCGGGTCTGGTGAAAGTAAAAGTGAAAGCCTCTGGTATATGTGGTTCTGATATACCCAGGGTACTGCATCATGGGGTCCATTTTTATCCTATTGTACTGGGACATGAATTTTCCGGTGATGTGGTGGAGGTAGGAGAGAGGTGTTACAAAAGTCAAAGTTGGAGACCGGGTATCTGGTGCACCGCTGATTCCCTGTATGAAATGTGATGATTGCCAGAACGGAAATTTTTCTCTTTGTAAGCATTACAGCTTTATCGGTTCCAGGCAGCAGGGAAGCAATGCAGATTATGTGGTAATACCGGAACAGAACGCAGTTTCGTTTGATGAAAACATTTCCTATGAGCAGGGGGCCATGTTTGAACCCTCCACCGTTGCCCTTCATGGCCTTTTCCAAAACCAGTACAAGGGCGGCGAATATGTTGCGGTTTTAGGAGGTGGAACCATCGGCATATTCACAATGCAATGGGCAAAAATATTTGGTTCCAAAAAAGTAGTGGTATTTGATATCAGCAAGGAACGGCTGGAGCTGGCAAAACGGCTGGGCGCTGATGGAACTGTTAACACCACAGAAGATGGTTTTATGGAAAAGGCTATGGCTATTACAGAAGGAAAAGGGTTTACCTTTGTGTTTGAGACAGCCGGACAGATTCCAACCATGCATTTAGCTTTTGAGCTGGCGGCAAATAAAGCCCATGTGTGCTTTGTCGGCACACCCCATGAGGAACTGAAGTTTACTCCGGCCATGTGGGAAAATATAAACCGGAAAGAATTTTACTTAACCGGTTCCTGGATGTCTTACAGTTCCCCTTTCCCTGGAAAGGAATGGAGTCTGACTGCACATTATTTTGCAACCGGGCAGCTGAAGTTCGATCCGGGCTTCATCTATAAAAAGATTCCTATGAACCAGGCACAAGAGGCTTTCCAGATGTTTAAAGTACCAGGCCAGGTGAAAGGAAAAGTACTGTTGGTAAATGAAGAATAGGAGGCGGCCATGATACTGACCGTGACACTGAATGCGGCGATTGATAAACGCTATGTGGTGGACGGGTTCTGCATAGGAGAAGTGAACAGGGTAAAGAAGTGTACCTATACTCCCGGAGGAAAAGGCCTGAATGTTTCCAAGCCGTTAGCTATTGCCGGCGCCAAAGTGATTGCTACCGGATTTGTCGGAGGTTATGCCGGAAACTATATTGAAGAGTCTTTAAAGCCGTTCGGGATTAAAAGTGCGTTCTTCCATTTAAAAGAGGAAAGCCGCTCCTGCATTAACATCTGGGATGAAAAGAATGAAATACAGACAGAATTTCTGGAACCGGGATTTACTGTTTCAATGGAGGATTTTGAACAGTTTATCGAACAGTTTGAAGATTTGGTAAAACAGGCTGATGTGGTGGCAATGTCAGGAAGTATTCCAAAAGGACTCGACGGGACTGCATATCAGCGTCTGGTAAAGATTGTAAGAGGCCTTGGGAAGAAAGTGATACTGGATACCAGCGGAACTCTTCTTGAAATGGGGATAGAGGCCGGACCTACCATAATTAAGCCAAACCTGGATGAAATTCAAATGCTGACGGGAAAACCTGACAGCCTGGAAGAAATGATTCAGGCAGCCAGGGAAATCCATAGAAAAGGCGTTGAAATTGTGGCGGTTTCTCTTGGTAAAGACGGGTCTTTTGTTGTTTGTGATACCGGAGTCTATCGGGCCACAGTCCCCCGTATTGATGCGGTTAATACGGTGGGGTGCGGAGATTCCATGATTGCCGGTTTTGCACTGGGACTGAGCGAAGGGCTGCCGGTAGAAGAAATTCTGAGAAAAGCCAGCGCCATTTCGGCGGCGGCAGCTTTGAGAGAGGAAACCGGTTTTTACATACCCGAAGATATGGAGCGGATTTTGCCGGATGTTACGGTATGCAGAATCGAGGGATGACAATGAACTATCAGTTGAAAAATGATGATTTGAGCGTGGAGCTTACAACAAAAGGCGGTGCCTTGACCTCCATCCGGGACATGAGCGGGCGGGAATATCTGTGGCAGGGAGATCCGAAATATTGGAGCGGCCAGGCGCCTGTGCTGTTTCCCATTTGCGGAAGCCTAAGAGAGGACCGGGCAGTAACGGAAGATGGTAAGCCGGTCTATATGCCAAGACATGGTATGGTGCGGAAAGAGGAGTTTCGGCTGGAATCTGTTTCCAAGGACAGTATCTGTTTCTCTATTGGAGAAAATGAGTCGATGCTTGCCCGGTATCCCTATAAATTCCGCCTTTTCCTTACTTATTTGTTAAAAGGAAAGAACATACAGGTGACTTATGGTATATTGAATGAGGGGACTGTCGCTATGCCGTTTTTCATAGGAGGCCATCCGGCATTTAATTGTCCCCTGGATAGGGGTGAGGAATACTCCGATTATCTGATCGTCTTT
>JASGGP010000065.1:0-17427 GCA_047604985.1 Lacrimispora sp.
CGAAGCAGCTTTTCTACACAGAGGCAGCAGCTATGTATTTGACAGGTTCCTGGAATACGGCGGCCTTTAAGACCGACAGCGAGGAAGGCGGAAGCGATTTCTACAGCAAGATAGGCTGGTTCAGCTTCCCGGCAGTGGACGGTTCCTCTGCGGATGCCTCCATTTTATGCGGAACTCTGGGAGACCAGTTCATTTCCTTTAATTGTACGGGGGAAAAGCTGGAGGCAGCGTTTAAATATGCGGTAGGACTTTCCGACGATGATACGGTGGAACAGTTTGTAGAAGCAGGCCTCATACCTCCTTTAAAGGGAATTGAGACAAAGATCACTGATCCCATATCCAAGCAGATTGTAGACGCGGCCAACAAGGCCTCTGCCGTTCAGCTGTGGTATGACCAGTACTTAAATCCAAGCGTTGCAAACGCTCATCTGGATGGTAACCAGGAGGTCTTCGGCCTTACCATGACTCCTCAGGAGGCGAATAAGAAGATGCAGGAGGCGCAGAAGGAAGTTCTTTCCGGTGAAAAATAGGAGATAAATAAAACGGTTATCAGGAAAGGTTGGTAAAATGAAAGGCAGGGCACAAACCATTGGAGGACGCAGGCAGAGAAATACAAACACGGCAGCATTTATCTTTTTGCTGCCGGCAGCAATCTTTATGTTTGTTTTTATTTTCTATCCCATTGTGGATTCCTTTATCATCAGTACATACAAATGGAACGGAATTGCCGCGGATAAGCAGTTCATCGGCCTTGCCAACTGGGCGAAGCTGGTAAGGGATGGGAACTTCTGGTTTGCCTTCCGCAATAATATCATCATTATGGTCATGTCCATTGTGATCCAGATTCCCATTGGCCTGGCGGAGGCCACCTTCATTGAATTCTGCGGGAAAAAGGGGACTGCTTTCAAGGTCCTGTGGTTTATACCCATGCTGATGTCGTCGGTTGCTATTGGCTTTTTGTTTACCTATGCGCTGGCGGCCAACGGGGGCATTATCAGCTGGGTGTCCCATCTTTTCGGAGGGGGAAATATCGATCTGCTGGGCAATCAGAAAACAGCCCTTATGACGGTTATTATGGTCATTGCCTGGCAGTTTGTCCCCTTTTACATGGTCTACTGCATGGCAGCTTATACCATATATCCCTGGATGTCGATGAGGCCCCATTATTGACGGGGCCACAAGGGAACATTCTGGCATCCCGTTGCCACTGCTGATGCCGTCGGTAAAAAGCGCCGCCATCCTGTCCATGGTAGGTTCCTTAAAGTACTTTGATCTGATCTATGTTATGACAGGAGGGGGGCCGGGAACGGCCACAGAGCTGATGGCCACCTACATGTATAAAAATTCCTTCAGCCAGTTTAATATGGGCTACGGCTCTGCCGTTGCAGGCGGCATGTTTATTTTAATCACAACCATGTCTCTTGTGACCATGGGCCTGATTAACGGAAAGAAGGAGGACTCATGAAAAGCAAGCATAAGAAATTAAAAGGGAAAAGCCTGCTTTGCTGGACAGGGGCCTGCATTTTTGCAGCCGCAGCGGTTGTGGTTGGGATTCTGCCCTTTGTCTTTATGGTTTTAAACTCCTTTAAGACGAAGTTTGAAATGCTGACAAAGGGAGTATTCTCCCCGCCGGCAGCCTTAAATTTTAAGAATTACCGGGGTGTATTGGAGGGCGGGTTTGTCCGCTACTTTGGAAACAGCACCTTTGTGCTGCTTCTGTCCCTGGCTCTCATCCTCCTTGTGGCAGCCTGCGCGGCCTATCCTCTGGCCAGGTTCCGCTTCCGGCTCAGTGGAATGATTTACGGCCTGATCGTGGCCTGTATGGCGATACCGATCCACATTACCTTAATCCCTGTTTTTCAGATGACAAAGCGGGCGGGGATCTATGACTCCCTGCTGGCTTTGATCGGGCCGGATGTGGCCTTTGCCATTCCCATTTCCGTGTTCATCCTTACAAATTTTATGAAAGGCATTCCAGTGGAAATCGAAGAGTCGGCGGAAATAGACGGCTGCAGCAAATACCGGATGTTTTTTCAAATTATACTTCCTCTGGCAAAGCCCGGAATATCCACTCTTGCCATTTACAACGGCGTAAATATCTGGAATGAATTCAGCTTTTCCTACACCCTGACCCAGTCCGTGAAGAACAGGACCTTGCCTCTTGCCGTATGGGATTTCCAGGGGCAGTATGCCATGAATACGCCTATGATTATGGCGGTTCTGACACTGACTGTGCTGCCCATGATCCTTCTGTTTCTCTTTGCTCAGGATAAGCTTATAAAGGGCATGACAAGCGGGGCTGTGAAAGGGTAAAACCTGTCCCCGTCTCTGTTTGACAGTCATCCTCTTTTTCTGTATAGTAGTTTTATATGAAATATGGGGGAAAAACCTATGAGGATAAAGGAAAAGTGGAGGCAGAGCTGGACCTACTTAAAAAAGATTCAAATGTTCCTTATCGTTATTATTCTGACCGTGACCCTGTCGGCCATCATCGTCTCCATTGTTTCCTCAGTGTCCTTTCTTGCGAAGCAGAATGAGCAGTATGTTTCGGAGCAGCTTTCTGCCATGACCTCGGAATATGACAGCATCCTGGAGCAGTACAAGGCGGTGGCCTTTTCCCTGGTTATGGATAAGCACATCCAGAAGTATTGCTCCTTTTCCGAATCGGGAAAGAATTTAAATGAGGAAGCGGGAAATGTGTACACCACACTGCTCAACGTACTGTATATGCAGAATAATGCCAATTTTATGGCAGTCATCAATAAAAAGGCAGGCTCCTATATCTATAACGGGGATATGTCCATTATGGAGTCCCGGTTCGACGAGGTCTGGGAAACGGATTACGGGCAAAGCCTGGCGGGAAAGGAAAAGGGGGCTCTTCGTCTGAGCTTTGGGGACAATTATTACCGGAACCATAAATATACCCTCACTCTTTATTTCCCCATTTATTCCGTCACCACCATGGTGACAGAAAAGGGGCTCCTGGTCATCAATTTAGAAGACAGTTTGCTGGAGCACTTAAACAACCGGACCCGCTACAATCTTTCCAGCCTATACATGACGGATATCCAGGGAACCGTTGTTTCCAATACGGACCGGGCGGAGATAGGGAAAAAGCTGGCCTTTGCCGGCCGCTTAAGCGGAGAAAACGGAAGCTTCTGGCACGGCGGCAGGCTGGTGAATTACCAGAGGATCGGGGACTGGAATTACTATCTGGTCCACGAGGTCCCGATGAAGTATTTCTATCAGAACTGTTACCGCATTGTGGTGCTTTTGCTGTGCGTGATGCTGGTAGTCATAGCCGTATCTCTTTCCGCCTCCGGCCAGATGGCAAAGGTATTGCTGAAGCCAATGAATAAACTGATATCCAAGATGAACGATGTTTCCTCCGGCAACTTGAGAACCAGAATCAATACCGAGGATATGGACAGGGACAGCAGTAAACTGGCGGACGGCTTTAATACCATGATGGATGAGATCGATGTCCTGATGAAGCAGGTGGCCGAGGAGCAGCGTCAGATCGCCCAGATGAAGTTCAACAGCCTTCAGTCCCAGATTCAGCCTCACTTTCTCTACAATACCCTGGAATGCATTCACTGGCAGGCCCTTTCCGACGGAAGCGAGGAGATCTCCACCATGGTAAAGGCCATGGCCCAGTATTACCGCATCTGCTTGAGTGAGGGGCAGGACATCATCTCCCTGGAAAAGGAATTGGAGCATGTGAAAAATTATCTGATTATCCAGAACATGCGGTACGGCAATATTATTGAGCTGAACATAGAGATTCCGGAGGAGTATTTGTGCATCCGGATTCCCAAAATCACGCTGCAGCCTCTGGTGGAGAATTTCCTTTACCATGGGGTCCGTGTAAAGGAGGGAAGAAAGGGAAAGGTATCCATCTATATTCGGAAGGAAGGCCAGGACCTATACCTGATCGTGGAGGATAACGGGCAGGGAATGGAAGCGGAAAAGGTGGATTATATTAACCGCAATATCTCTGAATTTGACCGGCAGATCGGCTATGGAATCAACAACGTGAACAAGAGAATTGAGCTTCTCTATGGTCCGGGCTGCGGTCTTCATTACAGCCTGAATGAGGATGGCGGGGTGAAGGTCACAATCCGCCTGAGAGAAGAGGAAGGGCCGGAAGATGTATAAGATATTGATTGTGGATGATGAGAAAATGATCCGTATGGGAATCAAGAACTCCATGCCCTGGGATACCATCGGAATCGGAGAGGTTTATACGGCAGCTTCCGCCAGAGAGGCCCTGGAGCTTGCGGAGGCCTACCGGCCGGAGATTCTGATTACTGATATCAGCATGACGGAAATGACAGGCCTGGAACTGATTGAGCAGATCAGGAAGGACAATGACGACTGCAGAATTATTGTGCTGACCGGCTATGACCGTTTCGACTACGCAAGACAGGCCCTTAAGTTAAAAACCCAGGATTTTCTTTTAAAGCCAATTGATGAGCAGGAACTGATGAAGTGCATTCACCGGCAGGTGGGAGAGCTGGAGAATTTAAGGAAGGAACGGGAAGAGGCGGAGCTGGTGAAGCGCACCAGAGGTTTTTCCCAGCAGACAAAGCTGGAAATGTACATGTGCCGGCTGGTAAGCGGAAAAAAGTGGAGCTGTCAGGAGGAAGAGGACTTCTTTTCCATGTATCCCTTTCCCTTAGATCAGGAAATGTGCGCCGGGATTCTGCTTCCGGACATTCCCCCGGACGACAGCAGGGAAAACAGGCTTTTCCGCCTTTGGACCATTAAAAGCATCTGTATGGGGGTTCTGGATGAGAAACAGGAGGGCATTACCTTCAGTAACGGGGGAGGGCAGATCATTCTTGTGCTGTTTGGAAAGGAGCCGGGGCTGAGGCCGTCGGACCGGGCCGGGGAGCTGGCCGATCTTTTGGAGAGCGAATGCGGCAGCAGAATCCGCATTGTTCTGGGAAGCAGTCAGAAGGGCTTTGGAAACCTTCATATTTCTTATAGTGATGCGGTCTTTATTCTGGAAAATGAAAAGAAAGGGCCTGACAGAATCGCAAGAGTGGAGTGGGAGGAGCGGAGGGACAATATGTTCCGGGAAGCTTACGGAGAGTTTAAGCGGGTGCTGCTGGCCTCTGTCAACGATCCGGAGCGGTTCATGCACGTGTTTGAACGCTTTCTTCAGTCCCTGGAATCCTATAATGTGTCCGGCCGTTATGCCGGCCGCTGCCTCTTTGAGCTGGCTTCCGCCGTTTACTTTACCTATATCGGTGAAACGGGGGACAGCGTGGATGAAAGGCTGAATGTGTTCCTTCAATCCTTAAACGGCATGGACAGGGGAAATGCAGGCCGTCTGGCCGAGTCATTTTTCCAGAAGCTCTTGACCAGGGAACAGGGAGATGAATACGAGTTGATCCGAAAGGTGAAAAAGCTGATCCGCAGCGATTTACCTGGGGATTTGTCTGTTTCCAGCCTGGCAGATCAGGTGTACGTAACTCCCAATTATTTATCGAGGATATTCAAACGGCTGACAGGAGAGGGCTGCAATGAATATATCGTGAAAAAGCGAATTGAAAAAGCCAAATTCCTTTTGGAAACCTCATCCCTTAAGGCCGGTGAAATTGCCGGACTGATCGGCTATCACGACATTAACTATTTCTCCCTGGCGTTTAAAAAACAGACAGGAGTCTCCCCCACCAGATACAGGGAGGAGACAAAGGACAAAAAATAACAGGCAAATATATTTTAGGAGGAGCAATATGGGCAGAGAGTATCATGTAGCTTATAACGGCAGCGACGATAATGCCGGGACAGAGAGGGAGCCTTTCCGGACGATTTCAAGGGCAGCCGCCATTGCAGAGGCCGGGGACGTGGTTACGGTGCATGAAGGCGTATACCGGGAATGGGTAAAGCCCCGCAACAGCGGCTTAAGCGATGTCTGCAGAGTTATTTACCAGGCGGCTGAGGGAGAAAAGGCGGTCATTAAGGGCTCCGAGCGGATTGAGAACTGGGAGAGAGTGGACGGAACCGTCTGGAAAGCGGTTATCCCCAATGAGATCTTCGGGGATTACAATCCCTATAAAGAGCCCTTAAACGGGGACTGGTTCGTCTATCCGGAGGAGGGACTTCATCCGGGTGATGTCTATTTAAACGGGAAGTCCTTTTATGAGGCCATGTCCCTGAAAGAGGTGGAAAATCCTGTTATGAGACAGGAGGGGTATAATCCCCCCTGGACCCGTCATAAGGAGCCCCTGCTTCATCCGGAGGATTCGCTCTACCAGTGGTATGCCGAAACGGATAAGGAGACCACCGCCATTTACGCCAATTTCCACGGGGCTGACCCCAACCGGGAGCTGACGGAGATCAATGTGCGCAAGTGCTGCTTTTATCCTGATAAGCCGGGAATGAATTACATTACGGTCCGGGGCTTTGAGATGGCCCAGGCGGCCTGCCCCTGGACTCCGCCCACCGCAGACCAGCCAGGCCTTTTAGGCACCCACTGGAGCCGGGGCTGGGTGATCGAGAACAATATCATTCACGACGCAAAGTGCAGCGGAATCAGCATCGGAAAAGAGGCCTCCACCGGTGATAACTTATGCTCCAAGGGACACAGAAAGCCGGGATACCAGTATCAGATGGAGGCGGTTTTCCGGGCGCTTCAAATCGGCTGGAGCAAGGAAACCATCGGCTCCCATGTGATCAGAAATAATGTGATCTACGACTGCGGCCAGAATGGTATCGTCGGCCACATGGGCTGCGTATTCAGCCGGATTACCGGCAACCATATCTATAATATTGCCGTCAAGCACGAATTCTTTGGCTATGAAATCGCAGGAATCAAGCTTCATGCGGCCATTGACGTACAGATATGCAATAATAATATCCACAACTGCACCCTGGGAACCTGGCTGGACTGGCAGGCTCAGGGAACCAGAGTCAGCGGGAATCTTTATTATGCCAATGACCGGGACTTAATGGTGGAGGTAACCCACGGGCCTTATGTGGTGGATAATAATATCTTTGCATCGGAGTACAATTTTGACAACGTTGCCCAGGGAGGCGCTTACATAAATAATTTATGCTGCGGAACCATGCGGAGAGAGGCGGTCTTAAACCGCTCCACGCCTTATCATTTCCCCCATACCACCCAGGCGGCAGGAACCGCTCTTGTTTACAGCGGCGATGACAGGCTTTACCAGAATATTTTTGTAGGCGGAGGGCCCGCCTACACGGAGCAGTCTGTCTCGGGAACGGCAGGCTACGACGGCTGCACCGTTTCCCTGGAAGAGTATATAGAAAGGGTTCTGGCTCTTGGAAACGGCGACGTGGAAATGTTTGAGAAGGCGGCCAGCCCGCCTATATTGGGGGCAACGCCTATTTTAAGGGAGCTCCTGCCTTTGAACGGGAGACAAACAATTTCTTAAGTCAAAATGACCCTGAGGTCCGGATCGTAGAGGAAGAGGACGGAACTTATCTGGAAATGGATTTAGATAAGGAACTGTTTGAAATCAAAACAGAAATCATTGATACAAAGAAGCTGGGAATGGTGCGGATTGTAGAGGCTCCCTTTGATGATCCCAACGGAAATCCCATCACCTTTGACACCGATTACCTCGGCTGCTTAAGAAAGGCGAGTCCGGCAGCCGGTCCCTTAGAGAATATCAGGGAAGGCCATAACCGGATAAAGGTATGGGGAAAATAGAATACCTGCCGGCAATATAGGAAAGTGATCAGAAGAGGGCGTTGTAAAATGTAAAATTTCAGCAAGCTGTGGCATTTGTTTATTGGGAAGACCACAATATCCTGCGTGAAAGAACATTTTGCAACGCCCTCTTTTAATAATAGAATCCAGCAATTATATAATATCCGGGGGAGCCTGTGTAATATGCATTTCTATCTTATCTTACCTTATCTTACGGCAATCTCACAGCATATATGGCGATCTTACAGCGATCTTGCCACCTCGTAAGCTTCCCAGATAGCTGCACGAATGTTGCGGACCTTTTTACCGTCGCCAAGATTATAAATCTGGTCATAGTCAAATTTAAGTTCCTCAAAAAGAGTGCTCTTTGAACGGAAACCGACTGCGATAATCACACTGTCGGCCGGCAGCTCGGATTCTTCTTCGCCCTGCTCAATAACAGCTCCGGCTTGTGTGATTTTTAAAAGCCGCGCATTGGTTTTTAACTGTATGCCATGGAAATTAATGAGATCACGCAGCATCCATTCGTTCATTGGAGCCATCGGCGCGCCCGCTTTCAAGATATCCGGCAGCGCTTCAACTATGGTTACAGCATGCCCGTGCTGCTGAAGGTGGAGTGCCAGCTCACAGCCCACAAGTCCGCCGCCGATAATCATGCAGTTCTTTCCAACCTTCTCTTTGCCTGAAAGGACATCTCCCGCATTGACGACTTTCTCATCTTCAATGCCGTGCAGCTTTAACGAAACCGGCGTTGAGCCTTCGGCAACATAAACCGTGTCAGGTGTAAGTGCGGCGATGTTCTCTTTTGTGGCTTTTGTATTAAGCCGGATTTCGACTTTCAGCTCTTTGAGTTCATGTTCATACCAGTCAATCAACGCCAGATCATCCTCTTTAAAATCAGGAACACCGCCGATGCGCAACTCTCCGCCGATACGATCAGAGCTTTCAAAAAGCGTGACAGAATGGCCGCGAAGCGCGCTGACGCGGGCGGCTTCCATGCCGGCCGGGCCGCCTCCTATAACGGCAACCTTTTTTGCTTTTTCAGCAGGCTTAATCCCCACAAACCATTCACGCCCACATTCCGGATTAACAGCACAGGAACCCCGTCCGCCCTCAAACAAGGCACGGGCAAAGCAACCGTCGTGGCAGCCAAGGCAGGGCCGGGCGCCTTCCACGTTTCCGCACCTGAGCTTGTTGACGTAGTCAGGATCTGTCAGCAACGGGCGTCCAAGTCCCACCGCATCGATCACGCCATCCTTCAGTGCCTTTATGGACATATCCGGATTTTCCATCCTGCCGGCCACCATTACCGGCACATGTACGGCCTTTTGGAGCTGCTCCGCCAAAGAGAGGTACATTCCCTTTTTAAAATACATCGGCGGATGTGCCCAATACCAGGAATCATAGGTGCCTGCATCAGCATCAAAAGCATCATATCCCGCTTCCTCAAGAATTTTCGCCGCCTCCAGGGCTTCTTCCACATCCCTGCCCAGCTCTTTAAATTCTTCTCCGGGGAGCCCGCCCTGCCGGAGCGCCTTAATGTAGCTCTTCACGCTGAAACGCAGGACTACCGGGAAGTCTTTTCCGCAGGCCTCTTTGATGGCATGTACAATTTCCATGGCAAAGGTCAGCCTGCCTCTTAGATCTCCGCCGTATTTATCCGTGCGCTGATTGAACAGCGGCATTGTGAAACAGTCAAGCAGATACCCTTCATGAACCGCGTGAATCTCTACGCCGTCAAAGCCTGAGTTCTTAGCGATCTTTGCAGATTTTGCAAAGCCCTCAACAATCTGCTCCACCTCCTGCGTGGTCAGTTCCCGGCAGTCCACGTCCGGCATCCAGCGGTTGGTAGTGGGGGAAGGAGCCACACAGCTGCCGTCTTTAAGAGCGTGGGGAACTGCGGAGCGGCCTAATCCGGCAGTCAGCTGCAAAAATATCTTGCAGTCAAAGGCATGGACACGCTCCGTCATTTCAACCGCCATTTTCTGATACATGGCGGGCTGCCTGGTGGGCTGGGGAAAGAAAGCGTCCACATGCTTTTCAATATTGCTCTCCACCCAGTTGGCGCCTGTGATAATCAGGCCTACGCCTCCCCGTGCCCGGGCAACGTAATACTCCATGGAATCATAGGTGTATACGCCATTGTCATCACAAGTTGCGGGTGTCGCCATTGGAGCCATGAAAAACTTGTTCTTGATTACTGTTTTACTGATGGAAAACGGTTCAAATAACCCTCTGTACCTGGCATTCATAAATGCACCTCCAAATTTTATAAATGAACATGTTCATTTGTTAAAATCATAACACTTATATCTCTGGAATTCAATGAAAAACTTTGCAAAAATAGTATTCCACATGTATAATGTATAATACTATAGACGTTACCATAGCAAAGGAACAAATTATGGATAAAGATATTTATTTATATCGCCATGAGCAGGCGGCTCAAACGAAAAACCGCATTTTTGTCAACGCCAATGAACTGTTCAACGAAAAGGGATTTAAAAGCGTCACAATCCGTGATATCTGTAAGAGGTCCAACATAGCAGTCGGTACCTTTTATCTCCACTATCAATCCAAGCATGATATCCTTTATGACCTTTATAAGAGGGTTGATGAGCGGGTTGGGGAGAAAGGAATCAGCGAACAAGACAGCCTGGATTCATTACAAAAAATACTTGAGCTGATCCGTATTCAGTTATCAGCCGCGTCCATTTTCCATATACAGTCTGATGCAGTGAAACAGTTATATAGCTATCAGCTTGAATCAGATAATGAATATTTTCTATCCGAGGACCGTCAGTTCTATATTCAGCTGACTAAAGTGATTGATGAGGGAAAAGTAAAACACGAAATCCGAACAGATATAACAACCCATGATATTTGCTGGCGGCTTCTTCGTTTTTCACGGGGGATCATCTTTGATTGGTGCCTGCACAACTGCAGTTATGACATCGTTGGATTTGGAAGTGAGGAAATCGCATTTTATTTGGAGTCCTTTCGTGATTAGAAAGTTTTAGACAGAACCTGTTGTACTTTTCCCCATTTCGTTATATACTAAATACTGTATACAAAAAAATTAAAAAATACAATCTGAAAAATGCAAAGCGGGGGCTGTTTGCCTATGATAAGACATCTGGGGTTAAAAGCATATGGAAAAATTAATCTGGGGCTTGATGTTTTGAGAAAGCGGGAAGACGGGTACCATGAGGTACGGATGATCATGCAGACCGTAGGTCTTTATGACAAGATCGACATTTACTTAAAAGAAACACCGGGAATTGAAGTGGTGACCAACTTATTCTATCTGCCGGTCAATGAAAACAATCTGGTGCACAAGGCTGCAAAGCTTCTCATGGAGGAGTTTGGAGTGCCTCACGGCATCAGCATCCACTTAAAGAAGTTCATCCCGGTGGCGGCAGGAATGGCCGGAGGCAGCAGTGATGCGGCAGCCGTATTATTCGGAGTCAACAAGATGTTCCAGCTGGGCCTTACCAGGGAGGAGCTGATGGAACGGGGGGTGAAGATCGGAGCAGATGTGCCCTACTGCCTTTTAAGGGGAACTGCCCTGTCCGAAGGGATAGGGGAAATTTTGCACCCCTTCCGGACATGCCCCAATGCCAGGTGCTCATCGCAAAGCCGGCCGTCAGCGTGTCTACGAAATTCGTTTACGACCATCTGGACGCAGCGGGCTTAAAGGATGAAGACCATCCGGATATTGACGGCATGATCGAGGCCATCCGGAGACATGATATCTACCAGGTATCCGGACGTTTGGGAAATGTTCTTGAAACGGTCACCATCCCCGAATACCCGGTGATCGCCCAGATCAAGGATAAGTTGAAAGAGCTGGGGGCGGTAAATGCCTTAATGAGTGGAAGCGGCCCTACGGTATTCGGAATTTTTACCAGTCCAAAGGCCGCTGAAGGTGCATATGAAGAGCTTCGCTACGGCGAAAGCAGGGTCCTTGCGAAGCAGGTTTATCTGACTAATTTTTATAATACGAAGGAGATTCCCAATGAGCAATGATTTGAAAGTAAATATGAATGAGTATCTGCCGCTGCGCGACGTGGTTTTCAACACCCTGCGCCAGGCAATTTTAAAGGGAGAGCTTGCGCCGGGAGAGCGTCTGATGGAGATTCAGCTGGCCGAGCGCTTAGGCGTCAGCCGCACCCCTATCAGGGAGGCCATCCGTAAGCTGGAACTGGAAGGCCTGGTGCTGATGATTCCCAGAAAGGGCGCCGAGGTTGCAAAGATTTCTGAAAAGAGCTTAAGAGATGTTTTAGAGGTCCGCCGGTCCTTAGAAGAGCTGGCCATTGAGCTGGCCTGCCAGCGCATGACGTCTGAGGACATTGATGAGCTTGAGAAAAAGCAGGAGGAGTTCCAGGCCGCCATTATAAATGGAAAGGTCATGGAAATCGCGGAGACTGACGAAGCCTATCACGATGTGATTTATAAGGGCACCTGCAATGACCGTCTGGTACAGATGATAAACAACCTTAGGGAGCAGATGTACCGGTACCGTCTGGAATATATTAAGGATGAGGATAAACGTCAGATCCTTCTGCTGGAGCATGAAAACATTTTAAGGGCATTGAAGCAGAGGAAAACCGAGGAAGCCAAGGAAGCCATGAGAGAACATATTGACAACCAGGAGATCACTGTTTCAAGGAATATCAAGGAACAGGAATAAAAAGGAGAGGCGCTATGACGTTTAAGGAAAGGTATCTTGCCGGTGAAATAGAGTTCGAGGTCATTGACGATTATATTGAAGAATGGAACAACAGCGATACTCCCGAGACCCTTGCCCGCTTTCTGGGCCTTGACGGAGAAGAAGAGGATGTGTGGATTGAGGAAAGCGATGAGGCCTTAAAAGAGCTGTTGGACAGGAAAAAATAAACAGAGTTGGAACAATTATTAAATAAATATAATATTTGTTGACAAGGTGACAACGTGTCATTATAATGAATGACATGTTGTCACCTTTATTTTGCGCTGGTGACAGGCCGGGAAAACATGTACGTCTGTGTTTGCTGGCTGACCGCCGCAGTAATGAGCGAAAACGGCAGAGCGTGTTTCGTTTTGTTTATGCGGCAGATTACGCAAGAAAAGGGGAAGAGGTGGAACAATGCCAACAGAACGGTTTTATAATCTACCGGCAAGGAAAAAGAAAGTGATAGTCAATGCCATTGTAGAGGAATTTATCCGTGTACCGTTTGAAAAGGCTTCTATTAATAAGATCATTAAAACCGCAGGTATATCAAGGGGAAGCTTTTATACGTATTTTATGGATAAGGACGATGTACTGGGGTATCTTTTTGAAGAAGGCTTTGAGAAATTCCAAAATGGCTGGGTGAGCTGCGCCAGAAAAAACGGCGGTGATTTATGGAAGACCGCCGAAGCTGTTTTAAGCTACAGCATGAACAATACAAAGGAAAATGCGCTGAAGCTCATTAAGAATATTTTTGACAACAGAGGGATGTATGGGGACGCTCACTGTCTTCATGAACAAAAAGAGAAAGACCGAGATACCCTGAAGGAGATCATGTATCAGGCAATTGATACGTCTGATTTTAAGGACCAGAGCATTGAGACCTTTGGCATGCTGGTGACCATGATATTCTTTGAAATAGCCTATTGCATGGGCTGGTATTACCATCATAAGGAGGATGAGGAAAAAATTAAGAAAATTTTCCGCGAAAAATTAGAAATTCTGCAGTATGGAATTCGCAAACAATAATTACAATCATACATAATGTGGAAAACAAGGAGCTCATCATGACAAAAAAGAAAATAGTGACAATTGCTGGTTTCGTTTTAATCGCAGCCGTAGTGGCTGGAATTGCTGTTCCGAGAATAGCCGGGGCGAATAAGGAAGAGGTTGTAGCCGAAGTTCCTCCCGTAGTGACCGCAGAAAATCCTGCGGTGCGAAGCATTGAGTTAAACAGCGAGCTGATCGGAACCATTGAGCCGGACAGCATCGTGTACGTGACCCCTTTGGGATCAGGAGAGATTACCAGCGTGGGCGTTCAGACAGGAGACATGGTTGCGGCAGGCCAGCTGCTGTGCGTAATCGATACCAAGCAGGTGGAAAGTGCAAAAATCACCGCGGAAACGGCCAGAATCAGCTATGAGGATGCCAAAAAGAATTTAGACCGTTATTCCGTTCTCCACGCGGCAGGAGATATGGCAGAAGCAGATTACCAGAGTCTTGTGGATAATGTAGAACTGGCAAGGCTTCAGTACGAGAATGCCAAGAACGGATACAACATCCAGCTGGAAAGCAGTCAGGTCACGGCTCCCATTGCAGGGCGGGTGGAAAGCTTTGACGTCAGCGTCCATGACAAGGTTTCTCCCCAGACCAGCCTTTGCGTCATATCAGGAGACGGAGGAAAGGCAGTCACCTTTTACGTATCTGAGCGTGTTGTGGGCGGCTTAAAGGTGGGCGACAGCGTGAGAGTGGAGAAAAACGGCACAGACCATGGAGCCACCATTACGGAAATCAGCACCATGATCGACCAGGCCAGCGGATTATTCAAGGTAAAGGCCTCTGTCCCCGACGGCGACACCCTGGCTACGGGAAGTTCCGTCAAGCTTTATGCGGTTTCCCAGAGAGCGGAAAATGTTCTCACGGTTCCGGTGGACAGCGTTTATTATGAAGGGGGAAAACCTTTCGTTTATACATATGTGGACGGCCACTTAAAAAAGAATGAGGTGACCGTAGGTCTGGCAGATAATGATTTTATCGAAATTCAGGACGGAATCACCGCTTCCGATCAGGTAGTGACCACATGGACCAGTGAATTGTATGACGGTTCCATCGTTACTCTTGCGGGAGAGAATGGAGGAGAAACCCAGGCAGCAGGCGGGCAGACAACAGATGGACAGACAACAGACGGCGCGGCGGAAACTTCTGCGTCCGCACAGTAAGGGGGCGGCCATATGGGAATTACGAAAGCCGCTTTAAAACGACCTGTTACAGTGGTTTTGATTGTGCTGTGCCTGGCCGTGTTCGGCCTCTCTTCCGTTTTTTCAGCGAAAATGGAGCTGATCCCGGAAATGAGCTATCCGGTCCAGATAATCAGCAGCGTTTACGCCGGGGCCAGCCCGGAGGACGTCAATGACCTGGTGACCAAGCCGGTGGAGGATGTGGTGAGCACCCTTTCCGGAATAAAAACCGTGCAGTCCACCTCCAAGGAAAATGTTTCCATCATAACGGTACAATATGAGTACGGTACCGACATGAACAAAGCATATTCCGATTTAAAGAAGAAGCTGGACAGCGTTGAACTTCCTGATGATGTGGAAACTCCAAGCATTATGGAATTTAACATGAGCGACATGCCTGTCGTGACCCTGGCGGTAAATGATCCCTCCCAGGAAAATCTTTATAACTATGTAAACAACGATATTGTGCCTGAATTTGAAAAAGTTTCTTCGGTTGCCAGCGTAAGCTTAAGCGGCGGCCAGGAAGGCTATATCAGGGTGCGGCTGATCCCGGAAAAGATGGACCAGTACGGTCTGACCATGGATTCCATCAGCAAGGCCATCCAGGCGGCCGACTTCACCTATCCCGCAGGAACTACGGGAGTCGGAAAGCAGGAGCTCTCTGTCAGTACGGCAGTAGAAGTAAAGACGGCGGAAAGCTTAAAGAAGGTTCCCATTGTGGCCGGCAATGGAAAGACCATTTACATGGAAGATGTGGCCGATATTGAACAGACGGTCAAGGACCAGGAGGCCATCGGCCGATACAACGGTCAGGATACCATTACCTTATCCATCAACAAGCAGCAGAAGTACAGTGCGGTGGATGTGTCAAAGGCTGTAAACAAGACCATCGACACCTTGAAGAAAGAGCATTCCAACCTGGATATCACAGTAATTGACGATACCAGCGACCAGATCATAGCGTCCCTGGACAGCGTGAAAGAGACCATGATATTGGCGGTTATCATTTCCATGATCATTATTTTCCTGTTCTTCGGGGATATCAAGGCGTCCCTGATTGTAGGAAGCTCCATCCCTGTATCCATTCTGGTAGCATTGATCCTGATGGCTGCAATGGGATTTTCCATGAACATTATTACCATGAGCGCCATTGTTCTGGGCGTCGGAATGATGGTGGATGACTCCATCGTTGTGCTGGAAAGCTGTTTCCGGTCCCATAAGGATGAAGATTATGAAACCTCGGCCGTGGTAGGAACCAAAACCGTATTGCAGTCCATTATGGGCGGTACCTTTACAAAATGCGTCGTATTCATCCCTCTGGTTTTTCTGGCGGGAATGACAGGGCAGCTCTTTAAGCCTCTGGGCTTTACCATCATATTCTGTATGCTGGCGTCCCTCATATCTGCTATGACCATTGTGCCTCTGTGCTATATTAAATACCGTCCGGTTGAAAAAGATAATTCTCCCTTAGGCGGCATTGTAAAGGCAATGCAGAGGGGTTACCGTAAGCTCATTGGCGGGGCCCTTAACAGAAAGGCGGCCATAATACTCGGCTCCGTAGTGCTCTTGGTTGTATCCTTTATGATCGCAGGCAAGCTGGGCGTTGAGCTGATGCCTGATGTGGATCAGGGAACCATTTCCGTTTCCATAGAGACAAAGCCAGGCCTTAAAATAGAAGAAACCGATAAGATTCTCCAGAAAGTGGAATCAATCGTTACCGGTGAAGCAGATTTGAAATCCTATACGGTGACATACGGCGGCAGCGGCCTAAGCTTAAGCGGAACCTCGGCCGGAAGTCTGACGGCATATTTAAAGGATGACAGAAAACTCAGCACCAAGCAGGTGATGAACAAATGGAAAAAGGAAATGGGCCAGCTTCCCGACTGCAACATTACCGTAGATATGGCCTCTTCCATGAGTATGTCAACCAGCACCAGTGATTTTGAAGTCATGCTGCAGGGCTCCCAGTTAGATGAGCTGAAAAATACCGCAGATCAGATGGTAAAGGAGCTTACGGGACGGCCGGAGCTGATAAAGGTGCATTCAGATCTTGAAAATGCAGCTCCTGTTATCAAGGTCCGGGTAGACCCCTTAAAGGCAGCGGCGGAAGATGTTGCTCCGGCAGCCGTAGGCGGGCTGTTAAACAGCATGCTGAGCGGCGTGGAAGCCACTACATTTGACCAGGATGGTCAGGAAATCTCCGTCCAGGTGGAATATCCCAAGGATTCCTATGATACCCTGGATAAGGTAGAGGGAATTACGATCCCCAACAACTCAGGCGGTTCTGTGGCGCTTACGGATATTGCTTCCATCGGCTACGAAGACAGCCCTTCCGTAATTACCAGAAAGAATAAACAGTTTTTAGTTACAGTAACAGGTTCATTTACCGATATGGTCAAGACAGGAAAGGATAAGACAGAAGCCAAAAAGACCATTGACCAGGAGATTGTGAATAAATATTTAAGCTCCACCATAACAAGAGGTACCAACAGCGAGGATGAGTCCATGGCGGAAGAGTTTTCCAGCCTGTTTATGGCAATCGCAACGGCCGTTTTCCTCATTTTCGTAGTTTTGGCGGCCCAGTTTGAATCGCCCATATTCTCCCTGATGGTCATGACCACCATTCCTTTCAGCTTTATCGGGTCCTTTGGACTCATGGCAATTACCGGAGTCCCTATCAGTATGACGTCCCTACTGGGCTTCCTGGTGCTGATCGGTACCGTTTTGAATGCAGGTATCCTCTATGTGGATACGGCAAACCAGTACCGTTCCAGCATGGATAAGCGGGAAGC
>JASGGP010000066.1:0-17410 GCA_047604985.1 Lacrimispora sp.
CGATTTAATAAATAAAAATCCAATTCATTTGTATCAAGAAGTGACGCTTTGATTTTCTTCGCCACATTTGTTGTTAATTTTTGTTCACGCGGATTGGTTTCCATTGGAATGTTATCTGGAATATCTTTTACATCACAAATAACCATATACATCGCCGCCTCTTTTTCCCCCTCTTCTGATTTCAAGTAAGGGTTAGGCACTTTTCTAAAAGACTGTGCCTTAAATGTTAATTTTCTTTTTTCCTCGTTTATCATATTTTTATCCTTTCTGTGTCTCCCGGGACACTCTCAAATTTTAGATACGCAACTAAGTCACCATCTATGTTGACAGAATACATTATCACAACCTTTTTTTCAACGCCATATATAACGTTTTTTGTATTTTATGGTATAATTTACTAAAGGAGGAGCCATATTATGTCCAAAAATAATGTTAATGTCGACTTCGGTAATATCTTAAAAAAAACGCGTGAAGCACGAAAAATGTCACAAGAAGAATTCGCTGAATTTTGCGATATCAGTCGTGCATATTATGGTAGAATTGAACGTGGTGAGCATAGCATCACACTCGATTTATGCAGCAAAATTTCTCAAGCACTCGGAATTTCAATCGCTTCCCTATTTGAAGACTTACCTTAATAAAGTGATAGCAAAAAATGCACTTAAACCACGCAAGTCTATTGATAGAGCTGGGCTTTTCCTTTTTTGCCATAGCTAACTGCCTGGGTCATGAGAAGGTAGAAACTACTCTAAACACCTATTCCCACCTATTTCCACACAAGCGTGATGAGGGGGCAGAAAAGCTCCAGTATTGTTTCTAGTTCCATTTTAGTTCCATTATAAAAAAGAAGAGCCAGATCACCTTGATTTCACAAGGTTCTCTGGCTCTAAATATTTTATTCAAACTCAATCGTAGCCGGCGGCTTCCCCGTACAGTCATAAAGCACCCGGTTCACGCCTTTTACTTCATTCACAATTCTTCTTGTCACTGTCCCCAGCACTTCCCAAGGAAGCTCTGCAGATTCTGCCGTCATGAAATCAGAGGTAAGCACTGCGCGAAGGGCGATGGCATAATCATAAGTCCTCTCATCTCCCATACAGCCCACGGAACGCATATTTGTCAGAGCGGCAAAGTACTGTCCCAGTCCCTTATCAACTCCGGCCTTTGCGATTTCCTCTCTGTAGATGGCATCTGCCTCCTGAACGATCTTCACCTTTTCAGGTGTAACGGCACCGATAATACGGACGCCAAGTCCCGGGCCCGGGAATGGCTGACGGTAAACCAGATATTCTGGAATTCCCAGCTCCAGACCGGCCTTTCTTACCTCATCCTTAAACAGAAGCCTCAGGGGCTCGATAATCTCTTTAAAGTCCACATGCTCTGGAAGGCCGCCTACATTGTGGTGAGACTTTATCACAGCTGATTTTCCAAGACCGGATTCAATCACATCCGGGTAAATGGTTCCCTGTACAAAGAAATCTACCACACCGATTTTCTTGGCTTCATCCTCGAATACGCGGATGAATTCTTCTCCGATAATCTTACGCTTTTGTTCCGGCTCTTCCACTCCGGCCAGCTTGCCATAGAAACGTTCCTGGGCATTGACACGGATGAAATTAAGGTCATAAGGGCCGTCCGGTCCAAATACGGCTTCCACCTCGTCGCCCTCGTTTTTGCGGAGCAGACCGTGATCTACAAATACGCAGGTGAGCTGCTTTCCAACCGCTTTGGCCAGCATAACGGCTGCTACGGAAGAATCAACACCGCCGGATAATGCACAAAGCACCTTGCCTGTTCCGATCTTTTCGCGGATTGCCTGAATGGAGGATTCCACGAAAGAATCCATTTTCCAGTCACCGGAGCATCCGCAGACATTGAAAACGAAATTGGAAAGCATTTTCGTACCTTCCTGGGTATGCATAACCTCTGGATGGAACTGTACCGCATAAAGGCCCCGCTCCTCGCATTCCATTCCGGCAACCGGACAAGCCGAAGTATGTGCGGTAATGTGAAAACCTTCCGGCGCTTTTTCTATATAATCCGTGTGGCTCATCCAGCAGATCGTCTTTGAGCTTACATTCTCTAAAATCCTGCTGTCAGCTTCCACGTCGACCTCAGTCTTGCCGTATTCACTGACAGGAGCTGTGGAAACCTTGCCGCCAAGCATATATGCCATTAACTGGGAGCCATAGCAGATTCCCAGAATCGGGATTCCCATATCAAAGATTTCTTTCTCACAGCGGGGAGATTCGTCCTTATATACACTGTTTGGGCCGCCTGTGAAAATGATTCCCTTTGGATTCATTTCCTTAATCTTGTCCAGAGACAGTGTATAAGGATGGACCTCACAGTAAACATTGCATTCCCTGACCCTTCTGGCAATCAGCTGGTTGTACTGTCCGCCGAAATCCAGGACAATAATCATTTCTCTATTCACGGATATTCCTCCTAATATGTTCTTTAACAAAAAGCGCTTTGGATTTTATTATATTCTACTTCCAATAGCTTGACAAGTATTTTCTGGTTTTCCTGAAAAAGATGTCGAAGATTGCAAGTACAGGTCAAATCCACTCATATTTTCGCATCAAGTGGACAGAATCCTTTTTCGCTTTCTTTTTCCTCTCTCTTTTCACTGCTTCTTCACATTTTTATCAAGCATTTATCACAAAGAACAGCTATGATTACATTCGTAAACAAGTGATAAACCTTTTCTCATAATACTTTTTCATGGGGCCGGCAGGACCTCTCCTCTGCCGGCCTTTCCTCTTCAAGAAATTTTCTATAGATTTTCCGGAAAACAATTTTAGAATTCGTTTAAATAAATTACTTATTATAAATTACTTATTATAAATCACTTATTATTACCGGCGTTTTACCTGCTTTCCCGGATTCTCCATACTATGATAAATGCAGGAAAATTCCCCATATCGCTCATCTGCCATTCCTTAAACCAGGCAGCTTTTTGCGAAATGCGGAATTTTCAATTTTTTTACATGAGTGTTTTTCTGCAATCCCCAGCTGGATCTTCAGCGCAGCGCCAAGATCTCTTTCCTCAAATCCCCGGCTTCTTACCGGCTTTCCCGGATATTCTACTCCAGGTATTTCTTTATATAATACCCCGTATAAGAGGCTGGATTCTTCGCCACCTCTTCCGGTGTACCCTGGGCAATCACCGTACCGCCTTTATCGCCGCCTTCGGGGCCGATGTCAATGAGATAATCAGCAGTTTTGATCACATCCAGGTTATGTTCAATGACCACCACCGTATTTCCGCCTTCCGACAGCTTCCGAAGAATATCGATCAGCTTGTGGACATCAGCAAAGTGAAGTCCTGTGGTCGGCTCGTCCAGAACGTAGATGGTCTTGCCTGTTCCCCGCTTGCTAAGTTCTGTAGCCAGCTTGATTCTTTGAGCCTCGCCGCCGGAAAGCTCCGTGGAGGGCTGTCCCAGTCTGATATAGGAAAGTCCCACATCGTCGAGGGTTGCAATCTTTCTGGCAATAGAAGGAACATTTTCAAAGAATTTTAAGGCCTCTTCTACGGTCATATTCAGTACATCATAAATGTTTTTTCCCTTATATTTCACATCCAGGGTTTCCCGGTTATACCGTTTTCCGCCGCAGACCTCGCAGGGAACGTAGACGTCGGGAAGAAAGTGCATCTCAATCTTAATGATTCCGTCGCCGCTGCAGGCCTCGCACCGGCCGCCCTTTACATTAAAGCTGAAACGGCCCTTGGAATATCCCTTTGCCTTTGAGTCCGGGGTGGAAGCGAACAAATCCCGGATCAGATCAAATACCCCTGTATAGGTGGCAGGGTTGGATCTTGGAGTACGGCCGATGGGGGACTGGTCAATGGCGATAATCTTGTCCAGCTGCTCCACGCCGTCGATCCCTTTGTGCTTTCCGGGAATGATTCTGGCCCGGTTTAACTTCTTTGCCAGGGATTTATAAAGGATTTCGTTGACCAGAGAGCTTTTGCCGGAACCGGATACACCGGTTACGCAGGTCATGACTCCCAGTGGAAATTCCACGTCAATGTTCTTTAAGTTGTTTTCCGACGCGCCTTTCACCTTTAAATATCCGGTGGGCTGTCTTCTTTCTTTTGGAACCGGAATTTTTATTCTTCCGCTTAAATAGGCTCCTGTGATGGAATCCTTATTCTTCATAATCTGTTTGGCATTTCCCACGGCTACTACATTTCCACCGTGCTCTCCCGCACCCGGACCGATATCCACAATATAATCCGCAGCCATCATGGTATCTTCATCGTGCTCTACCACAAGCACGCTGTTTCCCAGGTCCCGGAGGTGCAATAGCGTCTTTAACAGCTTGCTGTTATCCCTCTGGTGAAGGCCGATGCTGGGCTCGTCCAAAATATAAGCCACGCCTACCAGCCCGGAGCCAATCTGGGTGGCCAGACGGATTCTCTGGGCCTCTCCGCCGGACAAAGTTCCGGTAGCCCGGCTCAGGGTCAGATAATCAAGGCCCACATCAATAAGAAAGGAAATCCTGGCCGGATCTCTTTTAAAATCTGGTCGCCGATGGCGTGCTGCATAGGAGTCAGCACCATCTGGTCCATAAATTCGCGGGACTGGGTAATGGACATGTTGGTTGCTTCGTATATGTTCTTATCCCCTACTGTTACAGCCAGGGACTCCTTTTTCAGCCTCATGCCTCCGCAGGCCGGACATGGGGTGATACGCATAAAAGTCTCATACTCCGCCTTTGAAGCCTCGGAAAAGGTCTCCCGGTATCTGCGGGCAACGTTCTGAACCAGGCCTTCAAAAGCCACGTCATAGACTCCTTCTCCCCGCTGGCCCTTGTAATGGACCTTGAGGACCTTTCCGCCGGTTCCGTGAATTAAGATATCGTGGACTTCCTTTGGATAGTCCTCAAAGGGGGTATCCAGGCGGAATTTGTATTCCTTGGATAAAGCCTCTAAAATGGCCCGGGTATAGCTGCCCTTATCGGTACAGGACTGCCAGCCCATTACCACAATGGCTCCCTGCTCAATGCTTAAGCTTTTGTCAGGGATCATTAAATCTTCGTCGAATTCCATCTTATAGCCAAGGCCGAAGCACTCGGGACAGGCGCCGAAAGGATTGTTAAAGGAAAAGCTTCTGGGCTCCACTTCGTCGATGCTGATGCCGCAGTCGGGACAGGAAAAGCTCTGGCTGAAATTAATGGACTGTCCGTCAACCACATCTACGGTCATCAGTCCGTTTGCCAGCTCCATAACCGTCTCGATGGAATCTGTCAGACGCTTTTCAATGCCTTCCCGGATGGAAAGGCGGTCTACAACGATTTCTATGTTATGCTTGATATTCTTATCCAGCTTAATCTCTTCGGAAAGCTCATAAAGGTTTCCGTCAATGCGGACCCTTACATAGCCGCTTTTTCTGGCGTGCTCCAGGACCTTGGCGTGCTCCCCTTTCCGTCCGCGGACCACCGGGGCCAAAAGCTGGATTCTGGTCCGCTCCGGCAGCTCCATAAGCTGGTCCACCATCTGGTCGATGGTCTGCTTCTTGATCTCCCGTCCGCACTTTGGACAGTGGGGAATGCCGATCCTGGCATAGAGAAGCCTCATATAATCGTAAATCTCTGTCACCGTTCCCACCGTGGAACGGGGGTTGCGGTTGGTTGATTTCTGGTCAATGGAAATCGCCGGGAGAGCCCTTCAATGCTTTCTCCTCCGGCTTCTCCATCTGCCAGGAACGACGGGCATAGGAGGAAAGAGATTCCATATAACGTCTCTGCCCTTCGGCATAAATGGTATCAAAGGCCAGGGAAGATTTTCCTGATCCGCTTAAGCCGGTAAGAACAACCAGCTCATTCCTCGGAATATCTACGGAAATGTTCTTTAAGTTGTGCTCATTGGCACCTCTTATCTTGATATACTGTTTTGCCATAATGTACTCCTGTAATAAACTAAAATCCTGAATATAAAATATGGAGTGCGGACCATATCTGGCCCGCACTTAAATTACTTAGCAACCGATTTTCTCCATTATAGCATACTTTTGTCCCCATTGCAAACGTTTGTTCGGGAAAACAAAAGGAAAAAGTGCCCTGAACCGGCTGTAAAAACCATTTCAGGACACCCCTCTGTTTTTCATGTAAAATAAAATATATTTTATCCGGCCTTTAAATTAAATCGGCGGCAATCCACATAAAACGTCCCGGCGGCGTTGTCCATACCTCTCTGTAGGTGGCAATGTTGGCCTGGGGCCAGTAGGGAAGATCTTCATTTCCCCTGGTCTGGACGCCCACCGGCATCTCTCCCACGGTTTCACCCAAAAGAGCCGTATACTCCTGGCCGTAATGGTTTCCTTCCCCGTAAATGAGAGACTGGCCGAATGGATTCTTTCCCAGAGTCCAGTAAAGCTGCTCTCTGGCAATATCAATCAGTTCTTCGTCTTTGAAATAGGTTCCTATGACGGAGGCCGCTTTTCCCATGGACAGCTGGATGGCTGAATTCCCCCGGTAGGAGAACCACACCGGGAAGGTTCTTATATAATATCCGCCTCCTAAGTCAATGCCCTGCTTTAACTGCTCCACGTAATTGATCCGCTCTCTTTCATAATCAACTTTCGGATGGACCACATGGAAAGCTTCCCGGTCCTCTGCCTCGCTGATGTGATGAATTCCGGCCGGCAGCATGCCATAGGGAGCCGTATATTTCTGAAGGCCTTTTAAATATTCCCCATGAAGCTTTAAGCTTTCTTCCCACACAGCCTTGTTTTCATGGTCTGCAAGGGAACCGCATACCTCTGCCAGAGCCATGGCAAACACCTGATCCCTTGCCTGATGGGAAAAATGCACGATATGTGTCTTTTCCTCATCCCGGTAGAAAAATCCCTTCATGGGTAAGTCATCCCTGTTTTCCTGGCAGGAAACCACCTGATCCCCATACTCTGCAGCGCGGTCGTAAAAATAGCTGTCTCCGGTGATTTTATAGATTCTGGCCGCTGCCCATGCCGCAACGGCATAGTACTGGGAACGGCTGGAGCCTGCCGTATGTTCCAGCAAATGATAAGGTCCTTCCACTCCCACTTCCTGAAACCGCTCATGAGCAAAGCGGAAGTCTTCCTTTGCCGCATCCACGCATTTCCATGCCAGCTCCCGGTCCATGTCCTTAAAGGCTTCCCCTGCTCCGGCTTCTACTGCGGCAAAAACAAAGTTTTCAAAGGAACGGTTGTGGACATCTGCTTCACAGTCGTCCATATTTCCAATTAAATTGTCGGTCCATCTGCGGATGGCTGCATGGGAGGCCCTGTATCCGTCTCCAAACCGCATGCGAAGCACAAATCCAGTCCCCAGTTGGCTTCTTCCATCACCTGCAAAGCATTGGATTGGAATCTTTCACTTCCCTGCGGAAGAAATTACGGAATCCAGGATCTCCGCCGTCTGCATGGTCTCTCGGAAACGTCTGCCGCGTCGTGCCAGCCTCCCATAACCAGCTTCACCCCATTGTGCTCTGCGATTACATCCTGATGGCAGGTTCCATGACAATTGGGAACAGGATAGCCGCAGCGTTCACAATACAGAAAGTTAATCAGCTTCCACAGGGAACTTTCCAGTATGTCATTTCCTATGGTAAAGCGCTGGCTCACCGTATTTCCAAAACGGATTCTGTAAGCGCCTTCGGTTTTCACCTCGGAAAAATCCAGCACCCCGAAGCTTCCCAGATGGTTTTCCACCCGCTTAACCTCCCCCCGGTATGCCACCGTTTCACCGGAATCCTGGCTGGAAGAGGTTCTTTCTGAGCAGTGTGCTTCTGAACGGTCTTCTTCCCTCAAGATTTCAAACACTTCCCGCTTGGCGATGCACTTTTTTTGTAGTTGTGGTAGAAATACCCTTCCTCTTCCCCGCACTCCAGCCGTGGACACTTCAATTCACCACCCATCCAGAGCTGTACCTTAATCATTCCGGTGCTCACTTCCTTGCCGTAGCGGTGAATATTAAATGAAATCTCCTCGACCGCATCATGGGCAATGGAATCAATTTCCCAGGTGCAGGTATTCCATTCATTATTTTTTAAATTGATGGCATTAAAGCCTTCTCTGGAATAAACATCCGGTATTTTGATTGTTCCGTTATTTACAAAGCCCACCCGCACAATAGGGCTGTGAAGACCGGGGCAGATAGGACGGATTTTAAACCATATCCGGTTCCCCTTTCCCAGGGCAAGGCCCTTTACATTCAGCCTTGCAATATAGCTTCCAAAGGTGGCGTAAAGCCCTGCTGCCGCATCGTTTGCCCGGACTTCATCCTCCGGCCATTGGTCTGCCCTGGCTTTTGTTTCCAGGTTTAAAATGCCCTTTTCCTCTATCCGGCATTCTCCCTCGCCGTCAAAGCTCCATGGCTCTAAGCTGGTTCCGTCCCACAGGCTCACGGCGGACAAAACCGGCTTTTTTAAATTGTGGGTTTCCATACTCCGGTCATGTTCCGGTTTTAAGGGAAAATGTACATATAACGATTCTATCAGATTTTTTTCAAACTGCCGTTCCATTTTTATCACCCGCCTAAAAGATTATTCTTCGATTTCAAATATGGCTTCCGTCTCAACAGGAATATTTCCGGGCAGCACGTTGACGCCGATGGCGGAACGGGCCGGTACATTTTCCCGGCCGAAAAGCTCTGCCAGCAATTCACTTCCTCCGTTGGCCACTGCGGGCTGCTCATAAAAGGTATCTGCACATGCCACAAAGGTTAGAATTTTGATCCCGCGCTTTACCTTGTTCAAATCTCCGATTTTATCCTGCAGCACTGCAAGAACATTTAACATGGCATTTCTGGAAAGTACCTTTCCCTCTTCTGTGGTAAATTCATTTCCCAGCTTCCCGGTCACCTTTTCTTCTCCGGTCACGGGGCCGCAGCCTGACACATATACCAGGTTGCTTCCGAATTCCTGACATGGAGAATATACTCCGCCTTTGGGTGGAGCCGCCGGGATTTCCAAATTAAGTTCTTTCAGTTTTTCATAAATATTCATGTCTGCTTCCTTCTTTCTGTTTAATTATAAGCCCTTTTTTAACAGCCTTCCACCGGCGCGGTCCACAAGACGCCCGTCTGACAATACCTGTTTTCCTCCCAGGAACACCAGGTCCATGCCCGTACATTGGCCGTGATTTCCGGTGTAATCTGCGTGATCTAAAAATTCCTCCGGCTGAAATACCAGCACATCTGCCTGATACCCCTGCCTTAAAAGTCCTCTGTCCTTAAGTCCCATCCGCTCTGCAGGCAGATAAGTCATCTTGCGGATGGCATCTTCCATGGGCAGAACCCTGCGCTTTATGACAAAATTATTTAAAAACCGGGCTGTAGTCCCAAGAAGGCGGGGATGGGCATTCTTTTCGCCGCCGCCGTAAAGGGAATCGGAAATCAGCATGGTAAAAGGAAGCCGGGCCACTGCATCCACATCCTCTATGGACATGCTCAGGACGATAATTCCCACTTTCCCCTTTTCCTCCACAAGTAAATCGGCCACAAGATCGGAGGGCTCCTCGTAGTCCAGCGTTTCCGCCAGAGCGCCGATTGTCTGCCCCTGCATAAAACTATTTTTCTCAAGGGTAACGGAGCTGATGATGATCCGGTCCCAGCCAATGCTTTCCGACATATTGTCCCAGCCCTGGTGACCTTACAAAGTTCTGTCCTCAGCCTTCTTTCCCCCGGCCCTGATAAATTTACAGCCCCTCTGGATTCTTCCATAACGGTTGGCGGGAGCAGGGACTGAAGGGTGGTGGAACCGCCGTCATAGGGATAAAAATCTGCGGTAACATCCTGCCCTGCTTTCCTCGCCTCCTCAATCCTGGCAATGGCCTCAAATATCCTGGAATTCCAGTTTCTGATTCCTGTTGACTTCAAATGGCTGATATTTAAAGGAACTCCTGCCTTTGCCGCCACGTCAATCACTTCTTCCACCGACTCCACCAGGCTGTCGCCCTCTTCGCGCCGGATCTGTTCCAGCAGCGGCGCCGCTTCCGGCAGCCGCCTTTACAACTGCCTCAAGCTCTTCCCGGTTGGAATAGCATTCAGGCTGGTACATGATTCCCAGCGTAACTCCAAAAGCGCCCTGGTCCATTGCGCTCTTCACATATTCCTGGGCCTTTGCCAGCTCTTCTTCCGTATAGGCCTTGCTTCCAAATCCTTTCAAAGCCACCTTAATGCTGTCCGAAGCCGCGAAAAATCCCATGTTGATTGGAAGGTCTGCCGCTTCCAGGGCATTGCTGTAATCCTCATATGTTTCAAAGGCCAGATCTTCCGGCATCTTTCCGATTACCGGTTCTAAGTAATCGTATAATTCCTTTCTCCATAAAGGAACCGACGGCACAGGTGCAAGGCCGCAGTTTCCCACAAAGGTGGTGGTTATGCCCTGGGCCAGCTCTATTTCCCCAAAATGAGGATTGGTAAAGGGCGCAATATCACAGTGACGGTGAATGTCGATGAAACCGGGCGTTACCGCTTTCCCTGAGGCATCAATTACCTGGGCCTCCTCTTTCTCAATATGGGGAGCGATTTCGAGGATTTTTTCTCCCTCTATAAGAATGTCGCCCTGAAACGGGGAATTCCCGCTTCCGTCATAAATCAATCCGTTTTTAATTATGGTGTACCTCATATCAGCATCCCTCTGGCGTCCACCTTTTGTTTTCTGAGAGAACCGTTTTCCAGGATATAAACGGAGTTCTGCATATTGACAGCCGTACATACATGGATGGGAATCAGGGAAAGCACCTGGCCCACATGGAGTCCGGTCTCCCCGTTTACGGCAGTAAGTATCCCATGTTCTTCATTCATCCTTGAAAGCTTCAAGTTGTCATCCCCTTCCACCGCCGCGTATCCCGGATAGTAAAACGGCGGCTGTCCCGGAACCGCATCCGTTGGAAAGCATTTGGTGCCTCCGTCTATCACGGCATATGACCCATGATTGCAGCTAACTACGGTGGCATAGAACCGGACGGCAATTTCATCCATATGGGCAGCCTTTTCCTTTGTCAGCATAAAATCATTAAAGATGTAGGTGCCCGGGCGGATTTCATTTACCATTCCTGTCTGGACCACCTGGATGCCGGTGGGGGTGGACCCGGCGCTGATGTCCTGGATATCGACTCCCGCATTTTTAAGCATTTCGGCAGTTTCGGCCATCATCTGACCTTCCTCCCGGGCGGCCAGCAGATTATCTTCCGTAGGCTTTCCTGACAGGACCAGGCTCTTAAAGGTATAAATACCCGTCAGCTTTAAATGCTTCATCTGCTTAAGGGCCAGGGCCAGCTCTGCTGCCCGGTCCATGGGCACTCCTGTGCGCCCGGCACCTGTGTCGATTTCCATGCGGACCTCCAGAACCACATCCTGTTCGGAGGCCGCCTGATCCAGAGCCTTTGCCCCTTCCAGGCTGTCGACCGCCAGAATAAGCCTTTTGATCCTTTTCGCCAGCTCAATTGCCCTCTGTCTGCGGAAATTTCCGATCATGGGATAGGCGATGAAAATATCCTCAATTCCTCCGTCAGCCATGACCTCGGCTTCGCTCACCTTGGCGCAGGTAATTCCGCTTGCACCGGCCTTTATCTGCATTTCGGCAAATAAGGGCATTTTATGAGTCTTAATATGGGGGCGCAGCCGGCAGCCGGCCTTGTCGGCTTCTTCCTGCATCCGCCTTATATTTTTTTCCGTTAAATCCATATCAATTACAAGACAGGGCGTTTCCAGCTGCTGTATCTGTTCCTGTGTAAGTCCCATTTCTCCTCCTTCCTCAGCCTCAATAGCTGTCTGCCACACTTCTCACCACCAGGTTTTCTTTCACCCGGTCCGCGGTCATATGGTCTTTAAAATCTATTTTGTTTACATGGACCGTAACTCCTTCCGGCGATGTAATATCAAAAAAATTATCAGAGAAAATAACATCAAAATCCTTAAAGTAAAGCTCCACATACTGGCAGAAGCAGGAAGCCTTCACCGTTATATCAAAGCCCTGCTCTGACTCCGAAACCGAAACCTCATAAGCCGGGGAGCTGTAATCAAAATGCTTTGGCTTTACAAACAGCATTGTCCGCTCTGTAAGCAGCTCATCTCCCCTGTATAACCGGAGAGAAGAAAAAACAGAGGAACAAAGGGTTTCGTCATACAGCCATTTGGAAAAATCAGCTTCCTTACATTTTAATACCGACAGAGCGGGGACGGAACCCGTCCATTCCTCTTCCCATAACACCCGGAACTCACTGTCCTTTAACAGAATTTCCGTTCTGCACTCTTCTTCCTCTCTGGTATCATTATGAACGTAATAGGAAACATGGGGAGACAGTTCCTTTTCTTCCCCAATGGAGATAGTAAGGGGAGAGTAAAACCTGCGGGCTCCGTAATGAAGGGCTTTCCAACGTCCGTAATAGTCAATGCTGGCCCAGGATGCCACCGGCCAGCAGTCACCCAGCTGCCAGTAGAGAGAGCCCATGCACTGTCCCCTTTTTCTTCTCCAGTGCTCCACGCCATACTCAATGGCTTTCAGCTGCAGGATCTGGGAAATGTATGCCAGGAAATCCATATCCTTTGGATAAAGGAAGTAATCCGCTATATAGTTTAATATTTTTCCGTTGGCAGCCGGGTTTTTCTGATGGGATTCCATGACTCTGCTGAAAATATTCCGGTCCTGTTCTAAGGTAAAGGAGGCTATGGTTTTGCTGTGGGGAAAGGATTGGAAACCGTATTCCGAGCAAAAGCTGAAATCCCCATATTCTGTAAATGGCTTTCCGGAATGCCAGACCTCCCAGTAGTGCTGATCCCCCCGGTTGATAGCGTTTGGATTGTCAAATGCCCCTCCTGAAGAGGGAGAGGATGGCCAGTAAAAGGTGGTATCATCACAATCCTTTAACACACGGGGAAGAATATATTCAAAGATCTTCGTATAATCCGCCTTATATCTGGGATGATGGCCTTTCAGCCGGGCCCACTCATCGGCCCAGCCCCATTCCATTTCATTGTTTCCGCACCATAGGGCCAGACAGGCATGATGCCGCAGACGGCGGACATTGTCCTTTGTTTCTTCCACAATATCCTCTTCAAAGCTGTCGTTTAAGGCATAGACATTGCAGCCGAACATCAGGTCCTGCCAGACTAAAATTCCTTCCTCATCGCACTTGTCATAGAAATAATCGTCGGGGTAATAGCCTCCGCCCCAGACTCTTAAACAGTTGAAATTTGCGGCGGCACAGTCCTCAATCAGCCGTCCGGTTCTTTCCTCTGTAACCCTTGTTAAAAGATTGTCTTCCGGAATATAATTTGCACCCATGGCAAATATCTTTATCCCGTTGACCGTAATGGCAAATTCGTTTCCGAATTCATTTTCATCCCTGCTCACGGTCACCGTCCGAAGGCCGATGCGGCACTCGTAGGAATCATGGCAGGTTCCCGCTTCATCAAGCAGCCGCAGATTCACCTTATATAAGGGGTGCTCTCCCAGGCCGTTGGGCCACCACAGCCGTGGCCCGGGTATGACCTCTTCAAATTGGCATTCCCCGGCGCTGCGGACCTTTTTGGATATAGTCCTGCCCTCCGGGTCTGCTATTTCAGTCTCCGTAAACCATGACTTCCCGCTTTCCCTATGAGAGGAAAAATGATTTATTTTCACTTCAAAGTTCAGCCCTATGCTGCCGTCTCTTCCATGCTCCTGCCGGATATGGACATCCTTAATCTTTGCTTCGCTGAAATATTCGATGGCTATATCGCGGAAGATCCCCATATCCGGAAGCTGGGGACCCCAGTCCCATCCAAACATGTAATGGGCTTTGCGGAGAGCCGCATTTCCGTGGATACAGCCGGTGGAGGCATAGAAAATATCATTTTCTTCATCCTCTTTCCTCACAAACTCCAGGGGAGAATGAAATAAAACCTCTATCCGGTTTTCTCCTGCCCTCAAGTATTCCTTTACAGGGAAACGGTAGGTTCTATGCATATCCCTTGTCTCCGCTGCCAGGCAGCCGTTGATGCGGATGGAAGCAATGGTATCAATTCCGGCGCAGACAAGCTCTGCACCGAAAAACTCCAGATCCTCCTCTGACACAGAAAAGCTTCTCCCATAAAGATAATCCTTTCCCATCAGCTCCCGGACAGCATACTCGTTGCATCTCCAATAAGGGTCCCCGATCAGCTTATTTTGAAGCATATGGCTGATCACTGTTCCCGGAACTTCTCCTGTGTATACAGTATTATCAGAAGCTCCTTCAGGGCTCCATTCCCAAATTCCGTTTAATGATTGTGTTTTTCTCATAGTCCCACCTGTCTTCTACGCCTTTAAACCGCTGGTTGCAATTCCCTCCACAAAGTTTCTCTGGAAAATCGCAAAGCAGACGATGACAGGAAGAACAAATACAACCGCCGCCGCCATCAGCCTTGCCCAGTCTATGGAATACTCGCTCATATACTGCTGGAGCCCCAGGGATAGCGTATACATGCCTGGCTTTGTGATAAAAATCAGGGGATATAGGTAATCACTCCACGCATCTAAAAAGGCGTATATGCCGATGGTGGTCAAAGCCGGTTTGCAGAGAGGAAGCGCGATTTTATAATAGCGCTGGAATTCCGTAGCTCCGTCGATTTCTCCCGCCTCGATCAGGCTGTTTGGAATGCCTGCAAAAAACTGCCGGACAATGACGATATAATAGGCTTTTCCAAAGAACGCAGGCAGAATCAGGGGAATGTATGTATTGGTAAGGCCCAGCTTGGAATAGATCTTATACAAAGGCACCATGGTAACGGTAATTGGTATCATCATGGTAGCCATGACCAGTCCTGAAATAATGTCCGCGCCTTTCCATTTGATTTTTGCCAGAGAATAAGCAATCATGGGCGTGACCAGCAGCTGGCCCACAAGGGATATGACCGTGATGAATACCGTATTTCCCATATACTTAAAATATGGAATTGCGGCAAAGGCCGCCGGATAGTTTCCCGTCACCCACTGGCGCGGAAACAGCTTTACCGGAATGGTAAATGCGTCACTGTTGGTCTTAAAGGAAGTGAGGGCCATTACCATAAAAGGGGATATGAAAATCAAAGCCAGCACGGCAACCACAGCAAAAAACAAAACCTTGCCTAAAATTTTCTTCATGCTTATTCACCTCCCGCATTCTCAGTTGTTTTCCTGGTTACCTTTGTCATTATAACCGTCAAGGCAGCAACAATAATAAACAGCATCCATGCCATGGCCGAGGCTTTACCCATTTTTAAATAAGTAAATGCATTGTGGAACACGTACAGAGGATACATGAGAATGGAGTTCTCAGGGCCTCCTGCCGCACTTCCGCCCTTGACTCCGGCATTTGCCGTAATAATGATGTATACCTGCTGGAAATACTGAAATGCGTTAATAAGGCTTAAGATAGCCTGATATACCAGTACATGGGCAATACATGGGATGGTAATGTAGAAAAACCGCTCAATTCTGCCGGCGCCGTCAATTTCAGCCGACTCATAATAGCTTCTCGGAACGGATTGAAGAGCGGACATACATACCAACATCATGGTTCCCGTATTCCAGGTTCCCATGAGAACCAGGGCCCACTTGGTATAATGGGCATCCATAAGCCAGGACGGCCCGGTAATTCCAAACCAGCTGAGCACATTGTTAATGTAGCCATAGGTTGGATCAAACATCCAGATCCATACCATGGTAGCCGCGATCATAGGAATTACAGAAGGCAGGAAAAATGCGGTCCTGACAAACCCCCGCCCCTTAAATTCGGCGCACACAATACTGGCTAAAAGCAGCGCCACAAATAGGTTGATCGGCGCAGATACAAATGCCATAAATAAGGTATTTCCAAGGCTTTTCCAAACCAGCGGATCACTGAAAATGTCCTTGAAATTGTCAAGTCCCACCCATTGAGGCGTTGTTACAGCATTGAATTTTGTGAAGCTGTAATACAACGAGCTTATCAGCGGATAAACGCTGAAAGCTAAAAACCCCAGAATCCACGGGGATGAAAACAACAGCCCATTGATAAAATTCCGCTGCGTTCTATTTCGTCCCTTCATTCCTTTTCCCCTCTCAAATATTAAGATTAGGGCACTGCAATATGCAGATTTCTGCTTACAGCGCCCTTAATAAGCGAATTGTTATTTTAAATTTGCACTCTGGTCTGCAAGTGCTTTTAAAGCCTCATCAGGAGTCTTCGCACCTGAGTATACGGTATCCAATGAAGCATTAATCATGGAAACGTATTCATCAAAATCTGCCATTGCCGGATACTGAATACCCTTTTCCTCTTTTAAGGCGTCAATAAATTCTGTAAATCCGGGAACTGCCTTGATATCGGCATCATCGTATAAAGCCTTTACAGCAGGAAGATTTCCTGTTCCAAGGTCAATGATCTTAGCACCTTCCTGGCTGCAGAGCCATTTGGTGAAATCCCATGCTCCGTCTTTGCTCTTGGCCATTGCCGGAACTGCTACGGAGTCTGTCTCATAACGGCTGGTTCCTCTGTATTCCGGATGGGCCTCTGTTCCGGGAATCAGGGCAATGCCGTAGTTAACGGTGGAATTAAAGTTCTTCATCATAGTAGGCAGCCAGGAGCCGTCAAGACGGAACAGCTGTTTCCCCTGGAAGAACATATCCTGCTCGGTGTAACGGTTGGTATTTGCAGTGCCGATAAAGCCGTCAAGAGCCTTGCCGCCGAACTGGTCTCTGTACTTTACGTTCATGTTAAGGCTGTCTAAGATGCCTGCGTTGTCCGGAGTAGGCTTGGAGTTTTCATCCCACCATCTTCCGCCAAAGCCGTAAATCAGCTCCTGTCTGGCTGATGCGTATGGGAATAAGGGATATCCAAGAACTTCAATGTTTCCGCTGCCGTCCACCTTTGTTGCCTTTACCGCCATTTCATACATCTCTTCCATGGTTTTCGGGGGCTCTGTGTAACCGGCTTCTTTTAACAAATCCTTGTTGTAATACATCTGGATGGTGTATGCATCAAGAGGAAGTGCGTAAATGTTGTTGTCAATGGTATTGGCCTTTACCGACTGCTCGGAATAAATGGAGGAGTCAAAGGAGTCCTTATCCGCATATGGCTGTAAGTTTTCCAGCAGGCCGTTCTTCTGATACTGCACCACAGTCTGGTTGCTCACCTTGATAACGTCAGGAGATTCGTTGCTGCTCATTGCTACGATTACCTTCTGTGCATCTGTAACGCTTAAGCCTTCCACCTTGTACTTACTCTGGGATGCATTGTATTCACTGATGGCTTTCTCGTAAATAGCTGCTTCATCTCCTGTGTTGTTGTACCAAAAGGTGACTGTCTGGGCCTCCCCGCCTCCTGCCGGAGCAGTCGTCTCTCCGCCGGCTGTTTCCTTTCCGCCCGCTGCTGCCTGTGAGGAAGCTGCCTGGGTCTGTGAGGTAGAACCTCCGCTGCAGCCTGTAACCGCCAGT
>JASGGP010000067.1:0-17326 GCA_047604985.1 Lacrimispora sp.
TTCAGCCTCGCGCTTAAGATTTAAATAGCTGTTCCATCTCTCAATGGGCAGATCTCCGTTCTCAATGGCGGCTTTGACAGCACAGCCGGGTTCGGTCTGATGTTTGCAGTCGTTAAATTTGCACATTCCAAAATACTGCTCCACATCGCCGAACGCTTCACCCAGTCCTTGGCTTACGTCCCACATGCCAAGCTCCCTCATGCCTGGAGTGTCGATAATCATCACGCCACTGTCAAGCATGATAAGCTGCCTGTGGGTGGTGGTGTGGCGGCCTTTACTGTCGTCTTCCCGTATATCGTTTACCGACATGATATCCCGGCCTGCCAGTGCATTGACAAGGCTTGATTTTCCGACGCCTGACGAGCCGAGGAATACAACGGTTTTTCCCGGCTCGAGATAATCCTTCAGTGCATCAAGCCCGGCTCCTCTCACTGCGCTGACGGCATATATACCGATACCGGGCGCGACCTTTTCAGCCGCACCCATTTGCCCGGAGAAATCCTCGACCAGGTCAGCCTTTGTCAGAATAAGCACCGGTGTTGCTCCCGACTGCCATGCCAGCGTAACATAGCGTTCCATTCGCTTTGGGTTAAAATCGAAGTTGAGAGATTGTATGATAAACACATAATCAAAATTTGCAGCCACCGCCTGTTCCCCCCGTCCCGGCGTTGGGTCACGTCTTGAAAAGAAAGATCTTCGGGGCAATGTTTTTATAATTTGGCTGTCACCGCTCTGATTAAAGCTTATCAGCACGAAATCTCCCGTTGTGGGGAAGCTCTCTCCTTCATCGGCGTAGTAAACGCCTGTTTTCAGCCTGCCAAAGACCGGGCCGTATTCACAGACAAGCTCATACCGTTCCTTGTGAACAGCGGTAACCCTTGCCGGAATACCGGATCCTTCGCCCTGCGGCATATCAGAATATAACATCGACGGTATAAATCCGTAATCTACTAAGTTCAATCCTTTTGTCCTCCAATAAAATTGATTTTTTACAAGTGTCATGCAAAACAGTCATAAGACAACAACTCCTTTCGTTATAAATCTGCATACAAAAAAGGGCATAAAAATACCGCAGCAAGCAGCCTTCTTAAAGCTGCAAACTGCGGTCCGCCACAGGTAATGGAAGTGTTAAAATAAACACAGGCATACCTGTTCGTATGCCCGTAGAAATATACAGTATTCACGAAAGGTTACTTAAACGGCACAGCAATGCAAGGTGTCTGCACACCGTAAAGAAAATTGCTCTGCCCATATTTTGTTTTAGACGAAGACCACCTCAAAAACGACCATCATAAAACAACAACTCCTTTCGTTTTCTGCGACACTTGAATAAATCATCACAGAATCAAGATTGAACTTAGTATATCATCTCTTTCCTGAAAAATCAATCGGGTAAATACCGCAAAATCATGGTACTGCAGAGCACAAAATGCAGCATGAAATATACCTTATCAGACTTCTTCCTAAGAAGCTCCATGAAAGTGCATGTGGATTTTTTGTCGGTTTATGGTATAATTAAGGATACAATTTTTTATGATGCAGCCTCACCGGCAAGTATGCCATTAGCGCATGGCAGTTCATGTCCGGAGGGCAGAATGTCCGGGAATTTTAAAAAAAGGAGGGGAGTCAATGCCTAACATATTCACTTTATTTATGATGGCCGCAACAGGGGCTTCCGTCATACTGATGATATGCGCCATCTCAACCCATAGCTCTGAGCGGGCATTTTTTCTGATTTTCTCTTCCATTTGCACTTTTCTCTATACCATGGGCTATCTGCTTGAAATTACCTCCCCCACTCTGGAATCCGCTTTTATAGGGGTTCGGGTACAGAAAATGGGGACGCCGCTCCTCGTGGTTTTTAATTATCTCTTTATACGTGACATTTATGGGGAAAAACGTTTCAATCTTCGTAAATACTGCCTGCTTTTTGCTCTGCCTCTTTTCAATATGTTTACCGCTGAGGCATTTCCGCTTGTACGGCTCCATTATACAAGGATTGAATATTTTTTTAACGGATATTTTGCCAACTGCCAGGGCTTTCCAGGACCCATGAGCTATCTGGCTAACGCCTATAACTTTTTGCTGGTTTTTTTTAGCATCCGGTGTATTTTACGTCATTTAAAGAAAGGAAACCCGCTGCTGAGACGCCAAAGCATCAGCCTGCTTGCATCGGTTTTAATTCCTCTCATAGCCTACATTTACCACATTCTCTCCTACAATCGTCTTCGGCTTGACTTGCCTCCTCTTGCGGTTTCAGTTTCACTCATACCGCTTCTCTATTCCATCCAGATTCAAAATCTGCTCAATGTGGTGCCGGTGGCAAGGGATCAGATCATTGAATCCATGGCGGATGCGTTTATCGTCTGCGGCAAGGATTTTGGCTTCCTGGACGCCAACAGGGCTGCCAGAAATCTTTTCCCGGAGCTGAACCGCCTGCTTCCCGGAGAGACTATGGAACAGGTGAAGCGTTTTGAGGGCGAGAGTGAATTATCTCTTCAGATAGATGGTGAGATGCGGTTTTACAAGATAACCCAGACCCCCATTCAGCAAAGCAGAAAAAACAGCGGCATCTGCATTGTGTTCCACGACATTACGGAAAAAGAAAACCAGCTGAAAAGGCTTTATAATAAGGCTACCTTTGACCCTCTGATGCATATCTATAACCGGGCTACCTTTTTTGATCTTGCCAATTTTATGCTGAACACCGGGGAAGCAAAGAACCGCCCCTACACATTGCTGATGATTGATCTTGACCGTTTTAAGATGGTAAATGACACCTACGGCCACTCCTGCGGCGATGCTGTGCTGCAAAGCATTGCCCTTATGGTAAAAGGCCACCTCCGGAAGTACGGCATCGCAGGCCGTTATGGCGGTGAGGAAATCGTTGTACTGCTGGATGAGATCTCGGAGGGACAGGCTTTTCCTGTGGTGGAAAGATTAAGAGCTGACATTGAAAATGCTGCCATCCCCTATCAGGACAAAGAAATCCGCATCACTGTCAGCATCGGTATGGCAGACTCTCCTGCCGGAACGGTTCATTCCCTGGAGGACATGCTGGCAGAAGCGGATTCGGCACTTTATCAGGCAAAAAACAGCGGCCGCAACCGGGTTTGCATGTATGGGAAAGGGAAAGCAGGTCTGCAGGCATGACCCCAAGGCGGTCGTTTTCTTTTCACAAACTGTTCACAATTCCATCAAACTCCCGTCACATTTTCCTTGTATATTAATAACTGTAAAGAGGCCAATAACCTTTTAAATAAAACTTTTTTTCATATAGCCGGCAGGATCCCCCTCTTGCCGGCTCCTCCCTTTTTATGGGGTATACTTCCCATATGGCCTATTCTCCGGCTAAAATTCCCATGATTTATGCAGCGGATTTAAGGTATACTAAAGCTTGGGACAGAAAACCTCTCCAAGGAAGAACAGGGCATGTTTATATGTCCTGTTCTTCCTTATTTCATCTGTCTTTCAGAAAATTTCAGCTCACGATCCGCGTTTGATCTCTTCTTTCTGCTTTCATACATTTCAGCTCCCATAATAACCGCTTTTTCGGCCCTCATCCTTCATATAAATTTTCTTTTTTCCCCACATTCCCACTGTAACCATTATATAATTTTCATGGAGGTGATAATTTGAATTATTGGGAAAGGATATGGAACAAGAAAAGTGAAATAAAGTCGGATGAAAGAGCAGCAAAAGAATTTGACCGGTTTGAAGATTCCAGTCCATCAGCTGAGGTCCCTTCCGCCCCGCCAGACGAATTCGAAAAAATCATAGCCGAAATGGAGCGCAGGGGAATCAGTCCCAGGATCAGGAAAGAATTGGAGGAAAGAAAGTAGGAGGGCGGGTCAGCGAAACCCCTCCCTCCTGTCCAAAACTTCAAAATGCAGATTATCACTCTCTGATCAAACTCCTTTAACTTTCAGGATTTTGCGGGGTGCCTGGAGCCGCTGTTTTCACATTATCACCAAGCTGGTTAAACACTTTTTCCGCATCCAGCTGTCCATACCCCCAAATATTATTGGGATAAGCATCTTCGCTGTCTCTTCTGGCTCCCCGTATGATCAGACGGTTCGCCTGATTTCCGGTGACGGCAGTGTAATTTCCCCTGCTGCTGGCCCACTCTAAAACCATGGCATGGACCCCTGTTGCATGGGCCGCCGCCGCTCCGGTGCCTGTTATGGTGCCGTACTGGTTGTCGGGAATGGCGCAGGGGACCTGAAAGCCCGGTGCTGCCACATCCGGCTTGATCTGCCCCAGCCTTGTGTATCCCCGGCTGGATTCATTTATAATGGTGTCGTTCAGCTGATTATAGGCGGTGACCGTCAGGGGATGAAGGGTATTTCCCGGAGAAGTTATAGTGGTATTGGGGTCTGCATTAAGGAAAAATGTTTCATTGGTTATAAAGTTTCCGGCCGGCAGCCAACAGTGATACCCGTAGGCCTCGTTATCGGAGTTGGTGATCTGAAAAGACCAGATTCCCGGGTCCGGGTTTTCGAATCGTACTATAATCACCTGGTCTCCGGTTTGCTGTTCAAGACTGATGTTATTTACCCATAGGGTGGCCTGGCTTGACTGGAAAGTGATTTTCTGGCATACGCCCAGTGCAGGAGGAATGACCTGAGAAGTTTCCCGTGATGGTGTTGAAATTGAAATAGAAATCCTTGAGGGCATGTAAGGCCAGATTTCCATGGAAAATTGTTTATCATAGCTGCCCACTCTCAGATTAAATTCACTGATATAGGGAGGGCTCTGAACATCGCCGTAATAATGTCTTAAATTGTTCCCTTCATTTCCTGCGGAAAGCGCAACGCCGATTCTGGGAGATTGTACCAGACGCTCTAAATAGTCGCTGAGAGGCCCCCTGCCGTCATGGCCTCCCTGGCTTGTTCCTAAGGCAATGCATATGGCAATCGGCCGGTTCAGCCTTTGAGCTGTAGTAACCAGGAAGCGGATTCCCAGGATGATATCACTCTCCTGGTAGCAAAGTGTGCTTTTAGGAACAAAAAATAATTTTTTTAAATTATCCTTAGCCTCTTTCAGTTTTACAACCAAAATATCTGCATCCGGAACTACACCGCTGAAAGAATGTTCCTCATTGGGCCGTCCGGCCATGATGCTTGCAATGGCGGTTCCGTGACGGTTGGTGTCCACAACCGGAACAATGGACAGGGGATCATCAGACAGCAATGCAAAGTTAATGTTCTCCTTTGTGTATTCGGCGCCAAAGGGTAAGCCCCTGGGCGGCGTTCCGTCTTCGGCAGTCTGATCCCAGATGGAAAGGATTCTGCTGGTCCTGTCGTTAAACATAAATGCCGGATGGCGGTAATCAATGCCTGTGTCAACCACACCCACAATCACTCCTCTTCCACGGACGCCAAAGCCAGGACTCTGCTGGACAGACCCGATGCCGGATTTTTCCACGCTGACGGAAGCTTCTAAGGTGTATAAATTGGGAAAGAGATGATAGGCATTTTCCCCTAAGTCACAGGCTCCCTTATCATCAATTGGAATGTGAAGCAGGGAATGCAGTTCATTCATCTGTGTAATATTATCACTGGTATTATAGATAGGAACTAAAGAATTACTGATAATCAGGTCGTAATACTTATTATCAAGTATTTTACTCATTTCAGCCTCCCGCCTGTTTCAAATGGAGCATATGGTATATGATATGCAGCAGCATTTTCATTATGAGCGGCAAAAGAATTCCCTTATCCTGTCAATCTGGCAATTTACCCTCCCGGGAATTGTCTCCGCCAGGTCTTCCCATGTCATAAGCATAATATCCCCCAGCTGAAACGGAACGAACTCCATGGAGGGGCGGAAGCCAAACTGTTCCTTAATATAGGCCTCTGTCATTTTCTGAAGCTTTTCGTCAGTATGGATGCAGTCCGCAAACATATCCTGGACCAGAACTCCGCCGTTTCCCGCCTCTTCCAGACAGCTCTCCCGCCAGCCGGGAATCAGCCGGATAAGCCTTGGGTCGGAGAGCATGGCATGCTTTCCCGGCTGTGCATAAACCAGGGTATGGGTATGGCCCCAAAGCGTCACTTGACCCGTATCTAAATCTGCTGCATTTAAATATTTTCCATGGAAGCTGGCTTCCGCTTTCTGAACGCTTCCATCATAGTTTACATAAACCCATACATGCTCCAGCTCATACAGATGCTGGATATCATAATCATACCAGATGGCGTACTCAACCGCGTAATCGGTGGTTTCTTTATCAATCCATATCTTTCGTTTCGGAAAAGAACTGCTTTGTCCGGTTTCCCGGAAGACGGTGCAGCCTGCGGCAGTGATTTTAAACGGCTCCTTTTTGTCCTGCATAATGACCGGCTTATACTTTTCCCATATTTCCCTGTTATTGTTATTATTCCCATTTTGATTCATAGCCTTCTCCATTCCGCCCATGGTTTCCTGCAAAAACATGCAGGGCTACTTTTCCTTTGACGCCTCCAGCAAATACAGCATTGCCATGGCCTGTCCGTAAGGCATGGGCCTGATCTCAATGTCCTTATAAAATTGAACGCTCTCCCTTCCCATGGGAGTGCCGTAGGATACCTGATGCACCACTCCGTCTCCGTCAATACAATCCATAACAGGAGCCAGTGCCTTTCTGGCGCAGGCTTCATATTCAGGATCCACAAGCCCCAGACGAACCGCCCTTAATATCCCGTAGCCAAACCCGCAGGTCCCGCTGGCCTCCACATAGGAGGTATCATCATCGATGACCGTATGCCACATACCGTTTTCTGCCTGATATTTGGCAAGTGCCTTAATCTGCGCTTCCAGCGCTTCCGTAAGAAAATGCTTTACAGACTCCCCGCAGTCCAGGATTTCAAAAAGCTCGGGAATGGCCATGGTAATCCAGCTGTTTCCCCTGCCCCAGAAGACTCCCGCAAAGTTGTGGTTTCCGTCAAAGGTCCATCCGTGATACCAGAGGCCGCACTTTCGGTCCGCTAAGTATTTTGTATGAAGAAGGAACTGGTACTCGGCTTCCTCCTGCCACCTTTGGTTATGCTCCAGCACGCCCATGCGGGCAAGGAACAGCACCGCCATAAACAGGGTGTCGTCCCATAGTTCCTGTTCATTAAGGGTGTCTGAGGTCAGATGCTGAAAGCCTCCTTCCTCAGTTTTTGGAAGTCCATCCATCAGCCACCCGGCCCATTCCCGGCAGATTTCCATATAAGTCTCATTGCCCTTTTCTTCTGCCAGGTAGGAAAGGGCAAGAAGCGGCGCCGTTGTGTTCACATTAGGGGCAGGAAGACCTATGGCAAGCTGCTTTTCATAATACCGTTCCAGCTTTTTTAAGAACTCTTTGTCGCCGGTTTCTTTATAAATCTTCCACAGGCCGAACAGCCCCACCCCCTGGGTCCATTCCCAGTAGCGGTAGCGCTCCCTATCGTCTCCCGCCAGATTCCTTGTCTTCATATTTTCTAAAAAAATGTCATCCTCTTCGTACAGGATTTTCTCAAAGCTGGATACCAGCAGGTCTATCTTTTCATTCAGGGATTTCATTTCTCTGTACTTCCTTTCTTCTGCCGCCCCTCATTTTAGGGCAGCGCTTCTGCAATCTTTACAATATTTTTCCTTTTCTCTCGTCAATATATTGCATATCTTGTAAATGTTCTGCTATAATAGCTGCAAAAAGAACGAAGGCGGTTTCTCTTGATAAATTCTGACAACACCTTACTTTATAAGAAAAAGCATTGTCTTACCATAAACGATATCCAGCATTCCCTTTATTACTATTTTGACTATGACGAACGTTCCTTTGATATCAACATGCCTTTTCAGCATTTTCATTCTTTTTTCGAGATCTTTGTTCTAATGAGCCCTAAGGCCGTTCATCTGGTGGAAGGAATTCCATACTCCATACGGGCCGGAGATCTGGTGCTGCTGCGCCCCTCTCTTCTTCACCGCTCCGAGTATCCAAAGGGAGCTCCCGGGAAACGGCTCATCATAAGCTTTCTGTATCCGCCTGCCCTCTGGGGAATGCCGGAGACCTACCAGAAGCTTTTTGAGCCATTTTATGCGCCTCTTCCCATTTACCGCTTCCCCTCGGAACAGCAGCAGCTCATCAACGAAAAACTGAACCGCATTTACCGCTATTCCTTTCAGGAGGAGGACCCGGAGTTGAAATCCCTGATTGTTCACGGGATGTTTGTGGAGTTTTTGTATACCTTAAGGCAGCTCGCCCCATACAATACCTATACCAATGAGCCCTTAACGGATGAGGCTTCCCAGAAAATCTACACCATTGCCAATTACATACACAGCCACTATCCCAAAGAGCTGACCTTAGATTCCCTGTCCAGAGAATTCTTCATCAGCCCCTATTATCTGTCCCACCAGTTTAAGGATGTAACCGGGTATACCCTGACCCAGTACATACAGATGACCCGGATCAGGAACGTCCAGTACCTGCTTTTAAATACCAGGAAGAAGATTTCCCAGCTGGCCGAGGAATGCGGCTTTACAAGCTTTTCCCAGTTCAACCGCATTTTCCAGAAATACTGCAGCCAGTCGCCTTCAGAATTCCGCAAAAACGGAGGCAGTGATGTCAGTTTTCAGACCATCCTCTAGGCCTCAAGGGCAGAAAAAGCCCGTTACAGCTTTCCGGCATCAGCCACATGTGGTTGAGAAAGAACTGTAACGGGCTTCCTGCAGCCTGCTGCTTTGCAAATAGAATCTACTTTACGCTGTCATAATATGTCGCTCTTGCGTCAAGAATCTTCTGCAGCCCTGCATTTACAAGGTTGTTGTATTCTGTCTGCTGCAAGCTGTCAAATTGATCCGGTGAACAGCTTACCAGCTTGTAAACATATTCGATCATCATGCTTTTCACATTCTGTCCGTAATCAGCTTCCGCCTGGGAAATATTGGAGTTGGTCGGGAAACGGAATTTGCCTTCAGAACGGACGTCATAGAAGTTGTCAAACCATTCCAGAGGTCCTACTGCAGGATACTGCTTCTCCCATTTTGAAACGATGGCATCCTTCTTTGTGGTCCAATCCATGGCCAGATTGACGATGTTTAAATCATCACAGGTCTTGGGATATCCCTTGGAATAAAGCTCATCTTCCGTAAGAGGAATTGGAACGCCGTTTTCATCCCTCTTGTGATCCACTGTGTATACAATATTCTCAGCAACGCTGGGATCTGCCTGCCAGTTTAAATACTTCATGCAGGCGTCCACCTTTTTCTCGCTGGTCTTAGGAATCATGATAAACATGCCGAATCTTGGCTCAAAGGGTGTCCGGTAGGAGCCGTCCGCCAGTTCAAAGCACTGGATGGGAACAAAGGTTTCTCCCCCTGCTGACTGGTTTAAAACGGAAATATAGTCAAAGGGGCGCTCTGTGTCATCTAAGAAGAAGCCTACATTGCCTGCAGTAACCTGGGCCTTGTAGATATCTTCATTGGTATCTGTAGCAAAATCCTTGGAAATCAGGCCCTTATTATACAGCTCATTCAGCTTTTTGATTCCGTCCACCGCACCCGGAGCTACTGCCGTATAGGCTTCCTGATATACATAGGCCTCCTTGTCACTGGGCAGATTTACATAAGAACCCACAAAGTTTAAGTAGAATTTTTCCGTATCATTGCGTCCGGCCATGGCCCATGGAATTACATTTTCAACGCCGCCTGGATTCTTATCATTTACTGCATGTAAATAAGCGGCCAGCTCTTCCTTGGTCTTTGGCATATCCATTCCCAGCTTATCCAGCCAGTCCTTGCGGATGTAAGCTGTGTGGCGGGGGGCCTCCACACCTCTCTGCTTCATGATGGCAAACTGCTTTCCGTCCACCAGTCCCATGTTCTGGGCGTCGGCTACGTATTTTTTAATGTCAGGGCCATAGGTTTCATAGGCCTGGGTTAAATCTGCCAGACCGCCATTGGAAGCAAAGTTGGAAAAAATGCTCTGGTCATAGGTAAATACAATATCCGGTGCGCTTCCGCCGGACATCATGATGTTCAGCTTATCATCGGAGGAGGATCTTGGCACAGAAACGTACTCCACGTTAATGTTGTATAAATCCTTTACCTGCTTCTTGACCCATTCCGTCTGGGTGTTATTTTCCACCGTTGTGCCGGGAGCTGCATCGCCTCTGTCCCAGACCATGACCTTAATGGTCACTTCCTCTCCCTTATCCGCTGCCGTGGTTCCGGCATTTGCCTCTGTCCCGCCTGCTGCCGTGGAGCCTGCTGTTGTGGCGGTCTTGCCGCCTCCGGAGCCGCATCCGGTCACCAGAGCCGCCGCAGCAAGAACTGCCATGCAGCTTCTGAATAAACTTCTCTTTCTCATTTTAATAACCTCCCATTCTTTTTTCTCATTTATTTGTTAATACAGAATCAACCTTTTACCGCGCCCAGCATGATGCCCTTTGTAAAATACTTCTGGATAAAGGGATAGGCAATGATCATGGGCGTCATGGAGATGATGATGCTGGCTGATTTAATGTTGTCAGCCACCAGCTGAGTGGTCAGTCCCTCCTGCTGGGAAATGGCCACGGACTCAATCAGCTGCTTTAACACCATCTGAACCGTGTACAGCCGGGAAGAGTTTACATAATAAAGAACGTCGCTTAACCGGTTCCACCTGCCCACTGCATAGAACAGGGCCAGGGTCGCCAATGTGGGGTAAACCAGGGGCAGCGCCACCTTTAGCAGGGTCTGCACCTCGCTGCAGCCGTCGATTTTGGCCGCTTCATACAGTGAAGAATCCAGGCCTTTAAAGGCGGTGCACATGATGATCATGTTGTAAGCGCTTAAGGCCTCAGGAATAATAAGGGCCCACACGGTGTCGATCAGCTTAAAATCCTTTACGTTTAAATATTTCGGAATAATGCCCGGGTCCAGATACATAGTCAGGACGAACAGGGTCATGATGAGTGTGCTGCCCCTTAAGCCTTTTCTGGAAAGAGGATATGCCGCAAGCACCGTCATGACGATGCAGACAGCGGTGGAACCCAGCATCAGAAATACAGAATACACAAAAGAGGTCAGAAAGCTTCCGCTTTTAAAAGCCCTGACATAGGCTTCTGCTGTAAACTGTACGGGATAAAGGAATACCTTTCCCCCTAATATGGCATCCTTGGAGCTGAAAGACATGGACAGCACTCGGATAATGGGAATCAATGCAACAATGCTGATCACAACAAAGAACGTATTCCAGAACAGCTGAAACCGCCGGTCCGCTTTGGTCTTTAATTCACCCATTACATAATTCCCTCCTCTCCCAGCTTTTTGGAAATCTTATTTACCGACAGGATCAGGATGATCCCCACCACGGACTGGAACAGTCCTACGGCAGTTGCAAAATCAAACCGGCCCGCCTGAAGGCCCACGCTGTAAACATAAGTGCTGATTACATCGGAAGCGCTCTTTACCAGGGTATTTCCCACCATGTAAGGGCGGTCAAAGTCGATGGACACGATTTTTCCCAGCTGCATGATGAGCATGATGGAAATGGTCGGCCGTATCTGCGGTATGGTCACGTGAGCGATTCTTTGCAGCCTTGTGGCTCCGTCGATGTAGGCTGCTTCCCCCAGAGATGGGTCAGTAGCTGTAAGGGCGGCCAGATAAATGATCAGGGAATAACCGGCTGACTGCCAGATTCCCGCAAACCAATAGACAAACCGCCAGATAAACGGAGAGCTTAAGAAGTTCACATCCTTAAATCCGGCTTTCCCGATTATGTCATTGACAAGTCCGGCGGAGAAAAAGCTGTGTGAGGATACCTGCAATAATAACCCAGGACAGGAAGTTGGGCAGATAAAGTATGGTCTGGGTCATCTTCCTGATGTGCAGGTTTCTGATCTCAAATAAGAACACAGCAATCAGAAAAGGAATGGGAAATCCCAGAATCAGATCCCCAAGGTTTAAAATCAGGGTGTTTTTCAGGGCGTTCCAGAAATCTGTGGAGCCAAAGGCTTCCTTAAAATTAGCAAGGCCCACCCAGGGACTGTTCCAGATTCCGGCGAATACATTAAATTTCTTAAAGGCGATGACGCTACCGGCCATGGGCTTATAGCGGAATAAAAGCATGTAGACCACGGGAATCAGAAGCATTAGGTACAGCTGCCAGGTATTTCGTATGTACACCTTAAAGGGCACTTTCCGCATCTTTTCCTTTGTTTTCTCGTTTTTCGTCATGTTCAGACCCTCTCTCTATTCTTTCTGATCTTTCAACTGTTCCTCCAGCTTCCGGATAAGAGGCAAAAGCTCCTTTGGTTCGTGTATGACATAGTCCGGAACTTCCCATTGATGAGCCGGGGTCATATCGTAGCGAGGGGACCAGTCTAAAAGAATGGAAGTGATCCCAAAACGGTTGGCACCTGCAATATCCTTGCGGACGTTATTGCCGATCATGACGATGCGGCCTTTGTCGTCTTCTGTCAGACGGTTCTTATCCATGGCGTCCCGGAACATTTTCTCTGAAGGCTTCTGAACTCCCACGATTTCAGAAATGGTTCTGGTATGGAAGCAATGGCCCAGGCCGTTTTCTTCATATACGTTGGTAAAGGACTGCTCTTCTCCGTCCGCCACCATGGCTATGGTATATCCGTCCTCCCAGAGAGATTTTATAGTCTCCCCGGCTCCGGGAATCAGCTCCGCGTGTATGACGATTCCATCCTGATTCCGGATTTCAGTGCTTTCGTCTATGATTGTATCGCCGCTGTCCGTAAAAATGATTAATTTTCTTTTCATTTTGTAAACTCCACATCAACTTTTTGTGTATTATTTCTGAATGCTGATGAAAACATTATAATCTTTTGGGTAAGTTGTTGCTATGCGTAATTTGTTTTTATTCCGCCGGACATATTTGCATTTTTTGCGTTTATGGCTGCAGACGAAGAGTCTTAATTTCAAAGGGAGCGAAATCCAGGTCCATCTCCATCCGTCCCATTTCCCGTTTTAAAGGAAATGAAAGCTCAGTCTCCGGATTTTCTTCCATGGTAGTTTCCCAGCTATTTGCCACGTTCAGGCAGGAAGACAGAACACAGGAAGTATGTTTTCCTGCGGCTTCATAAAGCCGGAGAATCATGTGTCCGCTGCCATCCTCGGCCATTTTGGCAGCTTCCAGAATTACATTACCGGCAGAGAGGTGAAAGTATTCCTTTTCTCCTGTCCCCTGCCCGGCAAAGGAGAGAGGGGCGTTAAGCTGCATCCCCTCCTGAATCACGCCGCTGTCTGCGAAATCCCGGCTGCGCACGTAAAGGGAGTAGGTAAATTCATGAATTTCCTTGTCCGCATGCATATCCGGCCAGACCGGAGCCTTTAAAAGAGTCAGTTCCATGCAGTTTCCGCTGGTGCTGACGCCATATTTGCAGTCATTTAACAGAGCCGCCGTCCTCCCCGGCTCCGTCATGGCGGTATAACGGTAGTTGCATACCTCGAACCGGTCCCCGTCATAGCGGCGGTTCTGATGGGTCGGACGTTTTACGTACCCGAACTGGATTTCCTCTAAGGCTTCTTCCGCTCGTATATTTACCGGAAATACGGTTTTCAACAGCTTATGAGTCTCTTTCCAATGGATTCTGGTGGCAAAATCCAGCCTGGGACTGTTGTAACGCAGGATGATTCGCTGGGTCATGGGGGAATTGCAGAGCGTGCGGGCTACTTCCAGAATCACTTCCAGAGGTCCGGATTGTGCAATGCAAAGAGAAGCTTTCTCTTCCAAATCTACCGGAAGCCGCCGGTAAAAAGAGCTCATTTCCCAGGCATCATAATCCACATTTATATCCTGATACATGCAAAGCTGATTACAGGGAGCGGAAACATACTCGGTTCCCGTCTCCTGCTCCACAAGGCTTACCACCCGGCCCAAATGGTCGATGGAAGCCCTTATGTAACCGTTTTCCAAAATAAAAGTGTTATTTTCCTTGTAAATGCGGCAGTCCCGAAAGCGGTCCTTGGGGCAGTCAAGAGACGTAATATCGGTATAGCCGCAGGAGGGAACTTTTGCGGGAACCAGCACAAGGTCTCCCATCCTCTGAGATATGGGAAGCCTCCTTCCCGAAGAAAGGGCTCTGCCGCTTCCGCCGGAATCTCTGTCAGCTCTTCTCTCTCCCAGGAAAGGGAATTAAACACCAGAAGTCCCTTTTCGTCCTCTCCGGCAAGCTCCCTTCTGGCTTCCCTGCAAAGCCTGTCTGCTTCCATTCTCATTTTTTCCAGATCCCTTACCGCTTCCTGGCAAACTCTTGTAATGGAAGTCCCGGTCACAATGTCATGAAAGTGATTAAATAAAAGAATTTTCCACAAAGTCTCCAGAGTCTCCCGCCTGCTTTCTCCTTTTTTGCAAAAGCAGCCGATGGAGGTCCAGAGCTCCGCCTCCCGGAGAACCAGCTCTGAAAGCCTGTTTTCTTTTTTTATCCTTGCCTGGGAGGTATAGGTTCCCCGGTGCCAGGGAAGATACAGCTCTCCCCGGTATACTTCTTTCACAGCCCCGCTTTCTTCCAGCCTTTCAAAGAATCTGACCGGGCTCTCCATCCGGGTACGGGGAGCCCCTTCTAAATCCTTTACACGCCCTGCGATTTCCACCATTTCCCGTGTGGCTCCGCCGCCTCCATCTCCGAATCCAAAGGGAAACAGGAAGGTCTCTATATTCTCTTGCTGGACCCGGTCCTCATTCCACCGGGTAATTAAATCAAAGGGATCCATTCTGGCATTGTTCTTTTTATAAAAACAGGTCAGAATCCTGCTGCCGTCAATGCCTTCCCACCAGAAATTATTATAAGGGAACACATCGCAGCCATATCGGGCCCGGCTTATTTTCTGGGTAGAAAAATAACGTAATCCGCAGCCCTTTAATATCTGGGGAAGCTGTCCGTTAAAGCCGAAGCAGTCCGGGAGCCACACCATGACACTTTCCGTGCCTAGCTCCCGGCGGAACCATTTTCTTCCGTAAAGGCACTGGCGGATGAGACTTTCCCCCCACACCAGATTGGTATCCGGCTCTACGTACATTCCGCCCTCAGGAATAAATTTCCCCTCCCTGACCTTTTCCAGAAGCCGGCTGTAAAGCTCCGGGTAATTCTCCTTTAGGTTTTCCATGATGGGAGGTTCGCACAAAAGGAATTGATATTCATCATATTCGTCAGACAGGGCTATCTGGGTCGAAATGGTTCTGGCGCATTTTCTCCTGGTCTCTTCCCATGTCCACTTCCAGGCCAGATCCAGATGGGACTGGCCGAAGATGGTAAATTCCGGGGCGGTGGAGCCGTTGACACAAGAAAGAAGAGGCTTTAAAACTGCCCTGGCTTTCCGAAATGTCTCATTCCTTTTTTCCGGTTCAAGCTCAAAATCCCCAATCAGGGTAAAGTTAAAAAGCGCCTCCATCACTTTCATTGACCGGAGGGATTTGGGATCCAGTCCCTTATTTAAGCGGTACAGGGTAAAAACATCCATAAGTAACTGGAAAGCGTCTTCATTCCATATGCCAAAGTCCGGGGTCCCCACCCCGGTCTGGCAATCGGGAGGCTCCGGAACCGCAATACGCCCGGCAGGGCAGGGTCCGCCGTTTTCCAGCCTGGGTCCATGCCCTGCATAGCTTTCCGCCACAAGTGAGAAACGCTGATTTTCCCGGCCACAGCGGGTCAGGGTAATTCCATCATGCTGTAAATCTGGACCCGCAGCTTTCCCGTTACCCACAGAAGCATTTCTCCCCCTACATCCGGGCGCAGATATATCCGCTGTCCCTCCGCTTCCGGAGGCAGCACCACTTCCGCGCGAAACCAGCCATATTCCCATTTTGCCCCCCATGGAGTTTTCGGAGGCATTGGAACAAAATCCCTGGTCAGGGCCTCCTGGAAAGACAGCCGCTCCTTTGTTGTAAAACCCTCAAATAGAACCTCTCCCAATTTTATGAATATATGGTTTTTCAGTTCCTCCATCCATATCCTTATTCGTTCATTTTTTTCCGAAATCAGCTCCATAGAAATAAGCCCCCTTTGAAACGATGAAATTTATTAAACTCATTATATTTCATCGTTTCAAAGGGGGCTATGCAATGTTTGCGGGATATTCTTAAATCTCTTGCAGATTCTGCTTTTTTATCTTTATGGTCTTGATCTCATAGGGCTTAAACAGGAGCTCAAGCTCACCGTTCTTTCCGTCCTGCTCCTTGATTTCCTCTTCCATACAGGAACATTCTGCAAAGAAGGCCTCTCCCATCCCGGGAAATCTCACATGAGCCTTTGTCCTCTTTCCGTAGGTTTCATAAAACCGGACAATAATGCCGTCCCTTTCTTCCGAAAGCTTTACCGTATCCGCCAGCACATTTCCCTCCTCAATTTCGAGGAATGAGTAAGAAGCAGGGCCTTTTCCTTTTACCACAGTCCCCTGAAGCGGGCAATTAAGGTCATAGGCTTCCTGCACCACACCCCCTTCCCGGAAATCTCCCCTGTGGGGATACAGGGAATAGATGAATTCATGCTCTCCCTGGTCTGCGTCGGGATTTGGGAAAATTCCTGATTTTATAAGGGTCAGGCGGATGACGGAATCATGAATATCATAGCCGTACTTGCAGTCATTTAACAGGGCCGCCCCATAGCCCGGTTCCGATATATCCGCCCACTTATGGGCGCACACCTCAAATCTGGCCTTATCCCAGGTGGTATTTTCATGGGTCGGACGGCTCACATTGCCGAACTGGATGTCATAATCTGCTTCTCTGCAAAGAATGTCAAGAGGAAATGCAGTCTTTAAAAGCATCTGATGCTCTCTCCACAAAATCCTGGTCTTAAAGTCGATTCTGGCTGTGTGGCTGTAAAAGCAGATAACCTGTTCCAGCTCTGAATCCAGAAAACGGCGCTTTACCAGAATTGCCCCCCGGACAGGGCCGTTTTCCAATAGCCGGAGCTCTTTAAGATCATTGACAGGCCATACCTTTTCCCCGTATGTGGGATCAATATTCCAGGCGTCAAATTCCAGGGGCCTGTCTTCAAAGACAAGAAGCTGGTTGCCCGCAGCATCTTCCTTTAGCAGGCTTCTCTCTTCCTTTCTGTCATAAATAGTCCGAAAGTTTCCCAGTTCATCAAATTCAATCTCGTAAAACCGGGTTCTTGCCTTTACAAGGCGGCCGTCCTCACCGGTTTCAACCGAATCAAAAACATCGGAAGCAGATGACGCCTCTTTTTCAAATACACCAAAGCCCTTGGAGGGCACATCCGGTGCCAGGCACAGGCCCTTTCCGTCGTAAGTTTCCTGGGAGAGAAGTCCCGCCCCCTTTACCGGACGGTCCAGCTCCACCACTCCGGTCCTTGGAAAGCTTAGGGAGTTCCACACGGCCAGGGCTTTTCCCTCTTCTTTCTCC
>JASGGP010000068.1:0-17111 GCA_047604985.1 Lacrimispora sp.
AGCAGCGGTTCTTTCTTAATGGATTCTATTGCGGTTTTGCAGCAGGAATTTTACAGGATGTCTTTCAGACGGGATTATCGGTCTGAAAGACATCCTTTTTTGTGCAAAAATATTCATCCGATATTATAGTCCTATCATTACAAAAAGAGTCCTGCCCTTTCCCGGGCCTTCAGTCTGAAATACTTTTAAAAGCTTCATATATTCTCTTTGCTCTGCTAAAGCAAAAATAGAGCGTATTTTTTTGCGCAGAATTCAGATAAATCATGATTTATGCAAAAATCAGTATAAATCACGCTAAAATAAGCATTTTTTATCCTCAAAATGCACTATATAATAAGTTCTATAATCTTTACTTTTAGTCGTATTGCTGAATTCAGAAAGCAGGAAAATGGCTGGGGCATTCTGACAGGAATCGGACGGATGAGATAGGGCGGATTTCATAGAGATTTTGATTGCTTTTTCAGGGCAAAGGCAAAACTAAGGCTTAACTTTTAGATCAGATAAGATTAAGGTTTCTTTTGTATTCAAAAGCAGTTGATAATTTTACCGAAAGGTAAATTTGAACATAAATATCAAAACTATATGGAGGATTAGGTCATGAATGAAAAAGTGTTAATGTTTGTCAAGGTAGTCGCTGTTACCCTTATTCTGACAGTAATAACTGAATTGATCGGCGTGAAGAGATTAAACATTGGGATCGGATTGATTGCATTGTTTCCAATGCTGTACGCAGTAGTTTTGGGAGGCCTTGTCAGTTTCCCGAAATTCAAGTTAATCAAGGACAGTGAAAGCTCTCTGGCAGGAAGCATTTTCAGCATCTCCCTGCTTTTAATGGTCGCAAAGATTGGAACGACTCTGGGGCCATCGATTGCTACCATTGTACATGAAGGATGGGCTCTTGTTTTCCAGGAAATAGGTCATTTCCTGGGCACCGTTGTATTTTCACTCCCAATTGCCATTTTAATGGGAATGAACCGTGAAGCAATCGGCGCAACCTATTCCATCAGCCGTGAGCCCAATCTTGCAATTATTGCAGAAAAGTTTGGCGTTGACTCCGACGAAAGCCGGGGAGCCATGGGCGTCTATATCTGCGGAACACTGTTCGGCGCAATTTATATGGGCCTGCTGGCCAGCATTCTCGCCAGCACGGGGCTATTCCACCCGCTGGCTCTGGCTATGGGTGCCGGAGTCGGATCGGGCAGTATGATGGCCGCGGCATCAGGTTCCCTGATCTCAATATTCCCGGAGTACGCGGATAAGATCACAGTTTTTGCCGGTGCGGCAAATCTGGCAACGGGTGTATTAGGTACGTTTGTCTGCGCCTTTATATCCCTTCCTCTTACAATTAAGGTGTATGAATGGATGAAACCGAAAGTTTCTAAAAAAGCAAAGAGCGAAAAATAATAAACCCAACTGATTTTAGGAGGAATTCGATATGAAATTATCAAAAGTTGTATTGTATGTAGCTATACTTGGCTTTGTTATTTATGTCGGCAATTTTATCAACTATTCTGTTTCAAAAACAGCGGATTCTCCGCCCTTTGATGCGGTTGGTGCGTTCTGGGGATTGGTTGTGATTATGGCATTGAGTGTTGCGGGCTGGCTGCTGGGCAAATATGTCAAGCTGAAAATGGAATCACCTACAATTATATGGATCTGCGGTTTGGCCCTGCTCATAACAACTACTGTATTTCCGGGAAACCAGTGGATCACCAATGTGACCAAGAATATTAACTTTATGGCAACGACCACGCCGGCTCTGGCCCTTGCAGGAATTTCCCTGGGAAAAGATATTTTAAAGTTCAAAAGTCTTGGATGGAAGATTGTGGTGGTTTCTTTATTGGTTCTCACCGGAACCTTCATTCTCGCTGCTGTATTTGCTCAGACTGTCTTAACTCTCAATGGCACCATATAGACGGTATATTGGTGGGGACGGGACTTCACTGAGGCAGGAACCGGAACGGAATGGAAAACTGATATACATACTTTTATAAAACTTTTATAAGATGTGCGGAAAATCCGGCAGGATTATCACTTTTGATGATTCTGCCGGATTTATTGTATAATAGAAAAATTTGGTTCTATTGCATAAAAAAATATCCGGTCAAGCCAAAAACATATCCGAAAGTATCATGAGATGAAACTTAGTTTCATAAATATCAAATCACCTTGAAAATATGGTGCAACAAGATTAGAATATGAATAGTAAAAAAAGTGTAAAATTTCTTCTGGCTTTACAGAAATAGTCCACTGATATACTTATATGGCCCATAAGGCGGGCCCTGCCCTGATAAAACCGGCGGTTCAGAGGAAAGGAGACGAAATCGTGAAAGGTTTACTCGTAAGGATTGACAGCTATGTCCCCAATGCGGGAGAAGCGGAAAAAGAGCTGATCAAAAGACTGCAAAAAAATCCTGAATCCGTTCTCCGAAAGAGCATCAAGGACATTGCAAAAGAGACTTATACCTCTCCGGCAACCGTTGTAAGGCTTTGCAGGAAGCTGGGGTGTAAGGGCTACAAGGATTTTCAGAATACCCTGGCTTATGAGGTGGCGCTGTTTCAGGAGAGCAGAGACATTGCATTTCAGAAAATCAACCGGGAGGATTCCATTGAGGATATTATTTACAAGGTAACAAGGAAAAATATCGATTCCCTGGAGACCACCAAAAGCTTATTGAGCCCAAGGTCGTTATAGATTGTGTAAAGCTGCTGGAAAACAGCAGAAGTGTTACCCTGTTTGGCTTGGGAACCTCCCTTTTGGCGGCAAGGGATTTATATATGAGCTTCTCAGGGCTGATGTGATATGCAACGTCTGCGATGACTGGCATACACAGCTGCTGACCGCCAGAAATTTAAAGGAAAATGACCTTGCTATCGCCATCAGCTATTCCGGGCTGACAGAAGAAATCCTTCAGTGCGTAAAGGAAGCAAAGGGAAACGGGGCAAAGGTGATTGCCATAACAAGAGCGGTGGAGTCGGAGCTGGCTTTAGAGGCAGATTTTGTTCTTCCCGTAGCGGCCACGGAGCTGATACACCGAAGCGGCGCCATGTCTTCCCGGATTTCCCAGCTGAATGTCATAGACATTTTTTTTACTGCTTATGTAAATAGGAATTACGACTCCTGTATGAATAAGTTTACAAGAAATCAAATACAGAAGAAAGGAAAGATAAGGAATGATTGATTTGTCAGTGCTGACAACGGAATCCCGGAATCCGGATACCATAAAGCTGGATCAGATGACGCCTTTTGAAATTGCGTCTGCCATGAACCGGGAGGATGAAAAGGCTGTAAAGGCCGTAAGGGAGGTGCTCCCCCAGATCGGGGAGGCCATCGAATGGGCGGCGGACAGCTTAAAAGCAGGAGGCCGGATCATATATATCGGTGCAGGAACCTCCGGGCGTCTGGGAGTGTTGGATGCGGTGGAATGTCCTCCGACCTTCGGCGTTTCCAGAGATCTGGTAGTAGGCTTGATTGCAGGGGGAGATAAGGCCTTTGTAGAGGCTGTGGAGGGGGCTGAGGACAGCGAAACCTTATGTGCAGAAGATTTAAAGTCCATCGGCCTCACCTCAAGGGATATTGTCATCGGCCTGGCAGCGTCGGGCAGAACCCCCTATGTGATCTACGGACTCCATTATGCAAATAAAACAGGCTGCCGCACCGTAGCCATTGCATGCAATAAGGGATCCGATATAGGAAAGGCGGCAAAGCTTGCCATTGAGCCTGTAACAGGGCCTGAGGTATTGACCGGCTCAACCAGGTTAAAGGCAGGAACCGCGCAGAAGATGATCCTCAACATGATTTCAACGGGAAGCATGGTTGGAATCGGTAAGGCATATGAAAATCTTATGGTGGATGTAAAGCAGAGCAACGAAAAGCTGGTGGTAAGGTCACAGAATATTGTGATGACGGCCACAGGCTGCGGCCGGGAAGAGGCGGAAGACGCCTTAAAGCAGGCGGAGGGCCATGTGAAAACTGCGGTCACCATGATTTTATTAAGCTGTGACCCGGAGGAGGCAAGACAGAAGCTATCACAAGCCGGAGGGAAGATCCGTGAGGCTTTGAAATAGAAATCATTAATTAAAAGGAGGAATACCGTGAATTACAAAGAGATCAGTGAACAATTATTGACGCTGCTTGGAGGAAAAGAGAATATAACCTCCAATGCGGCCTGCATGACAAGACTTCGTGTCGGCTTGAGAAATCCATCCAATGCCGATATAGAAGGAATCAAAAAGGTAGAGGGAGTACTTGGAGTGGTTGAAAGCGATACACTCCAGATTGTCTTCGGACCGGGCAAGGTAAACCGGGTACTGGAGGAATTTTACAAGCTTACAGGGCTTGCAAAGGGCCATGCGGAAAATAACGCAGACGAGGATATCAATGCTGTTGCAAGGGAAAACAAAGAGATTCAAAAGGCCAAGTATGATAAGCCGGTTCAGAGATTTTTAAAGAAGATATCCAATATTTTCGTGGCTCTGCTTCCCGGAATCATTGCAGCAGGCTTGATCAACGGTATCTGTAATGTTATCAACGTTTCTACGAACGGAGCTCTCGCCGGAGTATGGTGGTATCAGTGCATCCGGACCATGGGCTGGGCTTTGTTCGCTTACCTGCCCCTTCTGGTAGGCTACAATGCCGCAAGAGAATTCGGCGGTTCAGGAGTTCTTGGAGCGATTGCAGGAGCAATGTTCATTGCAAACCCAGGGATGCCTCTGCTGGCTATGGTAAAGGATGCCCCCATTATCATTCCAATTACCGATGCGGCCTTTAATCCGGCGGCGGGCGGTCTTTGGCGGCCTGATCGCAGGTGCATTCTTTGCTTTCTTAGAAAAAATATCAGAAAGCATATGCCTGATCTCATTGATACCTTTATAAGCCCCCTTTTGGTGCTTATCATCGGCGGCATCATCGCATTGCTGGTAATCCAGCCTTTAGGTGCAGGCCTGACAAAAGTTATCTTTGCAGTATTGAGCTTTGCATATGAGAAAATGGGTGTTGTGGGAGGATACATTTTATCCGCAGGCTTCCTTCCTCTGGTAGCAGTTGGCTTACACCAGGCATTGACTCCCATCCATGCTTTATTAAATGATCCGGCAGGCGCAACCAAGGGAATCAACTATCTTCTTCCAATCCTTATGATGGCAGGCGGCGGACAGGTGGGTGCCGGTATTGCCCTGTATGTGAAGACAAAGAATAAAAAGTTAAAGAGATATATCCGCGATTCCATCCCAGTAGGTATTCTTGGAATCGGTGAACCTATGATGTATGCAGTGACCCTGCCTTTGGGCAAATCCTTTATTACCGCCTGTATCGGCGCAGGATTCGGAGGAGTTTCCGCAGCTCTCATGCACCTTGGCACAGTATCCCAGGGAGTATCCGGCTTGTTTGGTTTATTGATTGTTCAGCCGGGACAGCAGATCGGCTACATAATATCCATGCTCATTGCCTATGGCGGCGGCTTCCTTGTAACCTATTTCTTTGGAGTAGATGAAGAGAGAATCAATGAGGTGTACGGAGCGTAAATGAATACAGGGATCTCATTATATTTTTCCAATGGAGTGGAAAAAAATGAACTCCTGATAAAGAAAGCGGTAGAAAGCGGAGTGAAGTATGTATTTACTTCACTCCACATTCCCGAGGAAACAGGAGTCGATTATCGTTCGGATATACAAAGGCTGCTGGGTGAGTGCAAGGCAAGCGGATTGAATCTCATTGTGGATGTGGGACCGAGAACCTTGGAAAAGCTGGGAGTGGAAAGCGTTGAAGAGCTGAAGGAGCTTGGAATTACCCATGTCCGTCTGGACTACGGCTTTGACGCAAAGGAGACCGTGCAGATTTCCAAAAGCTTTTATGTGGTATTTAATGCTTCCACCATTATGGAAGAGGAGCTTTTGGAGTGGAAAGGGTATGGCGCTGATTTTACCAGATTTGCGGCATGCCACAACTTTTATCCCAAGCAGTTTACAGGACTGTCTCTTCAAAAGACAAGAGAAATGAACCAAAGACTTAAATATTTAGGCTTTACGACCATGGCCTTTGTGCCGGGAACCCGGGAGCTGCGGGGGCCTTTGTTTGAGGGGCTTCCCACTGTAGAGGAGCACAGGGAACGGAAAGACCAGGTGCTTTTGAATATGCTGGAGCTTTACTATGAGGGCGCCTGTGACGTGGTGCTGACCGGCGATGTGGATGTGGAGGAAAAGGACTGGCAGGACATGAAATGCTTAAGCCAGGACTATGTAAGGCTTGAGGCGGACATACTTCCTTCCTATGAATTTGTGCGGGATGTGATCCATCATGACAGGCCGGATTCCAGCCAGTATGTCATCCGCTCCCAGGAATCAAGACAGTATAAGCAGGAAATTAAACCCCATGGGGAAAGCACGGCGCAGGCGAGGAAAAAGGGAAGCATCTCTATTTCCAACCGGAATTATTTAAGGTATATGGGAGAGCTTGAAATTGCCAGAGTTGATTTGCCCGGAGAGGAAAGGGTAAACATCATTGGGCAGGTTCGGGAGAGCCATATGAAATATTTGCCTTATATTCAAAAGGGACTTGGAGTGAAGCTGGTATAAAGCCTGTATATTATAGGCGGCGGATGCAGAACACATTTACGTTGAGAAAGAGTTTAAATAAAAAAGACAGGATTTGGGCCGCGTCTGCATTTGGCAGTCAGCGGCCCGTTTTATGTCTCTGCAAGCTTATGTCCCCAGGTTTTTAAATTTATCTGGAAAAAGCAGAGGAGTTGCGATAAAATAGGGAACAAGTGCATTTCCATAAGTGAGGAGAGAAGTAGAATATGAAAAATCCATTGAGCTACCAGGTTACGGAATATGACTGCGGCCCCACCACCGTGTTCAACGCCATGAGCTATCTCTTCCGGCGGGAACAGATTCCGCCGGACATTATCAAGCATATCATGCTTTTCTGCCTGGATTCCTATAATGGAAAAGGGGAGTTTGGGAAAAGCGGAACGTCCCGCATGGCGATGATGTTCATAAGCAGCTGGCTCAATGAGTTTGGAAAGGTGAAAAAGTTCCCGATTCAAAGCGAATACCTGGCCGGGGATGAGGTATATATAGGAGAAAACAGCCGTGTGGTATATGCCCTGCAGCAGGGCGGAGCCGTGATCGCCCGGGTGATGTACGGCTGCTGGCATTACGTGCTGCTGACAGGAGTTGATAAGGGACGGATCTGCCTGTTTGATCCTTATTACAGAAAAAGCCTTTTTCCCAAAAAGAGGTGGAGATGATCACGGACATGCCTTACACCATGAACCGCAGGGTTTCTTTTGACATGATGAACAGCACTGGGAAAGAATCTTATGCCCTTGGGCCGAAAGAGACGAGAGAGGCGGTCATTATTTTTAACAAGGATACCCAAAGGAAGCCGGCGGATACGATTGAATATTTTATCTGATGTGTTTAATCTGAAAAAACGGAAAAGTGAAAATCATAATTTTATAGTTTTTGATAATATTCTCTGTATATCTCCTGCTGAATCGCTCTGGTCATTGCCGGAACATTGCAGTCCTGATTGGATAATATTACAAGGCTGATGTCTTTTTCCGGATAATAGGAAAGTCTGGCGGATACCCCGTCATTTTGCCCGTCTTTATAGATGCAGAAGGGTTCTGGGTTATTTTCTGACAGGAGACATTCAAAGGCATATCCGTTTTTCTTATGTAAACCTGGGACCCCGTATCTTTCGGCGGATTGTGAAAATTTGCAATGGGGCTGCATCATCACTTTTGTAAATGTTTTGTTCAAAAGTATATTGTTTTTAAGGGCCCACAGGAACTTATTAAGATCCCCGGCCGTTGTATAAGCGCCTCCGTCCGGTGTGCCCATTGGGGGATAGGAATAAATATTCTTTTTGTATCCGGTAATTTTACCATTTACGTCTTTTATGCTTTTATATCCTTCCGCAACATTCTCGTTAATTTCATCCATTGAGAAAAATCCGGAATTACTCATCCCTGCCTTTTCAAAAATATTGCAGGTGACATAATCCCGGTAATTCCGGCCGGTTTTCTGCTCCATGGCCAGTCCCAGCAAAATATAAGAACAGTTGCAGTATCTGACATTTGTTCCTGCTTTGAAATTAGGCTTTTTATAGGCAAAGTTTTTTAAGAAATCCCTGCATTCACGAAATCCGTAATTTGGACTGGACAGAAACAGGGCGGAATAGTCTTCGCCGGCCTCTTCCTCCGCGTCGTCTGCGATTCCTGACGTGTGGTTTAAAAGCTGTTCAACAGTAACATCAGCCGGTATTTCCGTACCGGATAAATCAATAATATCCGTAATCCTGTCTTCTAATCGGAGTGTTTCCTCTTCAACTAACTGAAGAACGGCAGCAGCCGTAAACAGCTTTGTAATGGAGGCAGTATCAAACCTTGTATGGACCTGGTTTGGGACTTTAAAAGCGCGGTTTGCCCAGCCGTAAGATTTTGCAAATATGGGTTCGCCGCATACAGTCAGCATACATACGCCGCTGAAATTGTTATTTGATGCATATTCTTCACATATGCTTTCCGTGTATTTTCTCATACTATTTCATATTCCTTTCCATAAAACGAACCAGGCATCTTCCCATGTTCCTGTATTTCCGGATGCCAGTTAGGCACTTGCATCTGAGCCTTTCCTTTGACCGTATTATATCATGAATTTCACCGGACTGTATGGAATAATGCTGAAAATATCATCTATCCCGCGAATGGTATAGTAAGAATGAAGAAAAGGTATTATAATGATAATTGTAAACAATAACTTCATCTTACAGGAATTACGGCATTATACAAAGAAGCAAAGCATACATGCGGGAGGTACTTTATGCAGACATTTAAGCAATTGTATGAAAATGCGGTCAAGTCCGTACTGAATAACGGTCCGGATCCGACGGCAGATGAGGGAAATTCCTATGATCCCTATCACCTGGATTGCCTTTTAAATCCACAGAAGCACCCCATTGTGATCCGCACGGGAGCGTGTGACTGCTCGGAAGGCGAAGAGAAGGAATGCTTAAAACGCTGTCCTTTCGGAGCGCTGCACATGGAAAAGGATGGAGTGGCGGTTGATCCTGACTTATGTCTTGGATGTGAAAAATGTATTGACGGCTGTGCCAAGGAAAAGCTTACGGCCAGTACGGATATTATTCCGGCTTTAAAAGCCATCAGAGGTTCCAAGGGCCTCGTATATGCCATGATCGCTCCGGCTTTTTTAGGTCAGTTTTCAAAGGATGTGACCCCTGGGAAATTAAGGACCGCTTTAAAAGAGGTGGGCTTTGACGGTATGCTGGAGGTGGCTTTATTTGCAGACATTCTGACCTTAAAGGAAGCCCTGGAGTTTGATAAAAATATCAATGATATCAGCGATTACCAGCTGACAAGCTGCTGCTGTCCCATGTGGATCGGCATGATCCGAAAGGTTTATCATCAGCTGGTCCCTCATGTGCCGGGATCTGTTTCCCCTATGGTGGCCTGCGGAAGAGTGATAAAGGAGCTTCATCCCGATGCACTGACCGTTTTCATCGGTCCCTGTCTTGCAAAGAAAGCAGAAGCCCGGGAAAAGGATCTGGCCGGTGCGGTAGATTTTGTGCTCACCTTCCAGGAGGTAAAGAATATATTCGATGCTTTGGGAATTGATCCCTTTGTTATGGAAGAAAGTGAAAAGGACCATTCCTCCAGAGCCGGAAGAATTTACGCCAGAAAGGGCGGAGTGAGCGAGGCAGTGGAGAGAACCGTAAAGGCCATTAACCCCAATAAAAAGACGGCTATCCACACCAAGCAGGCCGATGGAGTGCCTGCCTGCAGAAAGATGATCCAGGACATTATGGCCGGGAATATAGAAGCCAACTTTTATGAGGGAATGGGCTGTGTGGGCGGCTGTGTGGGCGGACCCAGAGCCATCTTAGGCGTGGACCAGGGAACGGAATTGGTCAATGACTATGGAGAAAAGGCAACCTACCAGCACCCGGCGGAAAATCCCTACGTCATTGAACTGCTTCACCGCTTAAAGCTGGACAGCGTGGAAAGCCTGCTGGAAGAGACGGATCTGTTCAGCAGAAATATAACGTAAAGTCCATTTTAAGGTGAAAAGGGCAGAAAGGCAGATAAGGATGAGGACAGAGAAGGAAATGCTCGGTTTGATCCTGGATACGGCCAGAGAAGATGAGCGCATACGCGCCGTCTATCTGGGCGGCTCCAGGACCAACCCTAATGCCGTACCGGACTTATTTCAGGATTATGATGTGGTTTACATAGTGAAAGAAACGAGACCGTTCATTGAAGACAGGCATTGGATCGACCGGTTCGGGGACCGGCTTTTCATGCAGTACCCGGATGAAAACCCGGATTTTCCCTCAAATAAGGCTGAATGCTATGGATGGCTGATTCAGCTGGCGGACGGAAACAGGCTGGATCTTCATGCTGGGGTCATGTCCTGGGCTTTAAGGGATATAGCCGCCGAGCGGCTCTGCAGGGTGCTGCTTGATAAGGATGGGGTGCTCCCTGAAATCCCCCCGGCCTCTGATGAGAGTCACTGGGTAAAGCGCCCGAAGGAAACGGAATTTTTGTGCACCTGCAATGAATTCTGGTGGTGCCTGGACAATGTGGCCAAAGGGCTGTGGAGGAGAGAAGTTCCCTATGTCCAGGACATGATCAGCTTCCACATCCGGCCTCAGCTTGTAAAGCTGCTTTCCTGGAAGATCGGCTGGAAGACCGGTTTTTCCTGCAGCATCGGAAAATCCGGCAAGGATATGCATCGTTACCTTTCCGGCGGGGAATGGGAGCGCTTTTTGGAAACCTATGCCGACGGAGAACCGGACCACATCTGGCAGGCGGTTACGGTCATGTGCGCCTTGTTTGATGAGACGGCCAGGGAAACGGCGGCAGAGCTGCATTTTTCCTATAATGCCTTAGAGGCGGAAAACTGCATTGCCTATCTGGCCCGTGTAAGGAAGCTTCCGGCGGATGCGGACAGGATATAAGACCGATTCCGGCTTGCCTTTCCTCCCGTGAAGGTGATAAGATAGACGGTGTGCATTTGAATCACCGGAAATGAGAGAAAGGAAATGGTTATGGCAGCAGACAAAATGAAGCAGCTGATGATAATGGCTGACTTATGCGGAAGTGTTGTGGAAGGAATTGAGCACCTCCTGACCAGTCCGGGAAATGAAGGCCTGCTGGAAGAGGCTGTAACCGGGTTCATCACCCTGGAGAGAAGCTTCGTCGGAATGGACGGGGACATTTCCCTGACCTATGAAACCAGATGGCTGGCAGAGGTGGTAAGAAGCAGGCTGTTTATCTATGACGGGGAATTTAAGGACAGGCTGTACCGGTGGTATTACTCTGCATTAAAGGAAATCAGGGATTTTATGACATCGGAGACGGAAAAATGTCCGGTATGCGGGGGGAAAGGCAGCCCCTGTTACGGAGCAGTTTTTTATACGGAAGGCGGGGCTTTAAAGCCGGTCCGGGTCTTTATTAAGTGCAGGGACTGCGGAAGCTATTACCTTGCCCAGGAGGAAGAACTGCTGGGAGACGGAAAAAAGGGCCTGCGCCGGACAAAAGCGGGATGCAGCCGTATTCTTGCCAATATCGGTGAATTCATGTCCCCGGGGACCATGCTGTTTGTAGGAGAGAAAAAAAGTCAATTATATAAGGAGGCGGAAAAGGCCGGATACCATCTTAAGGCCTTATCCCTGGAGGAGGCCTTACAGGAAAGGGACGGGGAAAAAGGAACCTATCCTGTGGTGGTCATTGACAGGATACCCTCTGACCGGAGGCCGGAACAGATATTGATCCGGGCGGCAGAGTATTTGTCCGGCGGCGGAATTCTCTGGTTCGACGGTCCGGATCTGGAAAAATCCATACGCAATCTGGGAAAAAAAGGAGCAGCCATGTGGAAAGGGGAGGCCTCGGCAATCTGTCTGACGGCTGACGGCATGGAGGCCCTGGCAAAAAAATGCGGACTTTCTCTCAAGTCCTGCCGCTATGTGGGGACAGCCTTTGGCCGCATTGAATTTATTGCTGAAAAATCAGTCTGAAAGAAGGAATGGGATATGGGTCATCTGACAAGCCGGGATGCTTACTTAAATTTAAGTGACCGGATCAACTGGTTTACCCAGGGGGCGCCTGCATCAGAGACGCTTTATAAGATTTTGCAGGTTTTATATACGGAAAAAGAAGCCAAATGGGTGGCCTTGCTTCCGGTGAGACCCTTTACAGCGAAAAGGGCGGCCGGGATCTGGCAGACCACGGAATACAAGGCGGAAAGGCTTTTGGATCACCTTTGTGAAAAAGCTCTGCTGGTGGACTCCTGGCACAACGGGGTCCGCAAGTTTGTAATGCCGCCGCCAATGGCCGGATTTATCGAATTTGCCCTTATGAGAACCAGAGGAGATATTGACCAGAAATATTTGGGGGAGCTTTATTACCAGTACATGAACGTGGAAGAGGACTTTATCAAGGACTTATTCTTTGCCACGGAAACAAAGCTGGGCCGGGTCTATGTTCAGGAGCCGGTGCTTGCCAATGAAAAGACCAACCACATTTTAGACTATGAAAGAGCCACTCATATTGTGGAGGAAGCCAAATACATCGGCTTAGGGCTCTGCTACTGCCGCCATAAAATGTCCCACGCCGGCCATCCCTGCGAGATCGACGCCCCATGGGACGTTTGTTTAACTTTTGACAATGTTGCCCGTTCCCTGGCAGAGCACGGGGATTATGCAAGGCTCATTTCCAAGGAAGAGGCCCTTGACGCCCTGGAACGGTCTTATGCCAGCAATCTGGTGCAGATCGGGGAAAATGTGAGAGAGCATCCGGCATTTATCTGCAACTGCTGCGGCTGCTGCTGTGAGGCCCTTCAGGCGGCGAGAAAGTTCAGCCCCATGCAGCCTGTGGCAACCACCAATTATATTCCGAAAATTACGGAGGAGACCTGTGTTGGCTGCGGAAAATGCGCCAAGGTCTGTCCTGTGCTGGCAATCTCCATGGAAGAGGGGCAGGACGGGAAGAAAAAGGCAGTGGTGGATGAAGAAATCTGCCTTGGATGCGGTGTCTGTGCCAGAAACTGCGGAGTAAAGGCCATTGAACTGAAAAGACGGCCCAGGCAGATCATCACTCCGGTCAACAGCACCCACCGGTTTGTGCTCCAGGCCATTGAAAAGGGGACTTTGCAGAATCTGATTTTTGACAATCAGGCCTTTGCCAACCACAGGGCCATGGCGGCGCTTTTTGAGACGATTTTGAAGCTGCCGCCGATGAAGCAGGCCCTGGCCAGCAAGCAGCTGAAATCAATTTATCTGGACAGGCTCTTATCGGTGCATAGGGAAACTGATTCTGATGGAAGCGGGGAAAGGAAGCGATGACGTGTTTGATCGGTTAACAGAAAATGATATAAAAAAGATGCAGGAAGAAATAGACCACCGGAAGCTGGTGGTCCGCAAGGAAGCGCTGGAAGCGGTAAAGGAGGCCAGGGCCCATGGGGATTTAAGCGAAAACTTTGAATACCATGCGGCCAAAAAGGACAAGAACCAGAATGAGAGCAGGATCCGTTATCTGGAGAAGATGATAAAAACGGCCCAGATCATTTCCGACCAGTCCCCGGAGGATGAAGTCGGGCTTTATAATACGGTGGAGCTGTATTTTGAAGACGATGATGAGACGGAAACCTACAAGCTGGTGACAACGGTCCGGGGCAACTCCATAAAAGGTCTCATCAGCTCGGAGTCGCCTTTGGGAAAGGCTGTTATGGGCCATAAGGTAGGGGACCGGATTTACGTAAGGATCGGGGATAAGAACGGATATTATGTGGTGATAAAACGCCTGGAAAATACAACGGATGACGGAAGCGATAAGCTGAGAAGCTATTGATCTCCTGAAGGGAACGAATAAGACCATGAAAGATATGACAAAAGGAAATATCATCTCCCAGCTGATCCGTTTTTCCATTCCTCTGGTTTTGGGAAACTTTTTCCAGCTTACCTACAATGCGGTGGATTCCATTATTGTGGGGAGGTTTGTAGGAGAGGATGCGCTGGCGGCGGTGGGAACGGCCAATCCCGTCATGAACATCGTGATCCTGGGGATCACAGGAATCTGTATCGGGGCTTCGGTGCTCATGAGCGAATTTTTCGGCGCAGGAGATCATGAGAAGCTGAAAAAGGAAGTGGCAACCACACTTTTATTCGGCTGTTATTTTTCTCTGGCCATTGCCGTCCTGGGAGTGGTTTTCTCCGGCTGGATCATGAGACTTCTTCATGTGCCGGAGGAGATACAGAAGGATGGGGCTCTGTATTTGAGGGTTATATTTTTGGGAATGCCTTTCACCTTTTTCTACAATGCGGTGGCTGCGGCTTTGCGGAGCGTAGGGGATTCCAGGACTCCGGTCCGTTTTCTGGCCATGGCTTCCGTGATGAACGCCATGCTGGATCTGGTTTTTGTGGCAGGCCTTGACATGGGAGTTTTGGGTGCGGCCTTATCTACAGATATTGCGGAGGCGGCTTCTGCCATTTTGTGTGTGGTTTACATATATAGAAAAGTGCCGCTTTTAAAGCTGAAACCAAAGGACAGCCGGATGGACCGGGAGCTATTGGGGCTGACCTTAAGACAGGGAGCCATTACGGCCCTGCAGCAGTCCTGCCAGCCCATTGGCAAGCTTTTGATCCAGGGAATGATCAATCCTCTGGGTGTCAGCACCATAGCTGCGTTTAATGCGGTGAGCCGGGTGGATGATTTTGCATTTACCCCGGAGCAGAGCATTTCCAGTGGAATGATGACGTTTATTGCCCAGAACAGGGGGGCGAAAAATAAGGAACGGGTGAAGCGGGGCTTTAGGGCAGGACTTTTCCTGGAGTCAAGCTATTGGGCGGTCATCTGCGTTCTTATTCTGGTTTTCAAGGAGCCGGTGATGAAGCTGTTTGTGCCCGATGGGGACAGGGGCATGGTGCCCATTGGCGTGGAATATTTAAGCCTGATGGCTTTCTTTTATCTGATGCCTGCCTTTACCAATGGAATCCAGGGATTTTTCCGGGGAATGGGGAATATGTCTATCACCCTGATTTCCACCATCATCCAGATATCGGTCCGGGTGGTCTTTGTCTGGCTTTTGGTTCCTGTCATGGGAATGAAAGGCGTTGCCTTTGCCTGTCTCATAGGCTGGGCATGTATGCTGCTTGCTGAGGTGCCATATTATTTTTGGTTCGTAAAGAGAAACGAATTGCTGCGGGAGAAGAAGAATGATTAAAAATATTGTATTTGATATGGGAAGAGTGCTGTTAAATTATGAAGGCGACATGGTATGCCGCCATCTCATCCGGGATGAGGCAAAACAAAGAGCGGTGGCCTCCGCTGTATTTGATTCTCAGGAATGGATATTGCTGGACATGGGCCTGATCTCAGAGGATGATGCTTTAAAGCGGATGCAGAGGCGGCTGGATACGGACTATGAAAAGGAGATGGCTGCCCTCTGCCTGGCCCACTGGCATGAGTACAACATGTGGCCCATAGATGGGATGGAAGAGCTGGTGGCCCGGCTTAAGGAAGAGGGATACGGGATTTATCTTTTATCCAATGCCTCCCTCCGCCTTTTGGACTGCTACCAGATGATTCCGGGAATCCAGCATTTTGACGGAGTCTTATTTTCCGCAGAGGTAAAATATATAAAGCCCCAAAAAGAGATATATTTCCACTTATTTGACAGGTACCATTTAAAGCCGGAGGAATGCCTTTTCATTGATGATCTTTCTGTCAATGTGGAAGGGGCCATAGCCTGCGGCATGGATGGCTACTGCTTTGCGGACGGGGATGTGGGGCGGCTGGAAGAATTTTTGTCCCATTTAAACGAAGGCTGACAGAGCCTGATGTACATAAGGGAATGGAGAGGCGTTAATCATGTACCGGATTCAGATTGATGATATGGATATAGAGCAGATCGCCAGGTCCGGCCAGTGCTTCCGCATGGGGCAGCAGGCGGAGGAAACCGGTGTCTGGACAGTGGCGGCGGCCGGAGAATACGTGGAAACCGTTAAGGACGGAGACTTTTTCCTGTTTTCCTGCGGGGAAAGGGAATTTAGGGAGAACTGGGCCGGGTATTTTGACTTACAGACCGACTACGGCGGATATAAGAAAAATGTGGCGTCTGATGACATTTATCTAAAAGCAGCCATGAAATGCGGCTGGGGGGTGCGTATCTTAAACCAGGACTTATGGGAAATGATCGTAACCTTTCTGATCTCCCAGAACAACAATATCTCCCGGATTAAGGGAAGCGTGGACGGGCTGTGCAGGCGCCATGGCATGGAAAAGAAAGGGACTGGTCTGAGGCTTTCTTCAGTTGGCTGGGAGGAAAGGGAAAGGATCTATTACGCATTTCCCGGACCTGAGGCCATTGTCCGGGCAGGCATGGAAGGCTTATCCGGCCTGGGCCTTGGCTACCGGGATAAATATATTCTGGAAGCTGCCGGAAGATGCAGCGGGCCGGAAGGCGCGGCATGGCTGAAAACCATCAGGGAGGCGGATTACGAGACGGCCCACAGGCTTTTGATGGAGCAGTACGGAATCGGACGGAAGGTGGCGGACTGCGTCTGCTTATTCGGGCTTCACCACATCGGGGCCTTTCCCGTGGACACCCATGTGAAGCAGATTTTAGAGAGCCATTATCCTCAGGGCTTTCCCATGAAACGGTATCAGGGGTATGCCGGAATCCTTCAGCAGTACATGTTTTATTATAAGGTAAATAAGCTGGCTTAAGGTAAGCCATTCCTTTGGGAAAGAAGTCTGTGCACAGGGAAATGCACAGGCTTTTTTATCGTACAGGAAACGCCCTATACGATAAAAACCCTCCGGGGGATGCGCACTCCGCGCTCCGGCTCCGGCCCCTTTATTCCTGCCGGAAAAGGCCGGAATATTTCATACTTTTATCACAGAATTGTCAAGAATATATCACACAATTTTCACATTTCCCTTTTACCCTAAATGAGTACGCAAAAATGCGAAAAAGGAGGAGAAAGAGTTGATCGAAGTGAAAAACCTGGTAAAGGATTACGGCGGTCATCTGGCTGTGGATCATTTGAACTTTACCGTCAACGACGGCCAGATATACGGCTTTTT
>JASGGP010000069.1:0-16921 GCA_047604985.1 Lacrimispora sp.
ATGGGGATACGGTCAATCAGCTGAATTCAGGCCTGGAGCAGCTAAGCGCGGTCATGATGGGCGGTGGAGTGATTGAGGTAAAAGCCACCATCTCCCTGGATCTTCTGGCCCTGCAGCCTATCTGCGAGCAGATCATCACAGGCGCTTCAGAGGCTCCCATGGATTTAAAGAGCCTGCAGAAGCTCCCCGGAATCGTGGGATATATCGTCCAGCCGGGAGATTCCCTTTGGAATATTGCCAAGAAATTCCACACCACCATTGACACCATTATGGCGGCAAATGGGCTGGCGGACAAAGCGATCAAACCGGGAGACCGGCTGATTCTTGTAAAAGAACTGTCATAAAAAATGAATGCCGTAAAATAACGAAAAGGGAATTCGTTGTTTTGCGGCATTTGCATTCCTCTCACATAAGTGGTCCCAATTGTCAGATTTCTTTGGAATGATTTCCGGAAAAAAGGGGAAGATAAAGATTGTTATTCACATACCAGCTTATCCTGTTATATAATATACTATAGCTAAGCTATATAACCTTGATGGCGCCAAAACGCATCCAGCTGGTGCTTTAGATAGATGACAGGTTACCCTGGACGGTAGTGACGTGATTGCAAGGCGTTATTACCGTTTACATAGAACGGATTTTCCATACAAGGAGAGAAAAGCATGAATTACACCTATATTTTAAAATGCGCGGATGACAGTCTTTACTGCGGCTGGACAAACCATCTGGAAAAGCGCTTAAAAGCCCATAATGAAGGGAAAGGGGCCAAATACACCAGGGCCCGCAGGCCGGTGGTTCTGGCCTATTATGAGGAGTTTTCCACAAAGGAAGAGGCCATGAGCCGGGAGGCGGCCATAAAGAAGCTTTCCAGAAAGGACAAGCTGAAGCTTGTGGAAAAACCGGAATAAAAAAACCGTCAGAGCCGCGGGACCAGCGGATTGACGGTTTTTTATTTCTTATGCAACAAAGCGGTACATCAATATATAGTGGCAGAGGCTTCCGCCCATGACAAATAAGTGGAAAATCTCGTGAGAACCGAAGCTTTTATGTCTGGAATTGAAAATAGGCAGTTTTAAAGCGTAAATGATCCCACCGATGGTATAAATAAGGCCGCCGGCCAGAAGCCAGCCAAAGGCAGCAGGAGGAAGAGCGTTCATAATCTTGCTGAAAGCCAGGACGCATATCCAGCCCATGGCAATATAGATGGTGGAGGAAAACCACTTGGGACACATGACAAAGCAGGCCTTTATGACAATTCCCAAAGCAGCGATTCCCCACACCAGGGCCAAAAGGCTCCACCCTGTCCGGTCTCCGAGAACGATCAGGCAGATAGGCGTATAAGTTCCTGCTATAAGGATGAAAATCATCATATGGTCAATCTTCTTCAACAGTTTGTTGATCTTCGGGACAGATCCAGCGTGTGGTAAATGGCTGCTGTGTAGAGCAGGACCATGCTGGTGATGAAGATTGCAATAGTGGCCATATGCAGTTTTCCCGCCGAAGAAGCCTTTAAAGCAGGGGCGTGGCGGCAATAAGCGCCAGTATCATAGCTGCGAAATGGTATGGGCACTGACCGGGTCCTTTATTTTCATATTCATTGTGTGTTCCTCCTTTTAACTCTAATAATGGAAAGCTTGTAATGTAGTATTTAATACTATGTATTATCTTTATCAATACTATACACTCTCAGGTGAAAAAATGCAACTGTTTTTTGCATAAGCTTTTGAAAAAAATGTTTTATCTCCCAGATTGTGAATGGAGTGGCAAAGCTGCAACATTTTTACAAAGGTATTTGCCATAACTGCCGCAATAAAATATAATGGAAGAAATAAAATCATCAATTTAAGGAAGGAATCCCGCCCTATGAACCAAACCATAAAAGAGCTGATGGAGAGAAAATCCGTCCGCGTGTACGAGGAACGTCCCATTGAACCGGAGAAAAAGGCTCTTATTATCGAGGCGGCGCTCCAGGCGCCTACCGCAGGGAACATGACCCTGTATTCCATCATCGACGTAACGGACCAGAAGAAAAAGGAAACCCTGGCAGTCACCTGCGACAACCAGCCTTTCATTGCAAAGGCCCCCATGGTTCTGGTGTTTGCGGCCGATTATCAAAAATGGTACGATTTATTCTGCTGTTATGAATCAGAGGTCCGCCGCCCCGGAATGGGAGATTTTCTCCTGGCTTTCGACGATGCCCTTATTGCCGCTCAGAATGCCGTTGTAGCCGCCCAGTCCATGGGCATCGGCTCCTGCTACATTGGGGATATTATGGAAAACTATGAAGTCCACAGGGATTTATTTGACCTTCCCAAATATGCGGTTCCCGCTGCCATGGTTGTTTTCGGATATCCGACGAAACAGCAGACGGAAAGGGAAAAACCCAAGCGGCTCAGCCGGGAGGCTGTAGTATCTGAAAATTCATACCGCCATTTCACCCCCAGGGAGTTTGAGGACCAGCTGCAAAAAAGCAAGGACCGGGAAGAGAATTTTGAGCGGTGGCTGAGAGCTTTCTGCAAGCGGAAATGGAATTCCGGCTTCAGCGTGGAGATGAGCCGTTCCGCAGAGGCCATGATCCAGTCCTGGATAAAGGAGTAAGCAGGGAAGATGAATTTAAACATACTGTACGAAGATGAAGAAATACTGGCAGTGGAAAAGCCGGCGGGAATAGAGTCCCAGTCCGCAAGGTCCTTTGAGCCGGACATGGTCAGTGAAGTGAAGAAACATATCAACACCTTATCCCCAGGATCAGGGGAGCCATATGTGGGAGTTATCCACAGGCTTGACAAGCCTGTGGGAGGGGTTATGGTTTACGCAAAAACAAAATCTGCGGCAGATTCCCTCAGTAAGCAGGTTTCCGGCCACCAGATGGAAAAGACATACTTAGCTGCCGTATGTGGAAAACCTGTGGAAAACTCTGGCACCTACGTGGATTATTTGTGGAAAGACGGGAAAAACAACTGTTCTAAAATTGTGGATAAGGGGATAAAGGATGGGAAGCTGGCAGAGCTCTATTTCCGTGTGCTGGGTACCGTTCAAAAGGACGGGGAGGAATACAGCCTTTTGGAAATCCGGTTAAAAACCGGCCGCCATCACCAGATCCGGGTGCAGATGGCAGGGCATGGGACCCCTTTATGGGGGGACAGAAAGTATAATCCCCGTTTCCAGAAAGGAGGGCCAGAGGGAAATGTGGCCCTGTTTGCCTGCCGGCTGTCCTTTTTCCACCCGGTCACAAAGAAAAAAATGACTTTTGAAGCAGAGCCAAAAGGTCAATGGACAGAAATGTTTAAGGAACTTTTTGCTAAATAAAATCCGCATATTTTTTTCCGGGGCGGCTCATAATAGAGATTGTACAAAAGAAGTACAAATCAGAAACAGGTGAGTCCATGGTTAAGCCGAGCAGGAAACTGAAGAAAACATTATTAATATTGGGAGTTACAGGGGCGGTATATTTAAGTTTTCGGTACCTGCTGCCCCTCGTGATTCCCTTTTTGATCGCATACGTATTTGCCCTTTCTCTCCGCCCAACCGCTCTTTGGGTTGAGAGAAAGTGTCGTTTTACGGTAAAAAAGAAAGTGATTTCCATTCCTTTGGCAGTAATCGGAGGGGTGGAAATCATTCTTTTAATGATTGTTTTTGGGATGCTGCTCTATGTGGGGGGAAGAAAGCTCTGCATGGAAGCCCGGCTTCTGCTTGAGAACCTTCCTCAGATACTGGCAGGACTTGATGGATGGCTTATGGAAAACTGTTCCTGGGCGGAGCGGTTATTAAAGCTTCCCGACGGTTATATGGTGGAGACTGTCCGGGTAATCCTGGCGGGAGGAGAAACCGCAATTAAAAGCAGGGCAATGTCCTTTCTCATGATAAATACCATGACCATTGTAAAATGCATGGTTAAGGTCACGGTTCTGACCGTAATCCTGTTTATTGCCACAATGCTGACCCTTCAGGAGATGGACGACATCCGGGTGAGAAGAGATAATTCCATGTTCTGTCATGAATATGCTGTGCTGGCAAACCGGCTGATGACGGTGGGAAGCGCCTGGCTGAAGACACAGGGGACCATCATTTTATTTACCATGGCGGTATGCTCTATAGGCCTCTTTTTCATGGGAAACCCCTATTTTATTCTGTTTGGAATCGGGATCGGTATTTTAGATGCCCTGCCTATTTTCGGGACAGGGACGGTTTTAATTCCCTGGGCCCTGTTTTCTTTCATAAATAAAAACTGGGTCTACGGAGTGGGACTCATTGTCATATACATCATCTGCTATTTTTTAAGGGAAATCATGGAAGCAAAAATCATGGGCGGTAAGGTGGGACTGACTCCTTTGGAAACTCTTGTATCCATGTATGTGGGGCTTCAGCTCTTCGGTCTCCTGGGATTTATTCTGGGTCCCATAGGCCTTTTAATCATAGAAGATATTGTGGATCTGTATGCGGAACCGTGCTATAATGAACCAAATAAAGGTCAGAGATAAGGCCTGGGAATGGATTAAATTCCCGGGCTTTCCGCGGAGGAAAGGTGAAAATGGATCACTCTACATATGAGAAATTAAAGGCTCTTCGAAAAGCCCTTCATGGGATTCCGGAAAAATCCGGCGGCGAAGAGAAGACCATGGAGCTTTTAAAGGATTTTATAAGCAGAAATACAACCCTTAAAATTACAGACTGCGGAAGCTGGTTTTACGCTCTTCACCAGGAAGATAGAGCGGAGAAAAGCATGGCGTTCCGCGCAGATATGGATGCGATTCTGGGAGAGGATGAAAAGCCGTTTCACGGCTGCGGCCATGACGGACACAGTGCGGTTCTGGCAGGCCTCTGCCTCTTGGCGGAGGGAAAGATTCTGGGGAAAAACGTATATTTCATTTTCCAGCATGCCGAGGAAACCGGTCAGGGCGGAATGGAATGCAGCAATCTTTTGTCCCGGAAAGGGATTGGAGAAGTCTATGGGTTTCACAATCTCCCCGGCTATTCCCTGGGTACGGCAGTGCTCCGTAAGGGAACCTTTTCCTGTGCTTCTAAAGGGCTCATTCTCACCTTAAAAGGAAAGCAGAGCCACGCCGCCTACCCGGAGCAGGGAATAAATCCGGCCTGGCTCTTGGGTGAGCTGATCTGCCGCATTCCCCAGCTTTCCAGGCAGCCGGAATTGGAGGGGATGGTCCTTGCTACGATTATAGAAGTAACGGCCGGTGGAGAAGCTTTCGGCGTTTCCCCGGGAGACGGAAAGCTGGCCTTAACCATCCGGGCGGAGCGGTTATCCGATTTAGAGCGATTTCAGGAGTCCATCCTCTCTTTTGCAAAGAAAAGGGCGGGGGAGATGGGAATGGCCTTTCAATACTCCATTCAGGATGAATTCCCGGATACGGTCAATGACCCTGCTGCGGTGGAAGCATGCAGAAGAAAGCTTGAGAAAAGAGGAATTTCCTGTGTGGAAGCGCCTGAACCTCTCCGGTGGTCCGAGGATTTCGGCTGGTATTTAAAGAAATCAGGAGGAATGTTTTTCGGCGTGGGAGCAGGGGAGGCCTGTCCCGGGCTCCACACTCCGGATTACGAATTTCCCGATGAGGTCATAAAAACGGCTCTGTCCGCATTTGAAGCCCTGATGGAAACAGGGGATTAGGAGAAAAAGCCTTTCTCTCCTCTTGACAAACATTTGCAAATAACGTAAAATCAACCATACAATCTTTCTAATAATAAGGAAGCAAGACGTTGAAGAGGACTAGTAAGTGATGATGTATTCCAGAGAGAAGGCCCCCAGCTGAAAGGCCTTTATACCTCCCATGACCCAACCTGCCTCGGAGTCCCGCAGCAAACTGCGGCGCAGTTCCCCCGTTAAGGGAAAAAAGTGAGTCATGAAGCTTTCATGGCTAAATTGGGTGGCACCGCCGAGCTGTTCGGTCCCTTTTACCGGGGACGGATGGCTCTTTTTGTTGTACGCTCATAAGGCATGGGCGGTAAGAATGAAGCACCCTGCGGGTGTACCTGTATGCCCAGAAAGCGTGGGCGGTAAGAATGAAAGGAGAATTGTTATGGCAAAGGAAAAGAAATTAGTTGAAGCGATCACATCCATGGATGTGGATTTCGCTCAGTGGTACACGGATGTAGTAAAAAAGGCGGAATTAATCGATTATACCAGCGTAAAGGGCTGTATGGCCATAAAGCCGGCAGGCTATGCCATCTGGGAGAACATCCAGGGCGAGCTTGACAGAAGATTTAAGGAGACTGGAGTTGAAAATGTTTACATGCCAATGTTCATTCCCGAAAGTCTTTTGGAAAAGGAAAAGGATCACGTAGAGGGTTTTGCGCCTGAGGTGGCGTGGGTTACCCATGGCGGTCTGGAGCCGCTCCAGGAAAGGCTTTGTGTAAGACCTACCTCTGAAACCTTATTCTGCGATTATTATTCCAGAAACATTCAGTCCTACCGTGACCTTCCCAAGGTTTACAACCAGTGGTGTTCGGTTGTGCGCTGGGAAAAGACTACCAGGCCGTTTTTGCGTTCCAGGGAATTTTTATGGCAGGAAGGCCATACGGCTCATGCAACCGCAGAGGAAGCCCAGGAAAGAACGGAGCAGATGCTGAATGTTTACGCGGATTTCTGCGAGGAGGTTCTGGCAATTCCTGTTGTCCGGGGCCAGAAAACCGATAAGGAAAAATTTGCGGGAGCGGAAGCGACCTATACCATTGAGTCTCTGATGCACGACGGAAAGGCCCTTCAGTCGGGAACCAGCCATAACTTTGGCGACGGCTTTGCAAAGGCTTTTGAGATCCAGTATTCTGATAAGGAAAACAAGCTTCAGTACGTTCACCAGACCTCTTGGGGCCTTTCAACCAGAATAATCGGCGCCATCATCATGGTTCACGGCGATGACAGCGGCCTTGTGCTCCCTCCCAGAATTGCACCGGTCCAGGTTGTGATCGTGCCGGTACAGCAGCAGAAGGAAGGCGTTCTTGAAAAGGCCAATGAGCTGAAAACGGTTCTTTCCAATTATAAGGTAAAGGTAGACGATTCCGATAAGAGCCCGGGCTGGAAGTTCAGCGAATCCGAGGTCCGTGGAATTCCGGTACGTGTGGAAATCGGTCCCAGAGATATTTCAGAAAATCAGGCAGTTCTGGTACGCCGCGATACTCATGAGAAGATTACTGTATCCCTGGATGAAATAAATGAGAGAGTGGGACGGCTTCTTGACGATATCCAGAAGGATATGTTTGAGCGGGCCCGCTTACACCGGGATTCCCATACCTATGAAGCAACGGACACGGACACATTTGTAAAGACCGTAGAGGAAAAACCGGGCTTTGTGAAAGCCATGTGGTGCGGTTGCCAGGAATGCGAGGATGAGATCAAGGAGCTGACAGGAGCAACCTCCCGCTGTATGCCCTTTAAACAGGAAAAGCTGGCCGACACCTGTGTCTGCTGCGGAAAGCCTGCAACAAAGATGGTTTACTGGGGAAGAGCTTATTAAAGAAGCAAAGAAAGAAAGCCAGGAGGGATGACGTGGTAAAAATTCAGGTTCCGGAAGCGGCAAAAAATATTATTGAACAATTAAATGCCCATGGATTTGAAGCCTACGTGGTAGGCGGCTGCGTAAGAGACAGCCTTCTGGGCAGGATGCCGGAAGACTGGGATATCACTACCTCGGCAAAGCCGGAGCAGGTAAAGGAGATTTTCAGCCGGACGGTGGACACGGGAATTCAGCACGGCACGGTGACGGTGCTCCTGGACTATGGGGCCTATGAGGTGACCACCTACCGCATTGACGGGGAATACGAGGACGGACGCCATCCAAAGTCCGTGGAATTTACGGCGAATCTGCTGGAGGATTTAAAACGGCGGGATTTTACCATCAATGCCATGGCCTACAGCGACCGGGACGGACTGGTGGATGCCTTTGAAGGGGAAATGGATCTGGAGCGGGGAATGATCCGCTGTGTGGGAAATGCCCTGGACCGTTTCACAGAGGATGCCTTGAGGATTCTAAGAGCCATCCGTTTTTCCGCCCAGTTAGGCTTTACCATCGAAAAGGAGACGGAAGCCGCCATTTCCGTCATGGCTCCCAATTTGGAGAGAGTCAGCAGGGAGCGGATTCAGGTGGAGCTTACAAAGCTTCTCCTGTCCGGCCACCCGGAACGGATAGAAGCCGTGTTTGAGCATGGCATAGGGCCCTTTGTTTCCCGGCATTTTGAAGAAGCAGGGAAACGCCTGTCCCGGGCGGAAATGCTCTCCCTTCTTCCCTCGGAAAAGCACATGCGCTGGTCCGGCTTTCTCCGGGAGGAGGAAGCCCAGGATGCGGTCTTGGTCTTAAGGGAGTTAAAGCTGGACAATGATACCGTAAACGGGGTAAGGACTCTGGTGGATTTATGGAAGAGGGGATACCGGCTCAGAAACCGGCCATCCGAAAGGTGATGAGCGGATTATCTGAGGATCTCTTCTGGGATCTTTTAAGGTTTCAGAAGGTATTCTGTGAAGAGGACCGGAGGGAACAGCTGAAAACAGTGGAGCAGTACGCAGAGGAAATCATTGAGGCGGGAGACTGTATCCGCCTGAAAGATATGGCTGTAACAGGAAAGGACTTAATCGAGGCCGGGATGAAGCCGGGACCTCAAATGGGAACTGTGTTAAACGGGCTGTTTGAGGAGGTTCTTCAGTTCCCGGAGCGCAATAAAAGGGATTATTTGATGAATTTAATAGAAAAGTTATGAGATTGCCGCCTGAGGTACAGGAACTTTCAGGCGGCTTTCTGCATATTTTTTTCCGCCCCTTCATACCCTAGAAGTAGCTGATAAGCTAAGAGTTGGAGGGGTGGTTGTGAACGAGAAATACACAGAGGTGCTTTCGCAGTATGAGCTTGAAATTCTGGATGTGAAACGCGGCCGGGGCGCCTGGCTGTGTGAAACGGACCGGGGGCTTAAGCTGCTTCGGGAATATAAGGGAACCATAAAGCGCCTGGAATTTGAAGATCAGGTATTTACCCAGATGGAAGAAAACGGCCGCTTAAAGGTAGACCGTTATGTCAGAAATAAGAATGGAGAACTCCTCTCCAACGCTGAGGACGGGACCCGATGGATTGTTAAAGACTGGTATGCGGACAGGGAATGCAATTTAAAGGACAGCAGAGAAGTGCTCTGCGCCATTGAACGGATCGCTTTTCTACATAAAATATTAAGACAGGTAGAATTCAAAGAAGAGTGGAATTTAGGCTCCATACTGGTCCAGCTGCCTGCCGGGGAAATGGAGCGACACAACAGAGAGCTGATCCGGGCCAGGTCGTTTATCCGTAATAAAAGAAAGAAGTCGGAGTTTGAATTATGTGTCATGGGAAATTATGACATATTTTTCGAACAGGCCATGGATGCCTGCCAGGGGATGACCGTATTTTGTGAAGGCCAGGAGACGGGAACCGGGTACTTATGCCATGGGGACCTGAACCAGCACCATATTCTGATGTGCGGCAGTGATGTGGCCATCGTGGAGTTTAACCGCATGCACAGAGGAATGCAGATGGAGGATTTATACCATTTTATGCGGAAGGCCATGGAAAAGCACGATTGGAATTTAAAGCTGGGTACAGCAATGCTGGAAACCTATGCAAAGGTCCTTCCTCTTTCGGAAGCAGACAGGATCTGCCTGTATTATTTATTTCTGTATCCCGAGAAATACTGGAAGCAGATAAACTTCTATTACAATGCAAATAAAGCGTGGATTCCCGCCAGAAATATTGAAAAGCTTAAGGATTTAGAGATTCAGCAGCCCATGCGGAATCTTTTCCTGTCCAAAATAAAGGGGTGAAGAAAGGCTCTTTTCCCCATGTCTGCCTGTGCAAAAAAACATGCAAATCCGCTTTCCATTTGTCCTGTTATGCCTTATAATATTCATAACAGAAATGGATAGAAATGCCCTGCGGGTATACCTAGATGCCCGGAAAGTGTGGGCAAAAGGAGGAAAGGAGTATTTTGCACATGAAAGACTACAGGAGTATATATGAAGAATGGCTTTTGAATCCATATTTTGATGAAGCGACAAAAGAAGAGCTCCGGGGGATTGCAGGCGACGAAAATGAGATCAAGGAGCGGTTCTATCAGGATCTGGAATTCGGCACCGCAGGCCTCAGAGGTATTATCGGCGCCGGAATCAACCGTATGAATATTTATGTGGTAAGAAGAGCCACCCAGGGGCTGGCAAATCACATTATAAAGCAGGGCGGAGCCCATAAGGGCGTGGCCATCGCATACGACTCCAGACATATGTCACCGGAATTTGCGGAGGAAGCCGCTTTAACTCTGGCCGCCAACGGGATCAAGGCCTATAAGTTTGAATCCCTGCGCCCTACGCCGGAGCTTTCTTTCGCAGTAAGAGAGCTGGGCTGTATCGCCGGAATCAACATTACGGCCAGCCACAACCCGCCGGAGTATAACGGATACAAGGTATATTGGGAAGACGGCGCCCAGTTTACTCCTCCTCATGACAAAGGTGTGACCGCTGAGGTTTTAAGCATCCAGGACCTTTCCACCGTAAAGACCATGACCGCCGAGGCCGCAAAGGCAGCAGGCAGGTACGAGATCATCGGCGCGGCCATTGACGACAAATACATCGCCCATGTAAAGGCCCAGGTGGTAAACCAGGATGCCATTGACAAAATGCAGGATGACATTAAGATTGTCTATACCCCTCTCCATGGTACAGGCAATCTTCCCGCCAGAAGAGCCTTAAAGGAAACCGGCTTTACCCATGTGTATGTAGTGCCCCAGCAGGAGCTGCCGGACGGTGATTTCCCAACGGTCAGCTATCCAAATCCGGAGGCGGAGGAAGCCTTTGAGCTGGGCCTTGCCCTTGCAAAGGAAAAGAATGCAGATTTAGTCCTTGCAACAGACCCGGATGCAGACCGCCTTGGCGTCTATGTAAAGGATGAAAAGTCAGGAAATTATATTCCTCTTACCGGAAATATGTCAGGTTCTCTTCTGTGCGAATATGTGCTGAGCCAGAAAAAGGAAAGAAATGAGATTCCGGAGGACGGGCAGGTTGTAAAATCCATTGTTACCACCAATCTGGTGGATGCGGTGGCAAAGTCCTACGGCTGTGAACTTATTGAGGTTCTGACAGGCTTCAAATACATCGGCCAGCAAATTTTAAAGGAAGAGACCACCGGATATGGAACCTATATGTTCGGTCTGGAGGAAAGCTACGGCTGCCTCATCGGAACCTATGCCCGTGACAAGGATGCTATCTCCGCAACCGTTGCCCTGTGTGAAGCTGCGGCTTATTATAAGGCGAAGAATATGACCTTATGGGATGCCATGGTGGCTATGTATGAGAAATACGGCTACTATAAGGATGCGGTGAAATCCATTGGTTTAAAGGGCATTGAAGGCCAGGCAAAGATCAAGGCGATTATGGAAACCATGCGGGGAGAGACTCCCTCTCAAGTAGGCGGATATGAGGTCCTTTCCGCCAGAGATTATAAGCTTGATACAATAAAGAACATGAAAACAGGGGAAGTCGTTCCTACAGGTCTTCCTCAGTCCGATGTGATTTATTATGATCTGGAAGATGATGCGTGGCTGTGCGTAAGGCCATCGGGAACAGAGCCTAAAATTAAATTTTACTATGGCATAAAGGGAACTTCCATGGAGGAGGCGGAGGAGAAATCCGCAAAACTGGGAGAAGCGGTTATGGCCATGGTGGATAAGATGATGTAGGAATTGAAAGATAGAGTTGGGAAGAAGAAATAGAGGGAAAGGGGATGCTCCTTAGCAAGAGCATCCTCTTTCCCTTTATTTCATGGCTATTGTTTCATGACTATTGTTTCAAGGCTACAATTTCAAAGTTATAATTTCACAATTTCAGTAATTTCAGGATTTTTTACGCTTTTTAGAATATTCCTTTAATTCCCGCAATTCCCGCAGCGCTTCCCCAAATAACCGGGAGGAAGCCGTAGGGTTCCGGCGGAGAATTCCTTTCCGGTAAGCGGTCAGGCGATTTGTCAGCTTTTCCCTGGATTCTGCCAGGGACTGCAAACGTCCGGTCAAAGCGGATTCTGTCAAGGACTGGAAATGCTCTGCCAGGGAGGATTCCTTTAATGCGTTGGCGGTTTCGGCCTTTATAGAAGAAATCTTCACCAGGGTTTCATCCTTTAAGGCAGCTGTTTTCTGAAGCGTCTCATTTTTCAGCTCTGATACTTTCTGGGCGGTTTCTGCTTTTAAAAGGTTCATTTGAAGCTGGACTTCTTCCAATTCGGCTTTCAGCTTTGTCATGGATTCCAGTACCCGGCCAAGATCTAAGGCTTCCTTGGTGGAATGAATGGTATCGGTGACGAAGAGGACGCTTGTCACAAGGACAACAGAGATACATGCGGTGGGATTTAAGTCCAGCACCAGCCATTCCAAGGGGCGATGGACCACCTCCGTCAGCAGCATGGTAAGGAATCCCCAGGCAATGGAGGTCCCCAGGCATATATAGCCGTTTAAGTTCAGAGGATTATTGCTGTAATCCCAGTATTTCATTTTAAAAAGCCGTTCCATTACATAGCCTGTTACATATTCCAGAGCGGAAGCCCCCGTCATTCCAAAAAGAAACACCAGAAGCAGGTTGCCCTTTACAGGCAGGGACAGCCACAGCATGACGATAGCTCCGCTTCCGTATAAGGGCAGCAGGGGAAGGCGGAGAAAGCCCCGGTTGACCAGTTGAAGGCTTTTTATGGAAACATAGGTCGATTCGATGATCCAGCCTATAAAACAATATATGAAAAAAAACATCAGCCACTGATACCACGTATACAAGTACATAAAAATGACCCTTTCTCCCAATTATACGTTTTGATATATCATAAACGTTTTTGATGAGTTTTGCAACTGGAAAGAGATTATTACCGTCTTCTAAGTTTTCTCTTGCCTTAATGGCTTCTGTCATGTAGAATTATGATGTTTCATGTAAAACAGTATAACACTATAGAAAAAGTGAGAATTAACCACATAAATAAAGGAGTTTTTCAATGAGCATATTAAACGTAGAACATCTGACCCACGGATTCGGGGACAGGGCCATTTTTCAGGATGTGTCTTTCCGGCTGCTGAAAGGCGAGCATATTGGCTTGATCGGAGCCAACGGAGAAGGCAAATCCACCTTTATGAATATCATAACCGGAAAGCTGCAGCCCGACGAAGGAAAGGTAGAGTGGGCAAAACGGGTGCGTGTGGGCTATTTAGACCAGCATACGGTGCTGGAAAAAGGTATGACCATCCGGGAGGTTCTAAAAAGCGCCTTTGCATTTTTATTTCAGATGGAAGAGCAGATGAATGCAATCTGCGATCACATGGGAGAGGCCGACGAAGAAAAGATGGCGTCCATGATGGAGGATTTAGGAACCATTCAGGATCTTCTGATGGCCCATGATTTTTACATCATTGATTCAAAGGTAGAAGAGGTAGGAAGGGCTCTTGGCTTAAGCGATATAGGACTTGATAAGGATGTGACGGAGCTGAGCGGCGGCCAGAGGACAAAGGTCCTGCTGGGAAAGCTTTTGCTGGAAAAGCCGGATATTTTGCTTTTAGACGAGCCGACCAATTACTTGGACGAACAGCACATCGAATGGCTGAAACGATACTTACTGGAATACGAAAATGCATTTATCCTTATTTCTCATGATATCCCCTTTGTAAACAGCGTAATCAACATCATATACCACATGGAAAACCAGAGTCTGGACCGCTATGTGGGCGATTATGAGAAGTTCCAGGAGGTTTACGCGGTAAAGCGTTCCCAGCTGGAAGCGGCCTATAAACGGCAGCAGCAGGAGATTGCGGAACTGGAGGATTTTGTGGCCCGCAATAAGGCCCGGGTTTCCACCAGAAACATGGCAATGTCCCGGCAGAAGAAGCTGGATAAAATGGAGGTGATCGAGCTTGCAAAAGACAAGCCAAAGCCGGAATTTCATTTTATGGAAGCGCGCACAGCCGGAAAATGTATTTTTGAAACCACGGATCTGGTAATCGGCTATGAAGAGCCCTTGTCCAGACCCTTAAACATCCGCATGGAAAGGGGCGATAAAGTGGTGCTTGTGGGTGCAAACGGCATCGGAAAGACCACCCTGTTAAAAAGTATTTTGGGACTTGTTCCCTCCATCAGCGGAGAGGTGGAGCAGGGGGACTACCTTACCATCGGCTATTTTGAGCAGGAGATGACTCCCGGAAATACGACCACCTGCATTGAAGAAATATGGAAGGAATTTCCTTCCTATACCCAGTATCAGGTCCGGTCCGCCCTGGCAAAGTGCGGTCTTACCACCAAGCACATTGAAAGCCAGGTCAGGGTCTTAAGCGGCGGTGAACAGGCAAAGGTAAGATTATGTAAACTTTTAAACAGGGAAACCAACGTTCTCCTTTTGGACGAGCCTACGAATCATTTGGATGTGGAAGCCAAGGAGGAACTGAGAAGAGCTCTGAAAGAATATAAAGGCAGCATTCTGCTGATCTGCCACGAACCGGAATTTTATGAAGGCCTTGCCACCAGAGTTTTGGATTGCAGGGAATGGGCGCTGAGATTGTCCTGATGAAATAACACGAAAATAAAAATAAAAAATAATAGGATGGAGGGAACATATGAATAGCGATTTAATTGCAGGAGTTTCGGTAATATACCAGAGTGCAATACGGATTGAGTCAGATAAGGTGATTTACTTTGACCCGCTGGAAATCAAAGAAGAAACCCATGACGCGGATATTATTTTCATTACCCACGACCATCATGATCACTTTTCACCGGAAGACATAAGCAAAGTAAGAAAAGCGGATACGCAGATTGTTGTTCCGGAGAGATTGGAAGAAAGGACATTGAAGCTGGAATTTGCCCCGGAGAATGTTCATACAGTAGCGGCAGGGCAGACAAAAGAAATGGATGGCCTGATGTTTGAGACTGTGGCCGCCTATAATAACCAGAAATCTTTTCATCCAAAGGAAAGCGGCTGGGTCGGATATATCGTAAATATAAAAGGCGTCAGGTATTATATTGCAGGGGACACGGACATGACTGAGGAGAACAGGAAAGTCCGGTGTGATGTGGCATTTATACCGATTGGGGGGACATATACCATGGACCCGAAGGAGGCCGCGGAATTGGTCAATGTGATAAAGCCCCAGGTTGCAGTTCCGATTCATTACGGCAGTATTGTGGGAAAAAAAGAAGATGCCGGGGAATTTAAAAAGTACCTGTTACCGGACATTGATTGTGAATTCCTGATGCAGTTTTAGTCAGTAAAAATGATTTGACGGCCATACCGGAAGAAGGTGAAGCAGATGTGCGGCAGATATTATGTGGATGATGAGACAGCAGATGAACTAGAGAAAATCGTTTGGCAGGTGGATGACAGGATCCGGGGAGAACGGATTGGGAAAGATATTCATCCTGCGGATCTTGCTCCGGTAATAATAGGAGGTCCTGCCGGATTAACGCTGACAAATCAGCGTTGGGGATATCCGGGGATACAGAATAAAGGAGTTATCTTTAATGCCAGAGCAGAATCTGTACTGTACAAGAAAATGTTCAGCCGCGGCATCTGCAATAACCGTGCCGCCATACCGGTTACCTGGTTTTACGAGTGGAATAAAAACAGGGAAAAGGTTACCTTTTTCCGAAAAGACAGAAAAGTGCTGTTTCTGGCTGGATTCTATGACCGCTTTGACGACGGAAACCGGTTTGTGATCCTTACTACAGAGGCAAATGATTCCATGAGCCAGACTCATGACAGAATGCCGATTATTCTGGAGCCGGATCAGCTGGAGGACTGGATAATGAATGATGACCGGACGGAGAGCATTCTGGGGCAGGTTCCGGTAATGCTGGATAAAAGGGCGGAGTATGAGCAGCAGACATTATTTTAACTGGATCAGGCAGTTAAGCGGATTGCGGATATCCGCCTGACTGCAAGGGCTGATGAGCGGGAAGAGGGGCAGGACAGCAAATATATATGATGCACAGGAAAAGGAACACGATATCAATAGATAAAGGAGGACTTCGACATGTTAGAGATGGGAACAAAAGCACCGTCATTTGAACTGCCTGACCAGAATGGACAGGTACATACTTTAGAGGAATACAGAGGGAAGAAGGTTGTTCTTTACTTTTATCCAAAGGACAATACAGACGGATGCACAAAGCAGGCCTGCGGCTTTGGAGAGCTGTATCCCCAGTTTTTGGAGAAAGATGCAGTTGTAATAGGAATCAGCAAAGACAGTGTGGCATCACATAAGAAGTTTGAGGAGAAGTACGGCCTGCCTTTTACCCTGCTTTCCGATACAGGGCTTGCAGCCATTCAGGCTTATGATGTGTGGCAGGAAAAAAACATGTATGGAAAGAAGACCATGGGAGTGGTCCGCACTACATACTTAATTGACGAGCAGGGAATTATTGTCAAGGCATTCGGCAAGGTGAAGGCGGCCGAAAACCCGGCACAGATGCTTGGAGAAATCTAAGATGAAGATTATTATTTCCCCTGCAAAAAAGATGAATGTGAAAACGGATTTTCTGCCTGTGACCGGATTGCCCCGGTTTCTGGAACATACCAGGATTCTTTGTGATACCATAAAACAGCTGCCCTATGGTGAGGCAAAAGCACTGTGGGGCTGCAACGACAAACTGGCGGAGCTGAATTTCAGGCGCTTTTCCGAAATGGATTTGGAAAAAAGTCTTACACCGGCGGTGCTTTCCTATGAGGGATTGCAGTATCAGCACATGTCTCCAGTGGTTTTTACAGAGGATGGCATTCAGTATGCTGAGTCCCATTTGAGGATTCTGTCCGGGTTTTATGGAGTGCTTTCGCCGTTTGACGGAGTAGTGCCGTACCGGCTGGAAATGCAGGCAAAGCTATCTGCCGCGGGGAAGAAAGATTTGTACGAATTATGGGGTGACAGGCTTTATAAGGTGGTATTG
>JASGGP010000070.1:0-16860 GCA_047604985.1 Lacrimispora sp.
CAATGAAGAAATTATTTTTCTTGCGACTTTTGATTATCTGACGGGGGCTTTTAACCGGGGCAGCTTTATTCAGAAGTTAAAAGCAGAGATAGAGCGCACACATCTGGGAAAGACCACAACATCCTTACTTTTGATTGATATAGACTTCTTTAAACAGATCAATGACCAGCATGGTCATCTGGGCGGAGATATTATCCTCAAGCATTTTACAGAGTGTGCTCAATCCAGGCTGCGTTCCCATGATTTTTTAGGAAGGCTTGGTGGTGATGAGTTTGTAGTATGCCTTGCAGATACGGTGCTATCGGAGGCAGCAGATATTGCCGAGCAGCTGAGAACAGCTGTGGAGGAACTAAATATTTTTTATAATTCTGCTCTGATAAGGTTCACAGTCAGCATTGGAGTTGCTCAATACAAGTTAGAAATGGGCACGGATACAAATGCCTTTATCTCAAAAGCGGATGAATATCTGTACCGGGCAAAAGCAAACCGGAACTGCATAGTAAGTGAAGGATAAGAGGATAGTAGAAATCCTCAACAATTTGTGAGCGGGTACTCTTTATAAAAGGACAGGGGCAATTTTTATTGCGAAAATATGGGGTTATGTTTTTCAGAATGAAAAGCATGGCCTTTTTATTTTTCAAAGGAAAATATGAATGTCTGGTGCAAAAGAAGAGAATATAGAAATTGAGCCGCTGCAAAAGACAACCAAAAAGCAGCAGCTCAATTTTACAGACATTATTAAATCCAGGATACTACGGATTGCCGTTCCGTGATTTCTACATCCATGACAATTAATGGTTCCGTCCTTGCCTGTCTTTAACCATTCTAAGAGTTTTTCGGCAGCCATCTCCGCTTTTTCTGTTACATGCTGGGCTACGGAGGTCAATTTTGGCGTGGTGTAGGAACATAAGCCTGCATCATCGTAACCGATGACGGAGAGATCTGCGGGAACTCTTAAACCGCCCAGTCTGGCGCCTTCGAATTCCTGTGGCGCAGATATCGGCTGTGGTTACGGCTCCTGTGATGGGGTGCGGATCAGATGCGATCCGCTTGCCTGCCATGATACCGCCTTCGTAAGTGGGGCTGAAGTGATAGACATACTCGGCGGAACGGAATGCCGGCTTCTTCCAGAGCTTTCTGATACCCATGGAATCTGGCTGTCAAAAGGGCGTTGTTTTTATAATCTGCTACAAATGCGATGTCCTTGTGCCCGTGGCTGATCATATATTTGGCGGATAAATAACAGCCCTTTACATCGTCAGAGGATACTGTGATGATGTCAGGCAGTGACGCATAGGAATCAAAGATAACGGCTGGCTGCCGGATGGATTTCAATACCTCCTCCGATTCTTCAAAGGGGAAAAGGAATACAAAACCGTCAACATTCCAGCTCTTAAGGAGTGTCAGAATCTCGCTGCGGTTGGAGACCGTTCTCAGCATGATGAAATATCCGCCTTCTTTTAAGTGGTATTCCAATGTGCTGAGCATGGCGCTGATATATGGGTTGCCGAGATAATTCTCCTTTGTGTCGCTCTCTGACATGAATATGATAATTCCGATGATATGGGAAGAATTGGTGGCCATGCTTCTGGCAGTCATATTCGGTACATACCCGCATTCTTCTATAATCTTATTGACCCGCTCGATGGTCTGTGAGGAGACCCGCTCTGTTCTTCCGTTGACCACATTGGAGACGGTCATCATGCTGACGCCCGCCTTTTGGGCGATATCTTTTAATGTCATGCTTATTTCCCCCTGCCGATGTAAAGTTACCAGATGTATTTTCTGCTATCCTTATTCTAACAGACGAAAAGAAAAAGTCAATATCAGCCAAGTATGAGGTTTTGCGATATACTAAATAATAAATGACAAAAAAGCAGAAAACAACAATTTGTATAATATATGCACAATATATAGAACTTTAAAATAAATAAAATTATTAAATTTTAAAAATATATTGACTTTTATGAGGGGTAGTGATAGTGTAAAAATACATTTAGCGCTAAATAAATGAATGGGAATTTAGACAAGTGATGAAGGCAAAGCGGAAAGGGAAAATCAAAATTGAAAATGTAGGAGGAAATGAAAAATGAGATCAGCAAAAATCATGTCACTATTCTTAGCAGCTGCGCTTGCGGCATCTGGACTTACTGCATGTTCCAGCAAAAGCGCTACAGGAAGCGCAATCGGCGGAGATACAAAGGCTGTGGCGGAAGCGCCCGCAGAACCATTTGGCTCTGCCATCAAGTATGACCCGTCTCTCCCGGTCAATGACGGCAAAGATGTTTCCATAGAACTGTGGGAATGGGGTAGCGATAATCTCTTTCAGCAGCTGATTGACGGTTATACGGCGATTCATCCAAATGTGAAGATCAAGCTGGTCAATAATCCATGGAATGATTACTGGACCAAGCTTCCACTGGCCCTGAACGGAAATAACGGACCGGCCATTTTTAATATTCATAACAGCTATCATGAAAACCTGATTCAATATCTGGCGCCCTATGACATTCCCCTGGAACAGCTTAAGGAAGATTTCACCGGTGTGGATGCCCATGTGATTGATGGAAAAGTCTACTATACAGATTACGGTATGATGACCGGTTCTGTATATTACAACAAGGATATGTGGGAAGCGGCAGGCTTAACGGATGCGGATATTCCGAAGACATGGGATCAGATGAGGGAAGTGGCGAAGAAGCTGACCATCAGGGATGGGGATACCATCACACAGGCCGGACTGAATTTTAACAGCGATTTTCATCAGAACTATCTTCTGGGCTTAAATTATCAGCTGGGAGAAAACTTATTCAAGGAAGACGGAAAGACACCCAATGTGAATTCTGATGCCATGAAGCAGGTGATGCAGATGCTGGTGGACATGTATGATAAGGATCAGGTTGGCTCTAAGGACTTTGGGGAGAAGGGGGCTGACAGCTTCGGACAGGGATTATCCGCCATGGTTATTCAGTGGGGCCATTATTACAATACATTGAATACCAATTATCCTGATATTAAATTCGGCGTATTTGAGATTCCGACCATGACGGAAGATATGCCCTATGCCTACAATCGTTACAACGGTGAATCCACCTTGGGCATCAACAAGAACGCTCCGGCAGACCAGCAGGCAGTTGCCCAGGATCTTTTAAAATACTATTTGGCAAATGACGAAATCCAGAAGACCTTCAACATTGCCATGAGCACTTTCCCGGCTAAGAAATCACTGGCTGATGATGCCGAAATCATGAAGAATCCGTCTGTCAGCGTATTAAAGGATCACATCGATCATTATATATGGCCGGGTGCTATGCCTGCCACTATGGAGACTTCTTTGCAGAAAGCCGGCCAGGATATCTTCTATAACGGAGTTTCTATTGATGAAGCTTTGAATCAGGCGCAGGAGACCATTGTCAAGGATATGAAAAACAGCAGCTTTACGTCTGCAGAGAATCTGTATCAATATGCAGATCAAAAGAAATAGCCGTTACAGGCAAGGAGAGCAGCTGAAACAAAAAGGAAGAGAGGAAGCAGGCCATGTTAAAAAAGTCGGGCTCATTGCAAAGCAAAAGTGAAATTCTCCTGCGCAATCTGGTAGTGTGTGGAATGGTATTATTTTTCTCTGTGTTTTTAATCATTCCTATCATTATTGCTTTGGCGGGAAGCTTCCATGAATGGAATCCCTTAAATGGTACATACCGGTTCCTGATGCTGGATAATTATAAGGAAGTGTTTGCTAGCGGCCTGTTCTGGAAATCCATCTGGAATACCATGATATTCTCTGCAGTAGTGATTGTGTTCCGCGTAAGTCTGGGGCTGGGGATCGCTTATGCCATTTATTCCACACTGATCAGGCATAAGAGCTTTTTCCGGGCGGTCTATTATATGCCGGTGGTCACACCCATGATTGCTATAGCCTTTGTGTGGAAGTTCATGTATAACCCTCAGATCGGCACCATCAATCAGATCCTGGGACTTCACACAAACTGGCTGATGAATCCGAAGACAGCGCTTCCGGCCATTATGATTATGACCATATGGAAGGACTTCGGCTACGCGGTTGTCATGTATATGGCAGGGCTTTACTCTCTTCCTACCGACGCTCTGGAGGCGGCCAGTGTCGACGGGGCCGGCAGCTGGCAGAATTTTAAATACATCACCTTTCCTCTGTTAAAGCCCATGACATTATTTGTGGTTATTACCTCTATCATCTCCTATATCCAGGCCTACGTGCAGGTTATGGTGCTGACGGAGGGAGGACCGGGAACGGCTACTTATCTGTCATCTTATCTGATTTATGATGAAGCGTTTGTGAAATATAATTTTGGCTATGCCTCGGCGCTGTCATTTGTGCTGTTTGTTATTACGGCTATATTTACCTGGCTGTCATTTAAGGTTTCCGGTTCGGATGAGTGAGGAGGAGCGGGTATGAGAAGAAAGATAAGCAGTATTACACTGAATATTGTATTGCTTCTGATGGGCATTGTTACCGTGTATCCGTTTATATGGATGGTCTGTTCTTCCTTTAAACAGAATAAGGATATCGTGGCGTTAAAGCAGCAGCTTCTGCCAAATATATTTACGTTGGTCAATTACGGGAATATGAATGCCCACTTTAATTTTATGAGATTTTTCATGAACAGCTTGTTCATCACTCTGGCGGTGACCATGATGGTAGTCTATACAAGTACGATTTGCGGCTTCGTATTAAGTAAATATCAATTTAAAGGAAGAAACTTACTTTTTAGCTTTGTTCTGTCCACCATGATGATTCCATGGTGCGTGACCATTATTCCGAAATATTCCATGATCCGGTGGTTCGGCTGGCTGGACAGCTATACGGCTCTGTTAGTGCCTGCCATGTTCAGCGGCTTTGGCATCTTCATGATGAAGCAGCATATTACATCCTTGCCGGATGAGATTCTGGAAGCAGCCCGGATTGATGGGGCCAGTGAGTTTTATATATTTCATAAAATTGTTTTTCCCATGGCGAAAAACGGAATCTCCAGCATTGCGATCTTTCAGTTCCTCTGGTGCTGGGAAGATTTCCTATGGCCGTACCTGATCATTAATGATGAGAAAAAGCAGCTTCTGTCTGTAGGACTTAAGATGTTTAATGGGCAGTATTCTACGGATTACGGAGCTTTGTTTGCAGCCACTACGATTTCTATCATCCCCGTGCTGGTGATTTATCTGATTTTCCAGAAGCAGTTTATTGCAGGAATTGCTGCCTCGGCTGTGAAAGGCTGAGCATTTGAGTTTTTATAAGGGGGTGCCAATAGCCGAGGTATGATTGGAAAGTCTCTGGCTGAAAAATAATTAGTTTACTTAGAAATCGTTTGTTCAGGAGGTAAGAAGATGGATTCTAGATTTCACATGGAGACAAGACCGAAGGCCTTGTCATGGAATGTGGTCCAGGGAGAGAAGTACAGAATTACGATGTTGACGGATGGGCTTGTGCGCCTGGAATACTGTGAGGATGGGGCGTTTGAGGACAGACCGACACAGATGGCGCTGAACAGGGATTTTCCAAAGACAGAGTTTCGGGTGATAGAGAAAGAGGATGGGCTGGAGATCATTACTTCCAGAATTCATCTGCTTTATGATAAGAAAGGATTTTCTGAAAACGGGCTGAGTATTCAGGTTCTGGGAGGATTGAGCGCTTATTGGAGTATCTGGCATTATTCGGAAGAGTTAACAGATTTGAGAGGGACAGCGCGAACCCTGGATATGGTGGATGGGGAGGTGGAACTGGAACATGGAATTATGTCCAGATACGGATTTTCAGTGCTGGATGACAGCCAGTCTCAGGTGATTTGTGAGGATGGCTGGGTGGAGCCTCGGAAGAAAGGAATCCACGATCTCTATTTCTGGGGGTACGGGCATGATTATAAGGAATGCCTGAAAGATTTTTATTATCTCTGTGGAAAGACGCCTATGGTGCCCAGGTATGCGCTGGGAAACTGGTGGAGCAGATATTATAAATATACTGAGGATTCTTATCTGGAACTGATGGACCGGTTTGAGAAAGAGAATCTTCCGTTTACAATCGCAGTTATTGATATGAATTGGCATCTGGTAGATGTGGACCCCTCTTATGGAAGCGGATGGACGGGATATACATGGGATAATGAACTGTTTCCTGATCCGGAGCGGTTTTTAAGAAAGCTTCATGAGCGGGGGCTTAAGACCACCCTCAATGTGCATCCGGCGGATGGGGTGAGGGCTTATGAGGACGCTTATGAAGAAATGGCAAAAGCCCTGGGGGTAAATGCTGAGACCGGAGATCCGGTGAACTTTGATGCAGGCAGCCCGGAGTTTGTGGAGGCTTATTTAAAATATGTGCATCATCCTCTGGAAAAACAGGGTGTGGACTTCTGGTGGGTGGATTGGCAGCAGGGGGGTAACTGTAAGATCGAAGGGCTGGATCCCCTGTGGATATTGAATCATTTTCATTTTCTGGACAGCGGGCGGAATGGGAAAAGGCCGATGACATTTTCCAGATATGCAGGGCCTGGAAGTCACAGGTATCCGGTGGGATTTTCGGGAGATACGATTACAACATGGGAATCGTTGAATTTTCAGCCTTATTTCACGGTGAATGCGGCCAATATCGGATATGGCTGGTGGAGCCATGATATCGGCGGCCATATGATGGGCTATAAGAATGATGAGATGATGGCCCGATGGGTGCAGTTTGGGATCTTTTCTCCGGTAATGCGCCTTCACAGCTCTTTCAGTGAATTCAACGGGAAAGAACCCTGGCGGTTCAAGAAAGAAACAGAGTGCGCTGTGGGGGAGGCGCTTCGGATGAGACACCATATGATGCCGTATCTTTATACCATGAATTACAGAAGCTGGAATAATGATCTGCCGGTGGTAATGCCTATGTATTATGAGTATCCGGAGAAGCGGGAGGCATACGATAGGAGGAATCAGTATTATTTTGGGAATGAACTGGTGGTGGCTCCTATAACCAGCCCAAGAGTGAAAGATCTGAATGTGGGGAAAGTAAAAGCCTGGATTCCGGAAGGCATGTGGTATGATATTTTTACAGGGCTTCGGTATCAGGGTAACCGGGTGATGGATCTGTACAGGGATTTGAACAGCATTCCGGTGCTGGCAAAAGCGGGGGCAATCCTGCCGTTTACGGATGAAATCAGCAGCAATGAGGCAGTGAAGAATCCGGATTCTTTCCACGTACATGTATATTCGGGGGCAGATGGTTCCTTTATCCTGTATGAGGATGATAATGAGACCAATGGATATATGACTGGAAACAGCGTGAGCACGGCTATGGTCTATAAGGACTGCTCCAGTTTTTCGGTGCTGCCGGCAGCCGGAAGTGTGGAACTGATTCCGGGAATGCGTTCTTATACAGTGGAAATTGTCGGAGTGGAAGAAATGAAAGAAGCACAGGTCAGGGTGACTTCCATGGGCAATATAATTTCATGTGCAGTCTCATATGAGCTGGAGAAACATGCGGTTGTAATAAAAATAAATGGAGTTGACACGTTGACGGGCTGTTCTGTTCTGTTTGAGGGAATGAAGCTGTATGAGGGCAATGATTTAAAAAAACGGGCATTCGATTTTCTCAATCAGGCGGAGATTGGCTTCGGACTGAAAGAAGAGTTATACAGCTTATTGACTTCCTTCAGGGAAAAGACGGTTATTCTGGCGGAATTAGGGGCCATGGAGCTTGATAAGGACCTTAATGGAGTTTTAGTGGAGCTGATTACGGCTTTTTAATGATTTAAATCTGAAATTTTAATTTTTATAGAAATGAGCGCAGCCGCCAATGAGAAAAACCTCTTTTTGGCGGTTTTTTTACTATATAGGAGGTTTCTCAAATCAATAAAAATAGTGTATAATAGAATTGGAATAAAAAATATCATAGCAAAAGAGGGAAAGGAGGACTTTACGGAAAGCATTACGAAGAAATATATAATTAAAGTGTTTCATGGATCTCTGGGGATCTGAGAGTTTAGAAGATACTTTTTACTAAAATACAGTATGATAGAAATAAGGATAAAAGTAAAGGGGACAAACATATGAAAGATAGAATTGTACCAAGGATTGATACGAAATTACGCGGTCATACAGTAATTGTACCTGATACTATTAATCGGGCAACAGGAATTATTATCAACGGGAAACGGATTAAATCAATCTTATTTTCTACGGATGTTGCCATTATCGCAAACTGCAATGCAGATGCAGTAATTGCCGTATATCCGTTTACTCCGACAATGCAGATCACAAAAGCAATTATTGAAGTATCGCAAAAGCCGGTTTTGGCCGGTGTGGGCGGTGGTACAACTGCCGGGTCAAGAGTCCGTGACATTGCCCTGGATGCTGAGCTGCATGGAGCTACGGCTGTAGTGCTGAATGCTCCAACGAAAACAGAATTTGTAAAAGAGCTGGCAGAATACATTGATATTCCCATTGTATTATCAATTATTTCAATTGATGAGAACTTAGAAGAACGAATGCTGCATTCCGGGGCAAGGATTATTAACGTGTCCGGCGGAAAGAATACCGTTGAGATTATTAAGGCATTGCGCAAAATTGATGATACATTCCCGATTATTGCAACCGGGGGGCCAAGCAGAGAGACGGTTGAGGCCGTTATTGAAGCGGGGGCGAATGCTGTAACATATACACCGCCAACAAATGGTGAAATATTCAGGGATATTATGGACGAGTATCGTAATCGCTGTAAGAGTCCTGATAGAACCTGAATCTCTATGTGTACTTACTGCATTTAAATGTTCCCTCAGGTTTGAACATAGCTGCAGGAAAAGCTTTTTAATGATTACACTGCATCAGGCAGATTATATTGCAATGGTATTGGTATTTGATTCTTATATTTATGATATATTATAAGCAGATGGAAATTGTGAAAGCATTGAAAGGAGAGAATAATATGTCTGAATTATGCAATAAAGAACTTATTTATGGAAATTTAATCAATGGACAGTGGGTGGAATCAGCATCAGGCAATGTTATTACCATAACATCCCCTGTAGATGGTTCTCTTGTCGGTAAGATACAGGCAATCAGCAAAGAAGAGGTCAATGAGGTTATCCGGTATTCTAAAGAAGGCCTTTCCTTGTGGGCTGGTATTCCAATATATGAAAAGGCCAGGATATTGTATAAAGCGGCAGAGCTTTTGGATGAAAGAGCAGAAGAAATATCGGATATACTGATGATGGAGATTGCAAAGGATAAGAAATCTTCCCTATCAGAAGTGAAGAGAACCGCGGATTTTCTCCGTTTTACCGCAGATGCCGGAAAAAGTCTGGAAGGAATCGCAGTGAGCGGGGAGAATTTCCCGGGAGGTTCCCGCAATAAGATGTCCTATGTAAAAAGAGTTCCTCTTGGCACCGTATTAGCCATATCACCCTTTAACTACCCAATTAATTTGTCTGCTTCCAAGATAGCACCGGCGCTTATGGGAGGTAATACGGTAATATTAAAACCGGCTACACAGGGGGCGATCAGTGCCCTTCATCTTGTAAATGCCTTACAGGATGCCGGACTGCCGGGGGGAGTGCTGCAGACCGTTACGGGTAAAGGCAGTGAGATCGGCGATTATATTGTAACACATGAAAGCATTGACTTTATTAATTTTACAGGCAGTACGGAGGTGGGCAGGCATTTGTCCAAGATATCCTGTATGACCCCTCTGCTGCTGGAACTTGGCGGAAAGGATGCGGCTCTTGTACTGGAGGATGCGGATCTGAACTATGCGGCAAACAATATTGTAGAAGGCGCATTTTCCTATTCCGGCCAGCGTTGCACAGCGGTGAAGCGTATTATTACCACGGATAAAGTGGCGGACCAGTTAGTGGATATGGTAAAAGCAGGAATTGAAAAGTTATCTGTGGGAGATCCCAGAAAGAATGCAGTGGTCACTCCTTTAATTGATCAGAAAACGGCTGATTTTGCAGAATTTTTAATTCAGGATGCCATTTCTAAGGGTGCAGAGCTTATTATTGGGAATAAGAGAGAAGGAAATTTAATCTATCCTACTTTGCTGGATAAAGTAACTGTGGATATGGAAATTGCATGGAAAGAACCGTTTTCGCCAATTCTTCCTATTATCCGGGTAAAAGATATAGAGGAAGGAATCGAGATTGCTAACCGCTCAGAATATGGTTTACAGTCTTCTGTATTTACCAAAGATATTAATAAAGCGTTCCGCATTGCTGAAAAATTAGAAGTAGGAACCGTACAAATTAATAATAAGACAGAAAGAGGCCCGGACCATTTTCCGTTTTTGGGAGTAAAAGCCTCCGGTATGGGCACTCAGGGTGTAAAGTATTCCATAGAAGCAATGACGAGACCAAAAGCAATCACCATTAATTTAACGGAATAAACGGAATCAGAGCTGCTTTCATAGCAACTGATATAAAGCCTGTCCCCTTGCATAGGGGGCAGGCTTCAATTAATTGTATTAATGGCTATATTATCCAGCTGCATAAGTAAAATTAAAAAATTTTCTTGACAAAGCGCATGAAACAGCGTACACTATTAACAGTGTTAATTATAAACACTAATACTTATTTAAAAATGGAGGTGAATTCATTGAGCAGTATAGAAGAACTGGTCGGTTCATTGGGGGAGTTGATGTCCCGTGGAAAGGTCATGGATGAATTTAATCGTTCTGGAAAAGGCGAAGTTTTCATTTTAAAATATCTTTATGCGAAAGAAGCATCTGCATCTCCGTCTGAATTAAGTGAGGCGTTAAACAGCAGTACGGCCAGAATCTCTGCGGCCCTTCGTACCCTGGAAAGGAAAGGGCAGATTCACCGTGAAATAGACACCACTAACCGGCGCTTTATTTTGGTTACGATTACAGAAGAAGGCCGTGAGCGGATTCGTACAAACATGCATCGAATGCAAAATCATTTGGTTAAAGTATTAACTGAAATGGGAGAAGAGGATGCAAGAGAATTTGTACGCCTGTCCATGCGCTTTTTTGAGATTGCCCAGCGAACGATGCCTGATCCTTTTGAATAGAATAATCGGAACCGGGGAATAAAAATAGTAGACAGAAATGCAGACCGAGAGGTCTGCATTTAAAGATGCAATATCTAACAGTGTTCAATATGAATACTAATAACAAGGAGGCCTTTTATGATTAAAATTTTTAAATATCTCAAGCCCAAGGAATGGCTGATGGCCTTATTCAGCCTGGTTTTCGTGGTGGTCCAGGTATGGCTGGATTTAAAATCGCCGGATTACATGTCAGAAATCACCATGCTGGTTCAAACGCCCGGCAGTGCCATGAGCGATATCTGGCTTGCCGGAGGTAAAATGCTTCTCTGCACACTGGGCAGTCTGGCAGCCGCTGTTATCGTTGGTTTTTTTGCGGCACGGATTGCCGCCGCATTTTCCAGACGCCTGCGCAGTCTGCTCTTTAATAAAGTGGAGTCCTTTTCCATGGAGGAAATCAACCGCTTTTCGACCGACAGCCTGATCACCCGTTCTACAAATGATATTACACAGATTCAGATGTTGATTACAATGGGGCTGATGTTGATTATCAAAGCTCCGATTATGGCTGTCTGGGCCCTTACCAAAATCTCCGGAAAGGGCTTTGAATGGTCGCTGGCCACAGGCGCGGCGGTTGTGCTTCTGGTTGTTATGATTGGCATTATCATGATTTTTGTTATGCCGAAGTTTAAGAAAATGCAGGCTCTGACGGATAACATGAACCGGGTCACCCGTGAAAACCTTACAGGACTTCGTGTAGTAAGGGCTTATAACGCAGAGGACTATCAGGAAAAAAGGTTCGAGGAAGCCAATGAGGAATTGACCGGTACACAGTTGTATACAGGCCGAGCCATGGCAATTATGATGCCAATTATGACGATGATTATGAGCGGGCTGTCCCTTTCGATTTATTGGATCGGCGCCTATTTAATTAATGCGGCACAGATGACGGATAAATTGACGGTATTCTCCAACATGGTGGTTTTCTCCAGCTATGCGATGCAGGTTGTCATGTCATTCTTGATGCTGGTCATGATCTTCATTATGCTCCCACGTGCCAGCGTTTCTGCAAGGCGAATCAATGAAGTGCTGGATACCGAACCTACAATACTTGATGGCAGCAGAACAGAGGGAGTCTCCGGTTTAAAAGGTGAAGTTACGTTTAAGCATGTGGGCTTCAAATATCCGGATGCGGCAGATTATGTGCTGAAGGATGTGAGCTTTACGGTAAAGCAGGGGGAAACCATTGCTTTTATCGGCTCTACAGGCAGCGGTAAGTCAACGTTGATAAACCTGGTGCCGCGCTTTTTCGATGCTACAGAGGGAGAAATCTTAATTGACGGTGTGAATATTAAGGAGTACACACAGGAATCACTTCACAATAAGATTGGTTATGTGCCGCAGAAGGCGGTTTTATTCAAGGGTTCGGTTTCGTCCAACGTGGCATACGGAGATAACGGCGGCAATGGCTTCTCTGACCATGAGATCAAGAGAGCCGTTGCAATCGCACAGGGAACGGATTTTGTTGAACGCATGGAGGGCAGCTATGAAGCGGATATTGCCCAAGGCGGCACCAATGTATCCGGCGGACAGAAACAGCGGCTTGCCATCGCCCGTGCGGTCTGCCGGAAGCCGGAAATCTATATCTTTGATGATTCCTTTTCAGCACTGGATTATAAGACGGACCGGATTTTGCGGAATGTGCTGAAAAAAGAAACTGCCGGTGTGACCAGCATGATTGTGGCACAGCGTATCGGAACAATTATGGATGCTGACCAGATTATTGTACTGGACGAAGGAAAAGTTGTGGGCAATGGCAAACACAAGGATTTACTGCAAAGCTGTGAGGTATACAGGCAAATTGCCATGAGCCAGTTAAGTGAGGAGGAGCTTGTGTCATGAGTGAACAGAGAACGAACAGAAAACCGATGGCCGGAGGTCCTATGGGACAGGGTGCTGTCGAAAAGCCAAAAGATTTTAAAAGAACATGGGGCAAGCTGATTGCCTATTGTAAAAATTATATGCCTGTGGTGGTTGCTGCTCTTGTTATGGCAGCAATCGGAACTGTGCTGCAAATTGTCGGTCCGGATTATTTAAAAGAAATGACCAACGAGATCATGAAAGGATTACCTGCGCTGGTCAATGGTGTTCCGGCCGCCGGTGCCATTGATTTTGGCGTGGTGAAGAGAATTGCGTTTCTGCTGGTGGCATTTTACGCGGGTTCAGCCCTCCTCAACTTTATTCAAAGCTTTATGATGACAACGGTAACACAAAAAATCAGCAGAAATATGCGTACCGGTATATCACAGAAAATCAATAAGCTGCCTTTGAAATATTTTGACCGGGTAAGCTATGGCGATATTCTCAGCCGGGTAACCAATGATGTGGATACCATCGGTCAGACTATGAACCAAAGCATCGGAAACCTGGTTACCTCCATTACCATGTTTGTGGGTTCAGCAATTATGATGTTTTACAATAACTGGATTATGGCCTTGACTGCCGTGGGAGCCAGTGTTTTTGGATTCATTATCATGGGCGTTATCATGGGAAAATCACAGAAATATTTCGTTCAGCAGCAGGAAGATCTGGGCGTTGCCAATGGTCATGTGGAAGAGGTTTATTCCGGCCATAATGTAGTGAAAGCTTATAACGGCGGCAAAGAGGCCAGACGGTTTTTTGAGAAAGTGAACGACAGCCTGTATAACAGCGGCTGGAAAAGTCAGTTCATGTCCGGACTGATGATGCCGCTTATGAACTTTATCGGTAACTTCGGCTATGTGGCCGTCTGCGTGGTAGGTGCGGCGCTGGCTATGAACGGAACCATCAGCTTCGGCGTGATTGTTGCCTTTATGATGTATATCCGCTTGTTTACCCAACCGCTTTCCCAGATTGCTCAGGCATTTCAGAACTTACAGAGAACCGCTGCCGCCAGTGAGCGTGTGTTTGAATTTTTTGACCAGGAGGAGTTGTCCGACGAGAGCCAAAAGGGAAAGACGCTCGCCAATGTGAAAGGTGATGTGGAATTTCGTCATGTAAAATTTGGATATACTCCGGATCAAACGATTATCAATGATTTTTCAGCTAAAATCAAAGCCGGACAGAAAATAGCCATTGTAGGGCCTACGGGCGCAGGAAAAACAACAATGGTCAATCTGCTGATGCGCTTTTATGAACTGGACGGCGGAGAAATATTGCTGGATGGCATCCCCATCAGCCAGGTGCCGAGAGAGAATGTCCATGAGCAGTTTTGTATGGTATTGCAGGACACATGGCTTTTTGAAGGCACCATTAAGGAAAACATTGTTTAGCAAGCAGGGGGTGACAGATCAACAGGTGGTTGCCGCATGCAAGGCGGTAGGGCTTCATCATTTTATCAGAACGCTGCCCCAAGGGTATGACACATTGCTGAATGACAGGGCCAATCTTTCACAGGGACAGAAACAGCTGGTCACCATTGCCAGAGCGATGATCCAAAACGCTCCCATGCTGATTCTGGACGAAGCCACAAGCTCTGTGGATACACGCACCGAAATTTTAATTCAGGAGGCCATGGATAAACTGACGGAAGGACGCACGTCCTTTGTCATCGCCCATCGTCTGTCCACCATTAAGAATGCCGATCTGATTCTGGTAATGAAGGATGGGGATATTATTGAAAGCGGTAATCATGAGGAACTGCTGGAAAAGGAGGGCTTCTATGCGGAGCTCTACAACAGCCAGTTTGAATCGGCTGCATAGATCCTTTTCATTATTCATGAATTTTATTTCAATATACAAATATGATGAATTTGTCTAAGACTGAGTGATTGACTGCCTATATAATTAATGATATGATTTGTATCAATATACAAGCCGGTCCTAGTGCTTGCCGTTTGACCGAAGGTGGATTTGCGGGAAAAGATGTCAATGAGAAAACCCGCCGTTTTGGCGGGTTGATTTAAACGCTTATGTTGCAGGCAGGAAGAATGGTTATGAGAATATGACGAATATTTTTGGACAAAGAAAGCGGGAAGGTTTACAATGAATTTTATGCAGAAAATATTAAATTCCAAATTCGGGAAAAAGATGATTCAGTCAAAACAGGAAAAGGGCTTTATATCATACAATCCATCTCAATGTACCTATTGCGGTGCTTGTGAAAGGGTGTGCCCGGTTCAGGCAATCGCTGTCGGCAGACAGAATAAAACATGGATAATAAAACATGATGCCTGTGTCCGCTGTGGTCGTTGTACAAGGAAATGTCCCCATGAGTGTCTGGAATTAATGAGGAATTATAAAGCGGAATAATCGAAAGCTGATTCATTTATAAAATCATGAGGGAGTGATTTTTTATGTGGAAAGAATCGAAGAAAGAAAATCAATACAGTGAGGAGGAAATGTATGGTTAAGTACAGACTTAAAATTATGGATATTGCGGAGGAAGCGCCTGGAGTCCGGACATACTTTCTTGAAAAGCCGGAAGAATTTACGTGGATTGAGGGAGCCCATATGCACGTTGGATTGCCAGGCTTTGATGAAGGGGAGCTGCCCAATAAGGATATGGTTCGCCATATGTCCATTATGACTTTACCCGGAGAGAATAAAATCGGGTTCACGACAAGGGTTCTGCCTTCCTTGTCGGAATTTAAAGAGAAATTATCAAAGCTGCATATCGGTGAAGAAGTGACTCTCTTTAAAGCTGGATCAAGAATGTTTTTAAGGCGGGAAAACAGACCAATTGTGTTGATATCAATGGGTGTGGGAATTTCAACCATGAGACCGCTGATCTATGGATTTATAAAAGACAAAGCAGGTATTCCCGGATTAATTAATATTAATGTAAATTCATCCAGGGCCTTTGTCTATAAACCCGAGCTGGATAAGTTGGAAAATTCTTTTTATCAGAATTATTGGCTGGATTCGCGAACCAGCTTTTATGAGGAGCTGGATAAAGCTTCAGACCAGTCAGATGCCATATATTACATAGTCGGAAGTGATACATTTATCAAAGAAGTGATAAAATTTTTGAAAAGTAAAGAGATTGAGGAAAGCAGCCTTCTCATTGACAAGAAAGAAGAACAGTCAGCGAATTATTATAACGGATAACTCAACCATAGGAGAGCCGCCGAAGATCATGATCACTTCGACGGCTTTTATTGGTAAAAGTTAAATTTCAAAGTCAGCGACACTGGATATGGAAATATGATATACTGATTCCTATATCACAATTTTACGAAAGGGAACTTTTCTATGGAAAATGATCTGGTTTCAATCAGTGAAATGGCAAAGCTGCACCATCTGACGCGTCAGACCCTTATCTATTATGATCATATCAATTTATTAAAGCCGGTATTTATTAATGAAAGCGGCTACCGCTATTACAGTGTATATCAGATCCCTTTTTTAAGGGAGATCTGCTTTCTGAAAAGATTGGGAATCCGGCTGGAGGACATAAAAGAAAATATTGAAAACAGAAGCCCTGATACAGTCCTTCAACTGTTAGAAAATCAGAAGAGGAAATTGATGCACAGATATGCGAGCTGAACAGGGTGAGAATGTATGTGCAGCAGCGAATAAACTTTTATGAAGATTCCCATGAGACCCATCCTCTGAATACTCCTATTCTGAAGCAGCTTCCGCCAAGAAAGCTTCTGTTTGTCCCATATCCCTCCGGACCGAGCAAGGATATTCTGCATCTCACATTCATAAAAGCCTGGAATATCCTCTTTGAATATGGTATGGTACCCTCTAACGGTTTTGGCACTCTAATCCGCCGCTCTCAGTTTGAAACGGATGATATATACCGGGGCTCCGGTCTTTTTGTTGTGCTTCCGCAGCTGCAGACGATTCCCGATATGATGGATATTCCCGGAGGCA
>JASGGP010000071.1:0-16749 GCA_047604985.1 Lacrimispora sp.
GAGGAAAGAGAAACAGGCCTGCTGCCAGAGCAAAAGCAAACACCAGTACGGGAAGCAGATTCCGTAAAACAGTTTCCGGAGAAAGGCCCATCATCAATCCGCCGGCAAAGCATCCGGCCGGCAAGGCAATGAGTCCCGCCATTGTCCCCACGGCCATATAACCGTAGTCCTCTTTCCTTATAATTGATAAGGCCACCGGCACGCTGAACGTAACGGTGGCCCCCAGCATGGATGCAACAATGAGAGAAGCGAAGTCAGCTGCCGCTCCATCGGAAGTCATCCCATGTGCCAGCGGATAACAGCCGGTATCTACCGGTATCAGCAGCGCCGGAGCTATGGCGGGATTTATTCCCGCCTTTGCCAGCAGAGTCCCCACGCCCCCGGACAGCCACTTCGCCAGCAGAGGAGACATGCTGGTAAGCCCTGCCATTGTCAGGGCCAGAGGGCCCAGGGCATGGAAGCCGTTTTCAAATTCTTTCCCAAGTCCCAAACGGTTGCCTGCGATTTTATCAAGACCGCCTATAACCAGAAACAGGGCCATGAGAAGCACAATTCCCTTTGAAACCATCATCAGCTACACCCCGACACTAACGCTTTCCGGCAATGTGCTTCCTCCGTCGATTACCGTTTGGGTACCGGTTAAATAGCTGGATTCATCGGAAGCCAAAAATGCCGCCAGTTCTCCCACCTCCATGGGGGCCGCCAGCCGCCTCATGGGAATCGCTTTTGCCATCTCCGTCAGCACAGACTCAGGGTCAGCGGGATCCGACTGCCGTGCAATGCTTTCCGCCATAGGTGTGTGCACATATCCCGGGCAAATGGCATTGACCCGGATGCCGGAACAGGCAAATTCTACTGCAAGGGATTTTGTAAACCCTACCAGAGCTGCCTTTGAAAGTGCATACGCGGTTTCTCCCGGATCAGCTACCATATCCCCTGTTACAGAAGACATGATGACGATCCGTCCATCCTTTCGCTCCGCCATTTCCGGAAGCACGGTCCGGGTCACATTCCACACTCCCTTAATATTAATATCAATATGAAAGTCCCGGTCTGCCTCGCTCATATCCAGAAAATTTCCCAGCCTGCATACTCCTGCATTATTCACCAGGATGTCAATAGCTCCCATCTGACGCTTACCTTCTGCAACCGCAGCCTCAACTGCCCTTATATCCCGGACATCCGCCCGCACCGCCACGCAGGAAGCTCCCTCTGCCTTTAGCTCCTCTGTCAGTCTGTCTACATCATTGGAAATATCCAGCAGAATCAGCCTTGCACCATGTTTTGCAAACGCCTTTGCAATTCCTTCCCCAATGCCTCGTGAAGCACCTGTAATCAACGCGGTCTTACCTGTAAGTTTTCCCATTGTTTTTATTCCTCCTTAAAAAAAGCTTTGGGCTGCTGCAAAGACTATGATTTCAGTTTATTCTGCAGCAGCCTCTCATCAGCTTTTAATCAATCGTTGACATATCAACATCATGTCCCAGAGCAATGGCTTCTTCAATAATATTAACCGCAGAGCTTAAGCCGATGCCGAATCTGCATGCGCCCCTCTTATACATTCTTAAAAGTGTGGTCAGATCCCTGACTCCGCCTGCAACCTTGATCTTTGCACGGTCGCCTACAGTTGCCTTAATCAGTTCTACGTGATGAAGGGTTGTAGGATTCTGGGAAAATCCGGTTCCTGTCTTGACATAATCTGCGCCGCCTTCGATACAAAGCTCACTTGCCTTTATGATTTCTTCATCAGTTAAGAGCATGGCCTCAATGATAACCTTTAAGGAGGTTCCCTTGGCAGCCTCACGGACTGCCTTGATATCCTCAAGTACCAGGTCATAAAGTCCTGCCTTCAGCCAGCCCACATTCATTACCATATCATTTTCCACCGGATTCAGCTTCATGAATTCATGAGCCAGGTATACTTTTGTTTCTGTGGTTTCCTGACCGGATGGGAATGCCAGGGATGTGCCGAAAGCGGTGTTTGTTCCCTTTAACAGTTCCACCAGCTCAGGATAATAGCATGGCCAGCAGAAGCAAGAGCCAAAATCATACTTTTTGCAAGCTTCTACCATGGCCTCCACATCTTTGATTGACGTATCCAATTTCAGTACACTTGGGTCCATCATGTAAGCAATATCCTTTACTGTCAATACGTCTTTTCTTAATTCTTTCATTTTCTTTGCCTTTCTTTGTATGTAAATTTTATTAGATAAACGTAATCATGGATCGGCCGGATTCTCTGGGAATACCGGGATCCCATATAAGTGTCAAACATCAGGTATGCAGCTCTGTCAGCTTCCCCATGGTCTTTCGAATGTCCACAAACCGCTGGGTATAAGGCTTATTAAAGGCCACACAGCCCACCGGCTGCTGGCGTATCATCAGCTCTTCACAGTTCATGCACTGGGTGCAGTATTTGATCTCATTCTCCCGGCCCTCCTTAAGCTTTAAAGGGGTCAGAGGATCTGCAAAGGACTGACGTCCCAGGCCTACCATATCCATCATGCCGTCCTCAATACATCTGGCTCCCATTGCAAACAGGGAGGATTTCTCCGGCTCAATGGACAGCAGCTTGTTCTTCCCTCCCCGGAAAGAGGAAAAATGGGAGCCGATTACAACCGTTTCCGGCTTTAAGGCCTTTTTCATTAAATCTGCAAAATAAATATGTAAATAAGAAAAATAAGGATCATTGGTAGCCGCTTCCATAAAGCTCATGCTGCAATGGACGTTGCCTAAGGATTCCACGAAATAAGAAGCTCCCATTTTCTCCAGCCCCCGGATTAAATCTAAGGGTTCTGTCATATCCATTAACGGAGAATCCGGGCCTGCGGAACCGAAGCCGCCGGGGAAGCCTTCCCACATGGACATTTTAGAGCCAATCAGGAAGTTCTTATCAAAGCTTACCGCTTTCTGAATCCGCTCCATAAGATCGTATGCAAAGGCAGAACGCCTTTCCCATGAGCCGCCGTATTTCCAGTCCCTGTCATTATAGGGGCGGATGATCTGGGAGCCTAAGTATCCATGGCACAGCTTCATGTCTACGCCGTCCGCACCCACATTCTGACAGATTTTTGCCGCCAGGGCGAACTGGTCTATGATATTTTCCACTTCTTTCTCTGTCAGAATGTCGCCGCCCAGCCCGTACACCGGTTTCACACAAACCCTTCTGGAAAATTCCGGCTCGCTGATCTCTCCCGAGTGGGTCAGCTGAAATACGATCAGGGCATCAGGATTTACTTCTTTCAATCTTCGGATAAATTTTTCCAGAGCCTTTTCATTGCGGGGCATGATCTCCAGCTGGGTCTTTCGGGCACGGCTTTCATTGGTAACCGTGATCGCCTCTAAATCCACCATGCCAAACCGGCCCTTATACAGATTTTCATACCGCTCATAGGTTAAATCCGTGGGATTTCCATCTGCATCGGAATCCACGCATTCCATGGGCTGTGCGAAGAACCGGTTTTTACACTCTCTGCTGCCGATCATAACCGGCTGAAATAAAGTTTCTTTGTACCCCATATGTCAATTCTCCTTTTTTCGTTTTTCACCGCTTGCAAGCTTCATAATATTCTCTTCCGTATAATCCCCATATGCAATTTCCCCGGTCACGGTCCCCTCATGCATTACGATTATGCGATCTGATACTGCCATGATCTCCGGCATTTCGGAAGAAATCATGATAATGCTGACTCCTGCATTTGCCAGCTGGTCCATCAGCAAATAAATCTCGTACTTCGCCCCTACATCAATTCCTCTGGTAGGTTCGTCAAGAATCATTATCCTGCATTCCGATGCCAGCCATTTGGACAGCACCACCTTCTGCTGGTTCCCTCCGGAAAGGAATTTACAAACCTTATGGATATCCGGCGCAGCAATTTTTAACTCCTTCATATACTGGTTTGCAAGCCTTACTTCCGCTTTCTCGTTTACAAAGCCTTTGCTGGAGACCCTCTTCGGTGAGGCAATGGCAATATTATCCTTAATCGTCTGGTTTAAGAAAAGCCCCTGGGCTTTCCTGTCCTCCGTGGCAAAGCCCATGCCCAGTTCCACCGCCTGGCAGGGATGTGTCATATGCACCGGCTGTCCGAAAAGCTTCATTTCCCCGGAGCAGACTCTGTCCGCCCCGAATATGGCCCGCATGACCTCTGTCCGGCCTGCTCCCACCAGGCCGGAAAATCCCAGGATTTCTCCTTTGTGAAGCTGGAAAGATACATTTTGAAACCGCTCTCCGCACAAATTGACGATCTCCAGCACCACTTCCTCCGAATGCGCCCGGTGTCTGGGCGGAAATGTGTCTTTTAAATCCCGGCCGATCATCTTTCCTATGAGCCAGTCCTTATTCACATCCGCAATATTGACGCAGTCCACATAGGCTCCGTCCCGAAGCACGGTAATCCGGTCGCAGATTTCAAACAGCTCTTCCAGCCTGTGGGATATGTAAATCACTGTGATTCCATCCTGCTTAAGCTTCCTCACAATCTGAAACAGCACGTTAATTTCTTTCTGGGTCAGACTGTCCGTAGGCTCATCCATAACAATGATTTTTGCATGATAGGATACCGCTTTTGCAATGTCGATCATCTGCTGCTGAGCAACGCTTAAGCAACGGACCGGAGTATGATAATCCGGAATGGTCCCGGCGCTCACGTAATCCAGCCATTTTTTCGCAAACTCTTCTTCCTCTTTTTTCTTTATAAAATGGTTCTTATGAATCTCATGCCCCAGCATCAGATTCTCAATCGCATTTAAATCAGGGACAAGGCTTAGCTCCTGGTAAATGATGGCAATCCCCTTATCAATGGCATCCTGGGGATTATGAAAATGCATTTCTTCCCCCAAAATACGCACAGTCCCGCAGTCTGCCTGATAAACCCCGGACAGAACCTTCATAAGGGTGGATTTTCCTGCACCATTTTCTCCGATGAGAGCGTGTATCTCCCCCTCCTTCACCTTTAAATCCACATGATTTAAAGCGGTCACTTTGGAAAATGTCTTGGTCACGTCAAGCATTTCCAATGCGTATTCGCTCATATGCTCACCTCTGTTTTCTCATAGCAGTCCTGCATTATTTATTTTTCTTCTGAATCAGCACCGCTACCAGTATAATCAGACCTTTAATCACGATTTGAAGGTAAGGATTCACGCCCAAAAGATTCAGTATGTTGTTCATTACCGCCATAATCAGCACGCCTGCCAGAGTACAGATCAAGGACCCCCGCCCTCCTGCCATGGAGGTTCCGCCGATGACCACTGCCGCAATGGCATCCATATCATAGCCCGTACTTCCGTTTGGCTCTCCTACACGGACTCTGGCCGCCAGCATGACGCCGGCAATGGATGCAGTCAGGCCGCAAAGACCGTATGCCATGATTTTATGGAATTTCACCTTTACGCCGGAGAGCCTGGCCGCCTCCGAATTGCTGCCTATGGCATAGATATGGCGCCCGAATATCGTCTTGTGAAGCAGCACCATGAAAATAATCATAAGGACCGCATACAGCACCACTGCATAGGGGATGATCCCTCCCAGGGACTTGGAACCAAAGCTGGACCAGAACTGGGAAACCGAGCCCCCCGGCGCTCCGTTTGTATATATGTAATTGAGCCCCCGCAGCACCTGCCCCGTGCCAAGGGTGATGATGAAAGCCTCTACCCCCCTGCACACAATGATACTGCCGTTAATCAGGCCAATGATAAAGCCGAATAACATCACCAGAAGCACCGGTCCTAAGTAGATACCGGTACCGCCGGCCTGCACATAGGGCTCCGACATTCTTGCCATCACGCAGGCTGCAATTGCCATAATGCTGGTGACGGAAAGGTCAATTCCTCCTATGAGCAGTACCATCGTCATGCCGATGCTGACCACGCCCACAATGGATGCCTGCCGCAGGATGTTAGTAATATTTTTAAATGTGGGAAAAATGGGTGAAATCATGCTGGCAATCAGCAGCAGGATGATCAGCGCAATATAGGGGCCGCTGATGGGATTGTTTAATATTTTTTTCACCACTCCCGAAGCACTTTTTTGTTTCATGACTGAAATGTCCCCCTTATCGGTTTACTGATACAGCACAACCCGCTCTTTGGCCTCTGGGCTTACCAGAACCTTGACCAATTTCGGATTTCTGCGAATTTCGTTTACAGCGTCCTCCAGCTCCTCTAAAGGAACAATCATGGAAATCAGAGGGGTGGGGTCTACCCGGCCGTATTTGAGAAGAGTCAGAACGTCACCCCAGTCGTAGCCAATGCCGGCGCAGCTTCCGCTGACCTTTTTCTCCTCCAGCACGAACTTCACCGGAGGAAGGCTGGCATAATCATCGTCCGCACAGATTCCGAAAGCCTCTACCTTTCCGCCTTTTCTCACCATCTGAAATGCCTGCTCATAGGTTCTTGAACTCCCCACTGCCTCCAGAACAAAATCGGCGCCTATGCCTTTTGTCAGCTTCATGACCTCCCCAATCACGTCAGGGGTTTCCTTGAAGTTGATGACATAGTCCGCGACCATGTCCTTAGCCATGGCGAGTCTGTCCTCATTGCCGTCTATAACGATCACCGGAGCGGCGCCCCTAAGCTTTGCAAGGCAGGCGTGCAGGATTCCCAGCCCGGCGCCGATGACCACTACGCTTCTTCCCATGACGCAGTCCATTTTCCTGGAGGCATTGATACAGGCAGTCAAAGGCTCCACAAAAGCGGCTTTCTCATCGGACACTTCCTCCGGCACTATATATACATTTTTCCACGGCACCTTACATACTCCGCAAATCCGCCGTTTACATGGATTCCGATCTGTTTGAATTCCGTACACAGAAGCGGCTCTCCGATGCGGCAATGATAACAGGTTCCGCAGGGCTTGCAGATATCGCAGGTAACACGGTCTCCTGTCTTTAATCCCTGTGCATTGACTCCCAGCTCTTCAATGGTTCCATAGAATTCGTGGCCTGTAATCAACGGCAGACAAGCTACCTCATCCGCATATTTTCCCGTATAGGAACCCCAGTCAGAGCCGCAGATTCCACAGTATTTGATCTTGATCAGGACTTCGTATTCGGAAATCTCCGGCACCGGAACCTCTGAAAGTTCATAGTGATAGGGTTGGGTCAGCACTTGTGCTCTCATTTTTTTCATGTTTTTTCTCCTCACTCCGTAATTGTCTGATTCTATTTTGTAAACAGCGCATCCTCTCGTCCTTCGTAGGGAGCGTCAATCATCAGGGGACGCAGGAATTCTATGGTCTTTTTCACCCCATCCGCCCTGCTCATAATGACGTCTTCATGCTCATAATTGAATGCGCCGTCATATCCGGTGAGAAACAGCTCGCTGATTAAGCGCTTCCAGTCCACATCGCCCCAGCCGGGAATCCGGAAGCGGAAAGATCGGTCCAGACGGCCCCAGCCGTCCTGCATATACATATTTAACCCGCCCTTTGCCAGGTTGTGATGGACGATTTCACAGTCCTTGGCATGAACCAGCGCGATCCTTCCCCTCAGCTCATCCACAAAGGTCTGGATGTTCACACCGGAGAACAGGATATTTGCAGGATCTAAATTGATGGCAAAGGCAGGATGGTGATCCACCACCTCCAAAATCCTTAATGCAGACTGGGTATCATATACCACGTTGTTGGGATGAGGTTCAAATGCCACCTTCACACCGTATTCCTTATATTTATCAAGTACTCTGCCCCATTTCTGCGCAAACTGCTCTTCTTCGTATTTCCAGCCGTTCGGCTCCGGCCAATCGTTGATATGCCCGTAATTCTCCATGCCGGAAAAAGCCACTACAGCCGGCACTCCCAGCTCTGCCGCAAGCTGTGCGCTGCGGATCATGCTTTTCGTTCCAAAGAGTATCTTCTCCTCCCTGGTCCCCTTGCAGGAGGATACGGTCCCGTCACTGTAAGGTCCCATGATCAAAGGGGAATCCGCATGGTTGCTTAAGGAGGCGATGGTCAGGCCATAGCTTTCCACCATCCTTTTCATTTCCCCTGCCTTATTGTTTTTTAAGATATCCTCTGCGTCGACCTGGCCGTTGCCCACATAGGCGGGCAGCTCCACGCAGTCATATCCATTGTCTGCAGCAAGCTTTACCACCTCTTCCAATGGCTTTTCCGAGTAATTTACTACACAAAATCCGACTTTCATCTGTGTTTTCCTCCTGATTAATAGGTCCAGTCATAATCATCCCCATTGGGAATCAGATACTGGCCCATATTGTCTTTCGTAACAACAATAGAATCCATCATAACATCCTTCTCCGCTGGCCCCTGGCCTTCGATGCATTCAATTGCCACATGAAGGGCATCCACGCTTGCCGCACAGGGGAACTGGGTCAGCCCTACGCAGCTTCCGTCCTTAATCATCTTCACCACGCCGTTGATTCCATCCGCATTGGTAAAGATAATTCCCTCTTTATCCCGTCCTGCCTCCCGGATGGCATCCATTGCCCCCAGTGTCACGCCGCCATCCTGGGAAATGAATCCGTCAATTTCACCGGGACCAAACTTTGCCAGACAGTCTTCCATAAAGCTCTTTCCCTTGCTGACCTCAAAATCCGTGTACTGTCTCGCAATGATTTTGATGTTTGGATATTGGGAAAATACGGAATCCTGTCCTTCCTTCTGGAAGTTATCCGTACTGGAGCCTGCCATGGTATCAAGAGCTATAATGTTTCCCTTTGGCTCGCCGTGGCGCTCCGTTAAGGCTTCCACCAGCATCCTGGCGCATTCTGCCCCGTTCTGCTTATCGGAGTAACCTACAAAATGGGTATAATCCTCCGTGGTGCAGGTACGGTCAAAGATGATGACCGGAATTCCTGTCTCAAATGCCGCCTCAATGCCGGGATTCGCAGCGTCCTCCACACAGGGCGTGATCAGGATGGCATCCAGGTTCTGCTGGAGCATGGCTTCAATGTTGCTGTTCTGTGTATTGGCATCATCATGGGCATCGGTTTCCACCAGTTCCACTCCCAGCCTGTCGCATTCTTCCACCAGCATGTCCCTCATCTTTACACGCCAGCTGTTGGATATGGAAGCGTTGGCAAATCCGATCCTGTATTTCTTCCCGGCTTCTGTCTCCGCCTTTGCTCCCGCTTCCTTTGCCGCTCCCTCAGCAGTCACACTGGTTCCTTCCGAACTTTCTGCCGATGCCTTTTCCGCTGCACGGCAGCCGCTCATGGAAGCCGCCATTGTCAACGCCATAAATATTGCTAATGCTTTCCTCATAATAAAATGACCCTCTCTTTCTTAATACCCCAATAATCTTGCAATAACGCCCCGGTACATCTGTACTGTTCTATGTAAATTCCAGTACGTATTTGATAAAATTTTAACAAAAACGACACTAATTTGGCCAAATAGTGGAAAGAAATGCGCTTTTTCTCCCCCGTTTTCGTCATTATAACATACGCCCTTTCGTTTTTCAACTACTTTCTTTTGTTTTCTTTTTTTATTTTTTTATTATTTTCGTTTTTCTTTTTCTTTTTTTGTTGATATTTTTCGTTTTTTATGTTATCTTAATAATGAAAACAATTATCATGGAGAGGAGGCATAAATGTTTAAAGCAGAAAGAATACAGCGGATCAAAGAGATTATATTTGAACGCAAACAAATAGACGTTGTCACTCTCAGCTCTCTTTTAAATGTAACAGAGGTAACGATCCGAAACGATTTGGAACAGTTAGAAAAAAGCGGCTTCCTGACCCGCAATCACGGAGGCGCCACTTTAAATGTCTCCGCATTTCCTGACGAACAGCTTCATGCGGATCGGATGGACCGCTTGAATATTCCTTACGATAAGGAAAAGGAAGAGCTGGGACTGGTGGCTTCCCAGCTGGTACGGGAACGGGAATGGATCTTTTTGGGACCCGGCACCACCAGCTACTATATTGCGAAGGCCCTGTCCAAACGGCAGAATTTAAATATAATGACCAACAACTTTTACGTTGCCAATGTTTTCGGAGGAAATGCTTCCGTGCAGCTTCTGTTTCTGGGCGGACAGATGCAGAACTCCGGGATGTATACCATACCGGAGGATTTAAACCGGGAGCTGGAGCATATTTATTTAAGCAAATTTTTCTTTTCCGTGGATGGGGCCAGCATGGAAGGCGGTTATACTCTTACGGATATGAATGTGGTGGACATCATAAGGGCTGTGTCTTGCCGCTGCCATGAGACGGTCATATGCCTGGACAGCAAAAAGTTTGACCAGCGTTCTTTCATCCGCCTCGGGGATTTAACCAGCATTTCCACCGTAGTCACCAGCAACAGGATTCCCCAGGATTATCATCAGTACTACATGGAGCACGGGATACGGGCATACACCTCCTATAATTTAAAACCCTTAAGCTTATAAAATTTCATGAGGAACGTCTATGGATAAGTTTGTAATTCGCATGGAAAATGTCTGTGCAGAGCCATTTCCGGAAAGCCATATCAACTTTCAGGCGGTTTCCGGAGATATAACCGGGATTGTGGGAAGCAATGGCGAGGGGAAAACCACTCTTGCCAGAATTCTTGCGGGCATTACTCCCAAAACGGGAGGAGAAATCCTGATGGATGGAAAGCGGCTGGATATTCACAGCATCACAAGCGCCCAAAGAAAGGGAATCTATATGCTTCAGGAATCCTTTCAGCTTTTTCCGGGCAAAAGCATTATGGACAACCTGCTGCTGGGCATCGAAGAGCTTATTTTCCATAGGCATTTGTTTTACCCGGCGAAAGAAAAAAAGGAAGCCGTATGCCGCTCCATTCTTAAGGAGCTGGGGCTGGACCTGGAATTAGACCAGCCTGTGGACCGCTTATCCCAAGGGGAAAAATGCCTGCTTCAAATTGGCAGGGTTCTTTTATGCAGTCCAAGAATTCTGATTATGGATGAGTTCTCCGCTTCCTTAACCAACCAGGAAACCAGAAGGGTCATGAATCTTCTGATGGAGTTAAAAAGGAAAAACATCTGTGTCATACTTATTTCCCACGAATACCCTGCCGTGATCCGGTACTGTGACTGCGTTTCCGTTATGGAACAGGGACAGATCACGGAATCCTATTCCAGAAAGGAACTTGGTGACGAGGCATTTGTAAAACGGGTGCTTTCATTTAAAAAGGATTTTTTCTATCCAAAGTTATCCCATACACCGGGAAAGCTTTTGTTGACCGTAGACCGCATTTCCAGCGGAAATCTCCATGACATTTCCTTTTCCCTGCAGGAAGGAGAGATCATGGGAATTGCCGGGGTCGTAGGCTCCGGCCGCACCACCCTGATTCAGGCCATTTCCAAAGAACGGGAGATCACCTCCGGCCACGTGTATTATGCGCCTGTGCTGGAGCGCTCCGGGGCAATCAGCTTCCTGCCCGGGGACTGCACAAGCCAGACCTTATTTACGGGAAAGGATTTAAGCTTCAATATTACAGCCTCCAATGTCCGGAAGGCCGCTCGGTTTTATATGGTATCCGGCCAAAAGCTGGATTTATACGCCCGGGATTTCATGGACCGGCTGAACATACGGAAAACCTCCTGCCACATCCCTGTAGACCAGTTAAGCCGGGGAGAACTGCAAAAGGTGCTCATCGCCCGTTCCCTTCACCAGGAAGCCAGGCTTTATATCTTTGACGAGCCGTCCAGCAACTTAGACTTAATGTCCAGAAGCGAGCTTTATAATATTTACAATGCCCTGCTGTCCCGAAACGCCTCCATCATACTGATTTCCTCCGATTTTTCAGAGCTTATCGGCATGTGTGACCGGATACTTCTGTTAAAAGCAGGGGAACAGGTGGGACTGTACCCTGCCGATACCATAACCAGCGACTTTCTATATTCCATTTTGTAATGGAATTGTCATTTTAATTTCTACATAACAGGAGAAGGTATAATTGTATGAAAAAATTAATTGCCTATGATCTGGGTACCGGAGGCATCAAAGCCTCCCTGTTCTCTGAAAACGGGACATCTCTGGCAGATGTATTTATTCAGTATGACACCTTGTTTCCCAAAGAGCGCTTCGTCGAACAGCGCCCTATGGACTGGTGGAACTATGTCTGCCGGGCGACAAGGCAGCTTCTGGACAAATCAGAATCTGATGCGTCAGATATTGCCTGTGTTGCCTTATCCGGCCACAGTCTGGTGGCAGTGCCTCTTGACAGGAAAGGAGTTCTGCTGGAGGATCAGGTGCCCATCTGGTGCGACATGCGGGCAGAGGAAGAGGCAGAGGAATTATTTAAGGCTTTGGACTATAACCAGTGGTATCTCACCACCGGAAACGGGGATCCGGCGGAATGCTACACAATTACAAAATTGATGTGGATGAAAAAGCACCAGCCAGAGCTGTATTCCAGGATTCACAAAATTCTGGGTTCTAAGGATTTTATCAACTATATGCTGACCGGAACCATGTGTACGGATCCCTCCTATGCGTCGGGATTCGGAGTATTCAACCTCACTGCATGGGATTATGAGCCTGAATTTATGAAAGCCGCCGACATCCGCCCGGAGATTTTCCCGGAAATCCGGCCCAGCGATTCCATCATCGGAAAGGTCACGAAAGGGGCGGCACAGATGACCGGCCTGGCAGAGGGAACTCCGGTTGCCTGCGGAGCAGTGGACAACACCTGCATGGCCCTTGGCGCCAGGGGACTGGCAGAAGGGGTGGCGTATACGTCCCTGGGTTCTTCCAGCTGGATTGCCGTCACTTCCTCCAAGCCTGTTGTGGATCCGGCAACAAGGCCCTTTGTATTTGCTCATGCGAAGAAAGGATATTATACCTCTGCAGTATCCATTTTTTCCGCCGGAAACTCTTTCCGCTGGGTCCGGGATAACCTTTGCAGGGATTTTACGGATGATACGGACACTTACGATGCCATGAACCGAATGGCGGAAAGCGTTCCTGCCGGAAGCAACGGCGTGCTGTTTAATCCCTCCCTGGCAGGCGGAAGCGCCCAGGAGCCGTCCTCCGGTCTCCGGGGCGGTTTTATGGGATTAGCCCTGCACAACACCCGGGAAGACCTGGTGCGGGCATCCATGGAAGGCATTGCCATGGCCCTGCGCTGCACCCTTGATATCCTGCTGACACAGACCTCCATAAACGGAGAAATGCTGATCTGCGGCGGCGGAAGCAAAAGCCCAGTCTGGAGGCAGATTTTTGCGGATATTTATAATCTGCCTGTTTTAAAAACCAACATTGACCAGAATGCAGCTTCTCTGGGCGCTGCCGCACTGGCGGCTAATGGATGCGGACTGTGGGAAGGATATGGCTGTATTGCGAAGATCCATCAGACGGAAGATATCCTGATGCCAAATAAGGAAGCTAACGAACTGTATGAAAAGCTTTTGGCGGTCTATCGGAAATGGACCCGGGATTTGGCTGGTTTAAGCGAAATGATGCCGCAGTATGATTCAGAGATATAAGTGTTTTGTTTCATCACAATAATCCAAAAAGAAAAGGTAACGTCCGCTTCACAGAAGCCCGTTACCTTTAAAGTTCTATATAATCCTTTTGCTTTTTACCACCTCTTAACCTCCCTGTCTCTTCTGACAGAACGAATTTCCAACCTCCTTTCGCTCCTCTGCCTGTTCTGACCAAAAAGCTTCCTTTTTCACCTGTAAAATCATCCCGTCTTTTACCTTTGCTTTGGGAGACAATGCCTCTCCGTTGTTTAAGATCATTCCGTCCTCACACCATTTCTTTATCCTGGTTCTGGATAGGGACAGCTGTTTCATGAAAAAGATATCCGCCCTTAAATCAAATCCAAAGGGTACCTTTATCTCAATTTCCATAGCATAATCCTCTTTGCAGGAAAAGGCAGTATCCAGGACTGTTACGTAATACTCCGCCCTTGAGGCAGCCGCTTCCGCCTTATTCCTGGCAAATAAATCCCTGTCACTTCCGTATTTCACTGCCAGATCAGGATCATTTTTTAAAAATCCCTCGTACTCCTTTTTCTCCAGGCGGTCTGCCTCCACCCGTTCCCATACGGTCATATTCCAGGAGGTCTTGCATTGTCCGCACCGGTAGATCAGCCAGACGTCTATGAGGCGGCCATTGGCATTGACCCTGAATTTTCCGCTGTTTATAAATTCCGTCTTTTTCCCGCATTTGGGGCATCTTCTCATGATGGAGGGAAGTTTGTCCGGCGTGACGATCCATTGTTTCCGTAAATTTCGATTCATGTTCTTTCTCCATTTTTACAATTGTTCCTTTAGACAACTGTAACACGCCCTCTTCTTTCCTCCCACCTCATACTCGCTTATGAAATAAAGAAAAGGCAGCACACCATTTTCTTATCAGTGCGCCGCCCTATTTCACTTTCTTATTTTTCTTTTCCTGAAGCACGATTCTCTGGATGCTTTTCTCGGATAGGTAATAGCGTTCGGCCAAAAGCCTCACGCATATGCCGGAAATGTAATCCTCATAGATGGATAGGTCCCGGAGCTTCCTTTCCTCTCTGGCTCCTGTGCCCTGGCCCCAGGTTCGTTTATTTTCCTGTTTTCTGGGGATGTAAACATATTCCCCGTCTATATAATTCTGAATTAATTCCACCAGCTCTTCCGGTAAAATTTCATTCGCTTTCTGATAGCGCATCGCTTCCTCCAAACATATTTTTACTGTCGGGAATAGCAAAAGGCTATACAATTACTTATTTCACTGCATAACCCGTGCTATGCAGTCTTCGAGGGTTCCATCATAAAAAAGTTCGCCTCCTTAAATAAACGGTTGTCTTTTCATGTAATTAGAATCATTATACCATATGAAAAGCAATTGAAAACCTCATTTTTGTTCCAGAAACGTGTAAGTGCTTAAAACCGTCAGCGCTTTATAATAATGCCAAGATACTTTGCCAGCTCCGCGGCCTGGTACATATCCACCACAGCGCCTTTAATCTCCCCACAGTTGTCAGACATCACCAGTCCCCGTATGATGCTGTTGGTAAAATCCATTCCTTTCATGGCGGTTTTAAAAAAGCTGGCATTCTCCAGATTTACCCTGTCCCATTCCACCGCCTTGCAGCGGCATTGGGTGATGGAACCGCCGTAAAACTGGGAATCGGAAAAACGGATATGCTCCAGCCTTGAAGAATCAAAGTTGGCATAATTGAGATTGCATTCCCCGATTATGGTATGGAGCATGGTGCTTCCACAGAACTTTGTTCCCATTCCCTTTGAGGCGAAAAATTCCGTCCGGTTAAAATAGGCGTCCTCAAAATTGCAGTTGGATATGTCACAGGCGTGAAATACCACGTCCGTAAACTCCCCTTTCTCAAAGCTGCAATCCCGGAATATGCAGTTTTCAAATCTGACAGCGGAAAAACGCATGTGGGAAAAGTCCTCCTCTGCTGCCTGGAGATTTCTTATGAGAACCGTCCGAACCGCTTCCTCCCTGTTCTTTCTGCTGCATAATTCTTCGATATCCTCCAGTGCGTAATCCAATGTATCCGGGAGAACCGGGGTGAGAATTTTCTGACTCATGTACTGTTTCCTTTCTCTTTGGATTTTACTGAACAGCTATATAAATATTCACTTTGCAGGAATCCTTTTCCTCATCCCAGAGCACATACTCTTCTATTGTCGGTACATTTTTCTGAACCAGGATTCCCTTGGCAAGGAGTTCTTCATGAATGTACTTCCATGCATCCTGCATGACATGATCTGAAATTCTTCCCTCAGCTGTCAGCTCCGCCCAACGGGAAGCAGGATATTGATATACCTCATAGCCGTCTAATTGCTCCTTGTCCGTAAGAAATCCAGCCATATTGTCATTTTGGCCTTTCTCGTCGAATCCAAAGCACAGCCCCAGCATCACCTTGTCTTCCCCGGCAATTTCCTGCATTTTTTTCATACTGCCGTCTGCTTTCACAATTGCCCAGACACCTCCGGCAGCTTCCGTAACCTTTCTGATGCCGGCTACCTGAAATGCTTCTTTTGAAATAATTTTGTACTCCATACCTTATTCCCCCTTGATTTTCATTTTATGATTGTTAATAATTTATCAAAATCATTTATATGATAATCCGCAGATAACATGATATTTTCCGCTTTATCTGAGGACTTACGCTCCAGATACTCAGAAAATACCGTTTTCATTCCCGCTCGTTTTGCTCCATACAGTTCATCGGAACCGCCGTCCCCGACAAATACGCTCTCTTCCGGCTTAACCTTCTGTATATTCATTGCAATTTTAAAGATTTCTATATCCGGCTTTAGAAAACCAACATCGCAGGAAAATACTGCCCCATCAAAAAGCCTTGACAGCGGAGAATCATTCCAATATTTTGAATCGATGATATCCGCATTGCTGATAAGCCCAATTTTGATGTTCTTATTACGCAGAACTGTAAGGGTATCAAGAATTTTATGATCAACCGTCATAAATGCCCGTTTCATCCGCGCTTCCCGTCGTTTCTGAATTTCCTGTTTCTGGCTCTCACTCAGGAAATAAGGCATAATGCCAGCAATTCTGTCGATTATTTCTGTCTCTGTTTTCACACTTCCCAAGGCTCTTTCGCGGTACAGGACATCATCTTCGGCGTATCTTTCCCACTCCGCCGCAGATATTCCCAAAACATCATATTCATTTTCATCCCCATATCGAGGGTCGGCCAGCGTAAAAAACAAATCAAAAAATATTGCTTTTACCATTTTCACAGCTCCTTGGGAACTACCGCATTTTTCTTGAATTTTAGAATCTATACCTCAAAAAATTCCCTGACTATTTTATCGAAATTGGCATTTACTCCATTACAGACTGTTTTTCTTACGCCAATGT
>JASGGP010000072.1:0-16722 GCA_047604985.1 Lacrimispora sp.
ATTCCCGCTTACCCATATTCTCAGCCGTTCGGCTTTTGCCTCTAAGTCACCCTCGACCCGGCAGCTGTATAGCATATAAGGAAAATATACTCCGGAAATCTTCTCAATCTGGTCCTTACTGAAAAAGGCCTTTGGCACAAACCGCTTTTTCTTCATCCACTGGGTAAAGATTTCCACAGCTTTTTCCTTTTCAAGGGCAAAGGGAATTACGTAATCCGGGTGATATTCTCCGGAAAGGCGGCCGGACAGAATGACCGGATTGTGGCAGTAGTAGCAGAAAGTGGCGGCAGTGGTCCCATCCGTCACGATTTCTGCTCCGCAGCTGGGACAGTTATAGAGAACCGGCTCCTTTGCAGCCGCCGGCCTTATTTTTTCCGGTCTTGCCTTTCCCTGATTTATTTTCTCTGAGTTATCTTCCCGGGGATTTTCCTCTCCAATGGTGGTAAATTCCGACAGGCAGTATTCACAGGCGTATTTGCCTTTTTCCGGATCATATTTTACAGGTCCCCCGCAATTGGGGCACTTATAGGTTATGGTTCCGTTCATGGCCTTGGCTTTCCGCATTCGGAGCAGAATTTACCGGTATTAACGGCTCCGCAGCCGCAGGTCCAGGAGCCGGCCGGTCTGGGAGCACCGCATTCGGGACAGAACTTTCCGGTGTTGACGGCTCCGCAGGGACAGGTCCAGGAGTCGGACCCGCCGGATGCAGGACCTGCTGCCGGACTGGATGCCTGGCTTCCTGACCCTGTTTTGGCAGAAGCATCTGCTGCCATACGCTCTCTCTTTTCCATCTCCATCTGCTGCATATTGGCGCTGGACGCTGCTCCCAGAAAGCCGCCTCCTGCATTCATGCCCATTCCCATGCCCATATATCCGGCCATGGCGCCATTGGAATTGCTTCCTGCAGCCTCCAGACCTCTGGCAGCCGCTCCCTGGATATAGCCCTCCCTGACACCGGGATCGCTGAGCATAGCCCCCTGGTTTCTCATCTGGATCAGCTTCTGGGATTCTTCATCATAAGAAATGCTGGCAATTCCTACGGACTGGATGGAAATGCCCCTCTGGGAATTCCACTGGTCATCCAGAACATCGGACATATACTGCCCCAGCTCTCTTCCCTTGGAGGCCACGTAGGAAATCCGTATGCCGTCGGCGGACATCTGGTTGACCGAGGACTGGAAAGCCTCCAGAAATTCGGATAAATACTGGGAGTTAATATCATCCACAACCACCCGGGAAGCGTTCCTCGGTATGGCCTCCGCATAGAACAGAAGGGGGTCTGTCACCTTAATGGAATAGGTTCCGTGAGCCCGCAGGAAAAGCTCCGCATTGTAAAACTGGTCAAAGTAATTAATGGGGGTCGGAGTGCCGAACTTAATCCCCTTGATTTCCTGAAGGTTAATGAAATATACTTTCTGGGCTGTAGGCGTCTGTCCGCCATAACGCACCCGGTCAAAGGACTCTCTTATGGCCTCTTCGAGCTGTCCGTTAAAGAGGGAGGGCATGGAAGAATTCTTTACTGTGAAATAGCCCGGCTCAGCGGTATAGTCAATCACCTTGCCTCCGTCAGTTAAAAGCATGAACTGGTTTTGATAAACATGAATGACGGAACCGTCTGACACCGTGTTGTCCGTTCCCTTTGTATTGGACCCTTTCCTGATCTTCACTCCGCTTGTAAATACGGTCTGATCATCCATATTGCCCGCTTCTACCACTTCAAGCCACTGGTCTGACAGCCCGCCGCCGACAGCGGTTGTTATCGCTTTAATAATTCCCATAGGATAGCCTCCTTATTTTTCAACTTTTTTTGGACTCATGTATGCTCATATTTTAACATTGCTCCTATTTTTATTCAAGGGATTTATAAGAGTAAGATTGGGTCTGTCGGGCCGAAAAAAAGACCTTCAGGCCGCCGGCAGGGAGCTTGCAGGGCTTGAAGGTCTTTTGTTTTTTACGGATTTTTCCAAATTGAGTCTTTCCTGGAAAAGCATTGCAAAGCAGTATGTATGCAGCTTTCGTTATAATAAATGGAACGCCAGGACAATTTTAAATTCTCACCCAGACACTCATTTCTCCTTTCCCCCGGTTTGCCCATGTATAATACGGAATAAATTTCAATTCCCTGTCCTCAAACCGTCGCTCCGAAAGGGGCTGATACAGCATATGGTCATCCCAGCCGTCTTCGGATAACCGTTTTCCATCCCCCTGGACCGTAACCACTCCGCCAAGGAGCCCGGGCTCTTCTGTGACCGTAAATTGGGTGTTTTCCTTTATATAAAGCCTATGAAGCTGATCTCCATTATCTGCCTCCTCCAGGCAATACACCAGAGGCCCCCGCATTACCGCAGCCTTGCCCACATCTTCCCTGACCCGGGGATTTGCCCCTATGAGCTCCACAGGCATATCCATCCGGAGCAGAAGGACATCTCCTGCTTTCCATGTGCGCGTAAAGCGGGCATACCCTTTTTCCACGGAGCATTCCTCTTCTTTTCCGTTTACCATTAAAGTGTAGTTCCTGCACCAGCCCGGAATCCTGAGGGCATAGGTAAAATCCGTATCCTGTTCATTGTCAATGGTTATTTTCACCTCTCCGCTCCAGGGATAGCTGGTCTCCACGCTGATGTGGTTCTTTCTGCCATCAAGCACGGCCTCAATATCACCGCCGATAAACAGGTTCATGAAAAGCTCTTTCTCATTCTGTTCATATGCATAACCGCCGATGGAGGAAAGAAGCCGGGCCACATTGGGCGGGCAGCAGGCACAGCCAAACCACTTCTGCCTTTCCGGCTTTACGTGAATTTTATTGTGGTCTTTTTCGCTGGACTCCGGCACAACTTCCAAAGGATTCACATAGAAAAACCGCTGTCCATCCAGGGACATCCCGCTGATGACGCCGTTGAAAAGAGCCCTCTCCATCACATCCCCATAGCGGCTGTCCCCGGTGATCTCAAGCATTCTCCTGGCAAAAAAGATGAGCCCGATGGCAGCGCATGTTTCCGCATAAACGGTATCATTTGGCAGGTCATAATCAAAGGTAAAGGCCTCCCCATGGCTTGCGGAGCCGATGGCTCCGGTTATGTACATCTGCCTTTCCACAATGTTGCTCCACAGGGCTTCACAGGCTTTCATCAGCTCTTCGTCCTCTGTGGCACCGGCCACATCCGCCATTCCCGAATCAGAGATAGACTGCCCGCACCGCATGGCCTTCCGCCGCTTTCTGCTCCCTGACAGGCAGACCTGCCTGATAATACTGATATCCAAAGCTGCTGTCCAGCCAGTCACACCGGTTCCCGTATTTCTTACATTCCTCTTCAAAATAGAGGGGAGACTGTCCTCTCTGGTCGATGAAATATTTTGCCAGCTTCAAATGCTTCTCATCCCCGGTGACGCCGTAAAGGGAAACCAGGGCCATTTCTATCACTTCATGTCCCGGATAGCCGGGCTTTTTCCCATCTTCCAATCCCAGGTTTTTGTCCACGCAGTCCACAAAACGGACGGCAGTATCCAGGAATTTTCTCTTTCCGGTGGCCTTGTAATAGGCCACTGCGGCCTCAATCATATGTCCGCAGCAATACAGCTCATGGTTGTTCATCAGGTTTGTAAACCGCTTATCCAGGCCGTTGATAATATAATAGGTGTTTAAATAGCCGTCCTCCTGCTGGGCTGAGCCGATCAGCCCAATGGCCTCATCCGCAAGAGCCTCCAGCCGGTCATCCTTATGCCACATGAGGGAATAGGCAACCGCCTCCAGCCATTTGTAGACATCGCTGTCCTGAAACACCATTCCCTGGAATTCTCCGGCCTCGATTCCTGCGGCCACCCGGAAATTCTGCAAGCAGTGACTGGGGACCGCGCCCTTGATCCTGTCATTTAGGGCATCCCACTGGTATGGAATCACCCGGTTCCGGATGAGCTCCATATAGCCTTTCCAGAAAGGGTCTCTTATATCTACGGCTTTCAGTGATACGGGGTTCATCTTTTTGCTTAACATATTAATCGTCTCTTGATCCTCTTTTTTTATTTTTTACGCCTTATTCCTTTAATCCTGACATCATGACTCCCTTTACAAACGCATCCTGGGCAAGAAGGAACGCTATCAGCACCGGGATCACCGCAATCACCGAAGCAGCCATAAGAACCGGCCAGTTGGTGGAATACATTCCCTGCATGCTGGCAAGTCCCAGAGGCAGCGTGTATTTTCTCGAATCATTTAAATAGATGAGGGGAGTAAAATAATCGTTCCATACCCCCATAAAGCTGAAAATACACAGGGTTGCGATGGTGGATTTCGCCATTGGCAGCGCAATTGTAAAAAACATTTTCACCGGATTACAGCCGTCAACCTTTGCCGCCTCCATCAGCTCGTCGGGCACCGTAATAAAAAACTGCCTCATAAGAAAGGTTCCAAAGGCCGACACAGAGGCCGGAAGCATCAGCGACCAGAGGGTATTCACAAGGCCGTATTTTGCCATCTGAAGGAAATTCGTAATGACCGTAACATGGAAAGGAATCATCATGGTTGCCAGATACAGGGTAAATATCTTATCTCTGTTCTTAAAATTCAGCTTTGCAAATACAAAGCCTGCGCTTGCAGACGTCATCACCTGGAAAAGGACAACCCAGACCGAAACCTTAATGCTGTTCATAAAGTATGCAAAATAATTAAATCTGCTGGATATCTGGGTGTAGTTTTCCCATACAATTTTCTTCCCAAAGGGCTTGGGCGGAAAGACAAAGACTTCATTGAGGCTTTTAAAGGACGAAGACACCATCCACAAAAACGGAACGAGCATAATCAAGGTTCCCGCAATCAACAGCAAATGGGTGATGACGATTCCCGGAATACGTTTCTTTTTACTGACCATTTCTCCCTCCTAATATATGCTTCCCATCTTTTTTTCCTGGTACATGTTAAATACGGTAACAATCATTACAATAAAGAACAGCAGATAGGCAATGGCGCAGGCATAGCCCAGCTTAAAATATACGAATGCGTTCTGGTACAAGTAATGCACCAGCACTGAAGAGGAACGGCCGGGGCCGCCCTTTGTCATGAGCATCACCTGGTCGAATACCTGGAAGGAGCTGATAATCGACATGACGAATATAAAGAAGGTGGTGGGCTTTAACATGGGAAGCGTGATGTACCAGAACCGCTGGAGCTTATTGGCCCCGTCCAAGGTGGAGGCCTCATAGTAGGTGGTGGATATCCCCTGGAGCCCTGAAAGGAAGATGATCATGTTGTAGCCTAAATTCTTCCAGATTCCTACAACAGCCAGGGAAAATAAGGAGGTTCTGGCATCCTGAAGCCATTTCATGCCTTTTATTCCGATCAGGGACAGGAAATAATTCAAAAGTCCGAATTCCGGATTGTAAACCCACTGCCACACAATGGCCACCACCACCATGGAGGTGATGGCCGGCAGGAAGAACGCCGCCCGGTAAAATCTCCGGAAAGCGATTTCCTGATCCAGAAGCACGGCCAGCAGCAGGGAAACGCACATGCCTACGGGAACCACCATGACCGTGTAAAGAACCGTATTAAGGGTGACCTGCCCTACGATAGGGTCCTTTGCCAGATTGATATAGTTGGTAAGTCCGATAAATTTAGGCGGCGTGATCATATCATACTGGGTAAAGCTGAGCATCAGGGTGACCACAACGGGAACCAGCATGAACAGAAGAAACCCGATCACGTTGGGCGCCAGCATAAGCCATGCCCATTTACCGTCATTCTTAAGCTTGGTTATTTTATTTTTCTTCACACAGATCCCCCTCAACTATGACTGCATGGATTCCTGAATGGCCTCATTAATCCTTCTGTCTATGTTTTCAAGCATGGTATCTAAATCCGCATCCTGTTTAAAGTACATATCAGTCTCTTCTGCAATGATGTCCCTTGCCTTTGTGGATTTTTGAAGGGCACCCGGATCTACCTGTGCATTCTTAAAATAGTCCAGCATGTTCCGGTAGCTGTCGCCATGGACCTTTTCATCGTACCACTGGTTTACTGCTGCTTCCTCATACATGGAAATCCGGTTGGGCATCCAGAGCCCCTGCTTTACAAGCTGCCCCTGGTAATCCATGCCTGATAAGAACTTAAGGAATTCCCATGCCTCATCCTTGTGCTTGCTGGTGCTGGAGATGCAGTGCAAATGGGCCTGACCGGTTGTAAGGACCTTATCGTAAGCCGGCAGGGGAGCCATTCCCACATTCATTCCGGAAGCCGCAAGCTCCTGGAGAGACCAGGAACCGTCAATGAGCATTGCCACCTTTCCGGTCTGGAGCATCTGCTTTGCAGTCATGCCAACGGAATCTAAAGTGGTTGCGTCCGGCGCGGAGCCGTCCTCCACCCGGATGGCTTTAATGGTCTCAAACACTTCTTTGTTCTGGGGAGAATTCATGGTGCTTTCTGTATAGTCCTCATTATATCTGGAGCCGCCGTTGGAAAGAAGCTGTGCATTTAATGTATCTGCAACGGTTTCAAGGCCGTAAACCCCGTAGATGTTGTCCTTGGTAAGCTTCTTTGCCAGCTCCCGGAACTCAGGGATCGTCATCGCTTCTTCCGGCTTTGAGCTGGGATACTCAATTCCCGCCGCGTCGAAAATGTCCTTGTTGTAATATAAAATAGGAGATACGGTACAGGCCGACAGCCCGTACACTTTTCCGTCCACCTGCATGATGGTGCGGGAGGACTCTATAAAGTCGTCCAGTGGAAATTCTTCCGTAAACTGGTCCGTGATGTCATACAAGGCGCCTTTCTTTACCAGCTCCCGGTAGCTTTCCGATGCCACGAACATGACATCAGGCATGGAGCCTGCCGCCGCCGAGGATATGAGCTTTGCATTATACTGGGAACCGGCAAGTCCAGGTGTATAATTCACCTTTATATTGGGATGCTGTTTTTCAAATTCGGCGATTCCGTCCTTAACCGCCTGGGTTTCCAGAGGAGAAGCCTCCCATCCCATAAAAGTGAGCTCCACCTTTTTCCCGCTGTCCTTTAAATTGTCATTTCCTTGGGATACATTTGCCGATCCATTGTCGGAAACTGCGTTTTGAGGGGATTTTTGACACCCCGCAGCCATAGAAGCCGCCATAATTGCAGCCAGTCCCAGAGAAGCCATTTTTCTCTTTTTCATTTTTTTCCTCCTTGAAAATTATTCTGCTGGTTCTTTTTTACTGATGACTTAATCTTAACATGAACAGAAATCTTAACAACTTACAGAACGCAATAAAAGGTGGTCATTTCCAAGATAGTATGGATTACAGCATTTACATGGGGAAAAGGGCTGTGATAAAATGATGGCAGAAAAGAACTGTGACCGAAAGGCCAGGAAAAGAGGTTCTATGATTTATTGTATTGCAGATGCCAGCTATCCGCTGGAATACGTGTCGTGCGGGAATCTTATATCAGAAGACGGGTTTGTCCACCCTAAGAGAAACATTGATTCTTTTGTACTTATTCTTGTTGTAGAAGGGACCCTGCACATTGCACAGGGCAATAATAATTATGATGTGAAAGGAAATGAATTTATACTTCTTTTATCAAACACCCTGCATTACGGATACAAGCCCTCCAAAGGCTTTCTTTCCTACTACTGGGTGCATTTTTACATCAGGGACCCCAATTATGTCCTTTACACAAGGGGCAGCCTGCTGCGCCATGAAACGGTTTTAAAAACCGGGGCAGACCACACCTCCACTTCCCATCTGGAGAATTTCATGATACCGGAATGGGGGAAGCTGGCCGTATATAAACGGTCTCATCTGCTGTTTGTCCAGCTTTTAGATATTGCCAAGCGGGAAAATTACTCCGCCACCTGGAGGTGCCATTATGCCCTCAGTCTGCTGGTTTTTGAGGTCATGAACGAGTCTTTTCAGAGCGGCAGCTTCCTTCAATCCGATATGCCGGTGAAAATCTTAGATATCATCGAATGGCTCCGCACCCATTATGACAGGCCCCTGACAGTGGCCTACATTGCGGAGCGTTTTAACTACCATCCCACCTATCTGACCGCCCTGTTTAAAAAATACACAGGACAATCCCTTCTCAATTACTTAAATCAGACCAGAATATCAGTTGCGAAAAATCTGCTGACCAGCCGGGATCTTTCCATTTACTTTATAGCCAGCACCTGCGGCTTCCGGGATGAGAAGTATTTCATGAAGCTTTTCAAGAAATACGAAGGAATGACTCCCACTCAATACCGGAAAGCCTTTCATCAAAAAAAGATCAATACCAATTAGGCTCCGGGCATATTCGCCCATGCCTCTCTCATAAGAGCAATTTCCCTGGCATACCCGTCAATGTCATTGGGCGTTTCCAGATAAAAGGGACGCTCCCTTAAGGCCGGGTGGGTCACCACCCGCTTTAAGGCTTCCAGGCCGATATGGCCCTCTCCCAGCCTTGCATGGCGGTCCTTGTGAGCCCCCAAGGGGTTCTGGCTGTCGTTTAAATGGATGGCCTTTAACCGGTCAAGACCGACAATCTCATCAAAACGGTTTAATACTCCGTCCAGGTCCCCGGCAATGTCATAGCCGGCATCCCACACGTGGCAGGTGTCCAGGCAGACACCCATATGGTCTTTAAGCTCCACCCGGTCTAAAATCTCTCTGATTTCCTCAAATTCCCGCCCGATCTCGCTGCCCTTTCCCGACATGGTTTCCAAAAGGACCGTAGTACGGTGCTCCGGAGTCAGGATCTGGTTGAGCATCTGGGCGATATATTGGATTCCGTCCTCCGCCCCCTGTCCCACATGGCTCCCGGGATGGAAGTTGTAGCAGTTTCCGGGAGTGTATTCCATGCGGTCTAAGTCGTCTTTCATGGTTTCTATGGCAAGGTCCCGTATCCTTTCGTCAGCGGAACAGGCGTTTAAGGTATAGGGCGCGTGGGCCAGAATTCTGTGGATGCCGTGATCTGCGGCATACTTGAGATAATTTTCCACATCCCCGGCATTCATGGCCTTGGCTCTCGTCCCCCTGGGGTTTCTGGTAAAAAACTGAAATGTATTGGCATCAATCTTCACCGCTTCTTTTCCCATGGATAAGTAGCCCTTTGACGAAGACAGATGGCATCCGATTGTAAGCATAAAAGCCTCTCTTTCTCTTATTTGATTCTTCTCTTCATGATTCCCTTTGAGGGGTTTATGGCCCTTACTGCAATAAAAAGGAATAAGGCCGCCAGCACAAGCTGGATGAGAATGCTCAAAATCACCCAGTTTTCCATGACAAAGGTTTCCGGGTGAGGGCCGAACCAGCTGTTTAAGCTCCTCATCACCTGATTATCCCCGGCCTGTCCGTTGATCATCACGTAAAAGGTAGCCACCGGATTTAAAAGGAGAAGGTAAAGAAACGCTCCGGAATTGGCCTGGTCCGCTATCCTTCCCACAGACATGGCATAGGTGTTGTTCATGTTCATCTGGGCAAGGGATAAGGCGAACACATTGACCGCATAGGTGCCTGCGGCAATGAGAACCAGCACGCCGTAGCTCACCACAGTGGCAATGGTAGACCGCTTAAAAATGGAGGAAAAACAGATTCCCATGCTTCCGCACATGAGCGCTACCGCCAGATAGCAGAACAGCAGAAGAAATACGTCGTAAATCATGACCCCTCCATATACAAAGGATACGGCCAGAAGGGGGAAGCTGGACACAATCATGAGGAACATGGTGCTGAAAGAGGAGGTCAGCTTTCCCCAAATGATTTCCGACGGCTTCAAGGTGGTTGTGAGGAGAATGTCCAAGGTCTGCCGCTCTCTTTCTCCGCTGATGCTTCCGGCGGTCAGGGCAGGCATGATGAACATGAGCATGACAAACTCCACCACTGCCACGAATATGTAAAGGTTAGTAAAGGAAGAATACTGGATCTCGGCAGTCAGCTTCACCCGTTCTAAGACGGAATACATGTTAAGCAGGGCCACAAGAGCCAGAATGGCATTGAAAATCACTAAGGTCAGGGCCAGACGAAAACTTCTGGCGCTGACCGTCGTCTCTCTTTTATAGACCGGATTCAATTTCATGTACAATCACCGCCTTTTCTTTATCAGGGTCTGTAATCTGCATAAACAGGGATTCTAAGCTTCCCTGTTCCCTGCAGAACCCATATACCGGTATTCCGGCATCCACAAGCTGCTGCAGCAAAAGGGCCTCATCCTGATCATCCCCGATAAAATTCACGCGGATGTCCTCATCCCTCACCGCAATGGTCTGGACGCAGGGTTGGCTCTTTAGGATGGTCAGGGCCTTTTCCCTGTTTCCCAGAACGGATATGATTAAGGGGTTAGAGGCGTTGACCCGGCGCAGGATGTCTTCCATGCTTCCGCTCAGCACCATTTTCCCCTGGTCGATAATGCCGATGTCCGTGCACATTTCCGACAGCTCCGACAGCACATGGGAGCTTATGAAAATGGTCTTTCCCTGCTCCCGCAGCTCCTTTAGGATTTCCTTGAATTCAAACCGGGTCCTGGGGTCAAGCCCGGATGCGGGCTCATCAAGGACCAGCAGAAGGGGATCGTGAATGAGAGCTCTTGCCAGGCAGAGCCTCTGCTTCATTCCCCTGGATAAGCTGTCCACATAAAAGTTTACCTTATCCTCCAAGCCCACCTGCTCCAGCAGAGTCATATACCGGGTCCTGGCTTTTAAGCCGTTGATCCCGTAGCAGGAGGCAAAAAACTCCATGTATTCATTGACCTTTAAATTGTCATATACCCCGAAAAAATCCGGAACATAGCCGATCTTTAATTTCAGCTTGTTAAGACCTGCCGACACATCGGTTCCGTCGATGATCACCTGGCCTCCGTCGGGAGCCAAAAGCCCTGCCATGATCTTGATGGTGGTGGTCTTTCCCGCCCCGTTGGGGCCTACGAAGCCGTAGAGAGCCCCCTGGGGGATCTGGAGATCCAGGCCGTTTAAGGCGTGGAATTTTCCGAAACTCTTTCTCAAGTCCCTGATCTCTAACATCATTTATCCTTTCCTGCGACCGTCAGCATGGGCAGAGTCACATACCAGTTATTCTCCGAAGAGCTGTCGCAAACATATTTCACGGTCAGGGTGTTGCCCGGCGACAGATAGGGGGTGAGCTCCCCGGCCTTGTAGACCATTTTCCCCTGCTCCATAGGATCAAAGTTTCCTGTGTCGTGATTGTAGAAATAGATACTGCCCTGAAATATGGAGGTGTAATTAAAGGAAGCCTGGTCCAGAAATTCGTCCGAGGGGTTTTCAAAGGTCAGGGTTTCCACATCCAAATCATTTCCCAGGGAATATTCCAGGGTCACAGGGTCTGCACCGTAAATGGAATTGGAATCCGAGTAATACTGGCCGCTGACCACTGTGGGAGTCTTCATGAGGGCGGACCGGGAAGACCGGCCGTCCTTTTTCGTTTTCACATCCAGGGTGGAGGTGAACATGGACATGCCGTAGGTTTCATAATCGCCCCCTGTCAGGAACTGGCTGCCGCTCTGATCCTTGCTGAAAGCCACGATCCTGGCTTCCGGGTTGTAAAAGGAAGAGAACTTATCCAAGTAAAAGCTTAATATATTGGTCCTTGAAAGGGCCAGCATGTATTCCGGGTCCTCAATATCCGCTTTCTGGTAACGGTAGCTTCCCGTCACCCTGGCGGATACCAGGAACGAGTTGTTGACTGGATAATTGATGACCGAAAGTCCGTTCAAATCCTTTGTCTCTCCCGGCTTTAATTCGTCGATGACCACCATCTTGCCGTACATGAGGATTCCCACCTTTTCCACGGGGAAAGGATATTCATTGGTCACTGTGCCGTAGACACTTCCTCCAAAGAGGGTAATGTCGCCTTTGAGGCCCTTGTGGTCCGTGTTGGGAGTCCGCTTCCTTAAGGAATAGTATTTTGGGGTAAAGGCGGCGGCGTTCTGGACCGAAACCTTTGTGTCATTCTGCCCATAGGATATCCTGACCTTGTAGTCCTCATTTCCCGTAAATTTAGGCACAGGAGTCATGTCATAGGAATTGCTCCTGGTTATGGGAAGCAGGTCGTAGGTAGGGTCTAAGGGAATGGTATAGGCCTTATTGTAAGGGGTCCTCATGTTGATGTAGGTGTATTCATCCACAAAGTTTTCCGTTGTATCCAGGATGGTAGCATAGGTAAAAAAGGTGTCCTTATATCTGGTCCCTATGCCCATCAAATAGATGGCCGCAGTGAACACAAGGGATACCACAGCCACCCCTGTCCGGTAAAAGCGCCTCTGCTCCCGCCGTTTTAAGTACAGGTACATGCCGGGCCCCACCAGCAGGATATAGCCCAGAATGACTGCGATGTAAAGGGGCAGCTTAGGCAGCTTATCCACGTCTCCCGTATTCAGCATGTTCTGGACGGACCAGAACTGGCTGGAATTACCGCTGTAAAGGTAGGAAGATAAATTGCTTAGCTTGGATTCCCCCAAAAGAGCCGTAAAAAGCTTATCCACGTAGGAACGGTGGACCTCGCAGAAAGAGGAGATATCAACGAAATCATAGGCAGCCACACCCACATTCCCTTTTCCTCTGGCCGCAGAGGTGAGAACCGGAAACTCATCGTTGGATATAACGCTCATTCCCCCTTTCAGAGAAACATCGGCGCATACCAGGCTCATAAAAGAATCACCCGGGCCGTTGGTGGCATATTCCACGCCCATGTCCACGGACTTCTCCGACGGGACCTCGTAGGCCTCTTCCAGAAGCTCGGGACGGAAAGCGGAAAGGGTGTCATCAGCTCTGGCTCCGGTGCCCAGAAGCAGGGTTCCTCCCCCCCTCACCCATTCCCAGATGGCTGACACCTGATCGGCGGACAGCTTTCCTGTATCGTAATCCGTGATAACCAGCACATCCAGAAGGTCCAAGCCGATGACATCGTCAGGCATCTTGGAACCATCCATGTCAAAGGTTCTGATTCTGACGGAGCTGTAATTAACTCCCACTCCGTCCATGTAAGCCAGCTTGTCAGGGTCGTCGGAAAGGACGCCCACAAACAGCTCCGCAATATCCGGGGTGACGTTTAATTTCAGACGCTTGCGGATGAGCTCCACTCCCTGGGCATCCAGCAGCTTCACATAAAGGACCTCAGCCCTTCCCACGGGAATGTCCAGGGATTCCTCGTCAGTCCCCTGGGCTTCTAAGGAAACGGGATAATCGTATTCGTAAATGTCGTAGTCGGTTTCCATGGCCGTAACCCGGACCGTTCCCTCAAACAGGGAATCAGACCGGCTGCTTAAGGAAATGTTGACCGGCACATAGCGGCCGCTTTTGGCGTTTCCGTCATAGCCAAAGGAAACATCCATGGAAACTGCGGAATTGGAAACCGCATTATATTCATCTGTAAAGGAGGTCCCTGCTTCCGTTTCGGAAACCGCTCCGTAGGACGTCATGCCGAAAACAGGCAGCTGGAAGCTGCCTGTTACGGTGAGTACCATGGCGCAAATCAGGGATATTTTTCCAAATTTCATCCTCTGTCACCCTATCTTTCCAAAGTTCTCTTTATTGATATCAAAATTGATCCGCAGCTTTACCGTAAACACGGTGCCGGACAAATCGCTGGTCACATCAATGGAGCCTCCGTGCATATCCACAATGTTCTTCGCAATGGCAAGGCCAAGCCCTGTTCCTCCGGTGTTGGTGGAACGGGACTGCTCCACGCGGTAAAATTTGTTGAAAATGAGGGGAAGCTCCTCCTCGGGGATCACATAGCCGTAATTGACCACAGAAACTGTGACCAATTCCTTTCCGGACTGGACTTTCACCAGAATGCGCTTCCCGTCGGCCCCATACTTGATGGCATTGTTGATCAGATTGTCAAAAAGACGGGCAAGGAGATTGCCGTCCGCCATGATGATCTGGGCGGGAACGTTGCTTTGAAGCTCGTAGGAGAGATTCTTATCCGCAAAGCTGGGATAAAATTCCTCTAAAAGCTGGCTTAAAAGCTTTACCACATCCACACGGGACACATTCATAGAAATCTTTCCGTAGTTCAGCTTCGTAAACCCGAACAAATCCTCAATCAGCTTTTCCAGCCGTTTTGTCTTCACGTATGCAATGCCTATGTATTTTTTCTGGACCTCCGGGGAAAGGCTGGTATCCCCGGACAGAAGCTCCAGATAGCCGATGATGGAGGTGAGGGGGGTTCTTAAGTCATGGGCGATGTTGGTGATGAGCTCGTTCTTGGTCCGCTCCGCTTCCCTCTCCTTATCCATCAGCCCCCTTAAATCTCCTACCATCTTATTTAGGCTGGCTGCCATGGCTGAAAATTCATCGTCCCCGTCAATGTCCACCGTTACATTTAAATCTCCGTCGGAAATGCTTCGCATGGCGTCGGAGATTCTGCCGATGTAACGCATGGACCTTTCCTGCAAAAGAAGAAAGGTGACTGTGAATACGCCGATGCCGAAAACCACGTAAATCAAGATCACCACCACGTCAAAGGAAGTCAGCATTTCCACAAATGCGTTGTCCCTCTGGGTGTTCCTCATGTAGGAGGCCACCAGGGATACGTTGGTGACCAGAAAGATCTCAATTAAAACCGTAACTACCGCGCTGTAGAAAATATTGGCAATGACGCGGGTATGGAAACGGCGGTTTATATCATTTTTCAATTTTGTATCCTACCCCCCAGACGGTGGTTATGATCTTGTTCTGCCTGGTGTCCTCTTTCATCTTGCCCCGCAGGCGTCTGATATGTACCATGACCGTGTTGTTGGCCTCGTAAACCTTTTCATTCCAAACCTTTTCAAAAATTTCATCGGTGCTGAAAACTCTTCCCGGATTGGAAGCCAGAAGATAGAGAATGTCAAACTCAATGGGTGTGAGCTTGATCTCTTCCCCGTAAACAGTTACCTTGTGATTGTCCTTGTTAATGGTCAGGCCCCGTATGGCTATTTCGTTTTTCGCAGCCTCATTTACCGCGCTGTTGGGATTCAGCTGAGTATAGCGGCGAAGCTGGGACTTTACCCTGGCGGTCAGCTCCAATGGGTTAAAGGGCTTTGTCACATAATCGTCTGCCCCTGTCCCAAGGCCCAGGATCTTATCCAAGTCTGTGGATTTGGCACTCAGCATGATAATGGGAATGTTGTTGGTCTCCCGGATTCTCTTGCACATCTGCAGGCCGTCCATTCCCGGCATCATGATGTCCAACAGCACCAGGTGAATCTGGGTTTTTTCCAGAACATCCAGGCCTTCTTCCGCATTATTTGCCTTATATACCTTATATCCGTCACTGACCAGATAGATTTCCACCAGATCCGCGATCTCTCTTTCATCATCCACAACCAGAATGCTTATTGTTTCGGACACGAAAAATACCTCCCTTGTCGTTATGTAAGCGGCTTTTTCCCATTATAAAGAAAAGCCTGCATTCATTTTACCACAAGAAAGGTGTCTTTGCCTTACTATTTTCTTACAAAAAAGCGAGAAACAGGAAATTTTATGGAAGTCCTCTATCACCCCTGACTCTCAACCGGAATAAACACCCGGCTTCCCAAGGAATCCTGGCGCCCCAGCTCCTCCTGCACGCAGGAAGCCGCCTCCTCGCAGAAATACTCCTGGCTGTTGACCAGAATCTTTCCTCTTTTATCCGGCTTCTCATAGGTTCCGTCGGGAAGCAGAATGTGAGCCTTTACATTATCTTCCAGCTGGACTCTCATGACATGAAGAATCCTCTCCTTTAGCTGTTCATCCTCCACCGGAAACATGATCTCCACCCGGCGGTCTAAATTTCTCGGCATCCAGTCGGCGCTGCCCAGATAAAGCTCCGGGGCCCCGTCATTTTCAAAATAGAACACCCTGGCGTGCTCCAGGAAATTTCCCACAATGGAATGGACGGAGATATTTTCGCTCAGCCTGGGAACTCCCGCTTTTAAGCAGCAGATGCCCCTGACCACCAGTTCAATCTTCACTCCGGCACAGGAGGCCTCGTATAGAGCAGCTATAATCTCCTTGTCGCAGAGGGAATTCATCTTTGCCATAATATAAGCCGGTTTTCCTTCCTGGGCGTTTTTTGTCTCCCGGCTTATCATCCTTAAAAACCGGGCCCGAAGCCAGATAGGGGCCATGATCAGCTTGTTCCAGTAAAGGGGCTCCGAATAGCCGGAAAGCATATTGAACACGGCGGTGGCGTCCTCCCCGATCTGAGGGCTGCAGGTTAAAAGGCCGAAATCCGTATAGAGCCTGGCCGTGGAATCATTGTAATTTCCGGTACCCAGGTGGACATAGCGGCGGATTCCATCCTCTTCCCTGCGGACCACCAGAGTTATTTTGCTGTGGGTTTTTAAGCCCACCAGGCCGTAGATGACGTGACAGCCCGCTTTCTCAAGCATTTTCGCCCAGTTGATGTTGTTTTCCTCGTCAAAGCGTGCCTTTAATTCTACCAGAACCGATACCTGCTTTCCGTTGTCAGCAGCCTCGGCCAGAGCCGCGATAATGGGGGAATTGCCGCTGACCCGGTAAAGGGTCTGTTTAATGGCCAGCACCTCCGGGTCCTTTGCCGCTGTTTTCACAAAATTCACCACAGGATCAAAGGTTTCATAGGGGTGATGGAGCAGGATGTCCCCCTGACGGATGTTGGTAAAAATATCCTCCTCGTTCATGAGCCTGGGAACCTGCTGTGGAATGTAAGGAACGGCCTTTAAATGGTCAAAGCCCTTGAAACCGTACATCTTCATGAGAAAGGTCAGATCCAAAGGTCCCGGAATCTCAAAAATATCGGCAGAGCTTATATTCAGCT
>JASGGP010000073.1:0-16664 GCA_047604985.1 Lacrimispora sp.
GGCCGCTTTCATCAAAATAGGAACCGCCCTCTGAGTAGAGCAATTGGGAAAACAGGGTTGTTGAAGCGCTGCCCTGCTTTGCAGGAACCGCAATTCCGCTTCCCTTAGCCTTAAAATATTCGGCAACCGAAATCAGTTCTTCAATGTTCTTTGGAACTTCAAGACCTTCCTGTTCAAATACCTGGGAATCATATGCCAGAATCATTGTCTGTGCATAGGTCGGAAAGCCATAAGTCTTTCCGTCAAACTGACAGCCCTTCATCAGTCCTTCGGCATAAATGCTGGTATCAATCCCGGCTTCCTTAATATAATCATCCAGGGGAATGATATATCCGTTATCCACATATTCCTTCAGCCACAGGCTGTTTACCCAGACTACGTCATAATTGCCGGATCCTGATGCCGCCTGAAAGGATGACAGCTGCTTCTGCTTTAAATTACCATAGTCTACATCATCTACCGTAACCTGATTGGCCGTATAACCATTGCTGATTACCATCTTCTGAAGATCTGCATGTGGCCCCGCCCACACCGACACCAGAAGATCTTCCCTCCCTCAACGGCTGTGGTGGATTCCCCTTTTGCAGATTCCGCTTTCGTGGATGCTGCTTCCGATGATGGATTGCTTCCTGCCGCTGTCGTCTCCGGGGCTGCAGTGCCGCCTCCGCATGCAGTGCAGATCATGCTGAAAGCCAATACCATTGCTGCTAACATTCTTTTTTATTTTCACCTTCTCCTTTGGATTATCCAATTTTTATATGATCCAGCCCATAGCCCTTAAGCTTTCTCAGCCAGCAATCTTTCTGCTCCGGCGTTGCACTGGTTCCGTTATAACGTTCGATACGGCTTCCTTCCAGAATTCCTATATGTTCTGCCTTTGAAATTCCCAAGGTATGATACGCCATGATTTCGCCCTCGGAAATGCCCGGATTCTGATGGATTAAACCTGCGATGGCCATTAAATGCTCATCATCATCATTGACTCCAGGTATCAGCGGAAGGCGCAAAACGATATCCGCCCCATGTTCACTAAGAAATTTAAGATTTTCAAGTATCAGATCATTATCTGTGCCACAAAGCTTTTTATGCTTCTCCGAATTTGTTACCTTATAATCAAACAGAAATGTATCAATCCTGTTCAATAATTTTTCAAACTGCCAGGTAGGCGCATATCCGCTCGTTTCCATGCATACATGTATGCCTTCCAGTTCATCCAGGAAACGGTCAATGAACTCAAACTGGCTCATCGGCTCTCCTCCGGTCAAAGTGATTCCTCCGGTCCGGCCTGCATCGTCCGTAATTTTGAAATACTCCAGATCCGTCTGTATCTGCTTTTTCAGTTCCTCTACGGTATACTCTTTTCCAATCATAGAGCGGGCATCGTAGCAGCAGACGTCCAGACAGGCACCGCATGCATTACATTTATCAAAATCCACGGAGAGAATCATCTTCCCCTCTATTTCCACCGGCTGATTGACATGATTCGGGCAGACATCCACACAGGCCATACAGCCTGTACACGCTGACGGATTAAACGATAACTGCTTTAACGGATTATAGGACTCGGGATTGTGGCACCAGATACATTTAAGCGGGCACCCTTTAAAAAACAAATTAGTGCGTATGCCTGGTCCGTCATTGACTGAAAATCTCTGAATATCGAATAATACTGCTTTTAATTCCTTTTTATGGTTAGTATGTAGTTCTGTCATAAATCTCCTGCTGTACATCCTTATTTAACTGAACAAATCTGGCGCTTAAGCCTCCTATACGGACAATCAGATCCTGATAATCCTCCGGATGCTCCATTGCATTTTTTAGATCCTCTCTTCCTATAACAGTAATCATTAAATGAGCGCCGCCTCTTTCAAAGTAATTTTTGATCAGCCCCTCTGTCTTCTGATAGTTGCTGGTGAAGGTCTCCCTTGACAGCCTTAAATTTTGTACCATACCTGCATGATTATCATGGTGAGGTTTCAGTATGGAGTTGAGCATTGCAGTGATGCCGTTTTTATCTGAACCGGGAGATGGGTTGTTTGCATTTGCCATGGGCATGCCGGCTTTCCTTCCATCCGGCGTCGCTCCTACCCAGCGTCCAAGGGTCGTGTTCTGCTTGTTATTAATATTAACTGCAAGATAGCTTTTAAGCCCGACCTTTTCCGCCTGACTGCTGATGGTCTCACACATCCAGTCCTGAAGCTCTACAAAGATCTGATCCACATAATCAATATCATTTCCGTATTTCGGTACATCTAAAAGCTGCTTCCTCAGACGATCCCGGCCATAAAAATTATCATCCATCGCCTGTCTCAGTTCTTTAGCAGATATTAATTTCTCATCAAATACCAGCTTTTTAATGGCCGCCAGGCTATTGACTGCATTGACAACGCCATAGAGCTCAAGTGTTCCGGCAAGGTATTGGCAGCCGCCGTCAAAAATTGCTTTTCCGCTGTCCATCACGCCGTCATACAACATGGATACATACATAAAGCTGTGTATTTTTCCTGTCATTTCGTATTCAAACTTTTCGTAAACAGCCTGTGCCTGGATATAAAGGCGAAGATTTTCCTTATAAATATCCAAAAATTCCTCAAATGTATCACATTCCTCAAGGGCTTTCAACTGACTTCCGATTTTCCAGTCCATAATCGGTTCATAGCCTCCCCTGACCGATAATTCAAGTATCTTCAAGGTGTTCAGCGAGCCGCTGGGAGTTCCGAAGCTGTAATGGTCAAATACAATCTCACCGCAGCCCAAAGGCATATAGGTTTCTGCCAGCTTTCGGTCTACATGAAAGGCTTTCATAATGCAGGGGACCAGCACATCATCATTATACAGAAGAGGAAACGTTCTTCCTTCCTCGATACATTTCATACCCGCATCCCAGACCTCTTTCGGAGTTTCCTTGTTAAAACGAAGGGTGAACTGAGGTAAAATTTCCTTTACCGTACGGCAGGCTTCTGCAGCAACCAGACACAGACGGTCTGCATTTTCAGGATTTCTCCTGCCATATCCGCCTATAATCACGCGGCAATCTGTTTCACTGTCAAGACTATCAATCTGCCGGAAATAGCTTTGCAGCATTTCCAGTGCTTCTTCTTCTGTAATAATACCATGATCGATGTCATGGGTATACCAGTCACCCAGGTATTCATCCATGCGTCCAAACTGAAGGAGCGGTGCCATAATGCCGTAAATCCAAACCAGCCGAAGAGCTTCCAGCATGGAGGAAGGCGGTTGGTGTGCAATGCTTCCAAGGGCCGCTGCCATCCTTTCCAACTGTACCTTGCGTTTTGGAGTAAGTGCAGTTGCAGCTGATTCCTCTGCCTGCTTCTGATACCAGATGCAGATTTCCCTCATCAGCTCTAACGCACCTTTCATACATTCGTAAAGAATGTAATCGCCCCCGTTTTCCTTTGCTTTACGTCCGTAATCCTCAGCCTCCTCAATCATACCTGGCAGCCCTAAACGGATCAGCTTGTCAAAATCCAGATATGCTCCGGCCATGCGGATGATGGGTGAAGCCGGAATAGGCATTTCCTTCCAGTTATCGGAAAAAAGAATATTTTTGACGGAATCCGGTGCATTGCGCAGAACCTTATGATAGCTGCTGTTTGTCTTCCAGAAAATCAGTAAATCGTGAATATCTTCTCTGTACCTGGCGTTCCCCATTTCTCGCTCAAGAGCAGCCGTCACTTTTGGTTCATCAATATAATAACCGTATCCTCCTGTCTGCCCCTGTATTCCAAGCCCCACCAATCCGGCCTGAACACGGCCTGCAATGACATCCTCATCCTGAATCGGATGGAGAATTGCCGGATACTGTGCTCTTAAGCAGGCCAGCTCGATCTGTGCGGGATGAGTATATTGTTTCACCGCATCCCGATATGCTTTTGTAAAGGAAATTTCAAAAGATAAATCAGTGCGTGGATTCTTGACTTTAAAATTATTCATATTCTTTCCTTTCCGCTTTATTGTATTGTGATATTTTATATTTGAACTCCAAAAACAATTTTTCCCTTATTTCATGGGTCTTATCTAAAAAAATCGTTTTCTATGGCTAAATATTATCACATGTAACCATGAAATTCTTGTCTTGCAATGATTTTATAATTGTTATATATTGATATCAGAGCTCCTTGTAGTTTCCCTGCAGAAGGAAAGGAAAAATTATATGAAACCCATCCCCCGGCTTATAGCGGATAAAATCTTGAGTTCCCCCAGTCACGGTTATGCAAGCATTATTATTGATCCCCAGCAGCTGATTAAAATCCACTGTCATACCTACTTTGAAATATTTTTGGTTACCAGCGGAAACGGGACCCATGTGATCAATCTTAAACATGAGCCGCTGGCCCGGGGCGACCTTTATTTTATTCGTCCGGATGATATACACTGTTATATCAATACCTCCAAAGATTTCAAAATAATCAATATTATTATTCCCCAAAATGATTTCGATCATTTGACCACATACATGGGGGATTCGTTCCGCAGTGAGCTTTTAAGTCCGGAACTGCCTCCCCGCATGTCTACAACCCCTCAGGAGCTGAAAGCGATCACGAATCAGCTGGAACAGCTGGTTCTGACAAAAAAAATTCTGCACCAGAAATCCGATATGTACTACCGTATCACGGTTTTTAATCTTCTTACGCAGAAATTTATGCTGATGCCCCAGGCCAAGACAAGCAGCACCCCTGAATGGCTTCGCTGGCTCAGTCTGGAAATGTTAAAAAAAGAGAACTTTGTGGAGGGCCTGCCTGCCTTATACCGCCTGTCCGGAAAAAGTATTGAACATCTTTCCAGAGCCTGCAGAAAATATTTACAGAAGTCTCCTACTGAACTGGTCAATGCAATACGGCTGGAATATGCTTCCGGCTTGATTCAGCACAGTGACCGGAAAATTCTGGACATTTGTGAGGATGCAGGATTTGACAGCTTAAGCCATTTTTACCATATGTTCAAGCAGCGTTACGGTATGTCGCCAAACCAGTTCCGAAAAACGTGCCAGGAAGAAGATTATTCCTTGAAATTTTCTCCTCTGGACGACTACACCGCCGCAATTCCCAACGCACTGCCCTTTGATCTGGGACTGGGAAATCCTTCTGAAGCCATCCCCTCTGACGAATGATCGCATCGCCATTATGTATTCAATGACCTTTTACGTAAGAGTAAAATAAGCCGGTGTATAGAAAAAGAGCCAGCCTTCATTTATACTTGAAGGTTGGCTCTGACAGCACATCGTCTGGATCACCGGATTCCACGGCATGTAGTCTTCCGGATATTCCGGATATGTGTAAGCTTTACATAATTTATTGGTTTTCACTCAATTCTAATTCTTTTATAGTTTTGCCCTCTGCAGTCAGCCGGTATAATCCGAGAACAGCTGAATTAATCTGCACCAATCCTTCATTCAAAAGGTCCTTAAGTGCCTGCTGTACATCAGATAAATTCCCCGATGCTTTCGGAAGTTGATCCGCAATCTGTATGGGTGTCTGCCATTCAGTGGTTAGAAACAGCAGCACGGTTCGTTGTTCTGCAGTCAGGTTCATATTCTCTTCCTCCCTTTTTAGGTCATGTATCTTACAGATGTATAACTGATTATGGCAAAGTAATGCACTAATTATACTGCTATCTGCAGCATAACGTATATATTACTCCCAGGAGTAAAAGTATTATAATCGTTCTTTTGCAATCTCATAGGGAATCATCACTTTTTCATACTGGTAGTGCCCTGCATCCACAGTCATACGGCACATTGTGATTTCCAAATCAAAACGCCGTTTACCGCAGCTGCCGGGATTGAGAAACAGTACTCCCTTAATAATTTCCGCAGAATATTTGTGGGAGTGACCATAGACCACCACGTCCACATTTGTCAGATTTGGGGGAACATCCTTCTTGTTATGAACGATGAAGAATCTCACTCCTTCAATTGTGACGGCGATGCTTTCAGGCAGGGCCTCTGCCCACTCTTTATCGTTGTTGCCGCGTACCGCATAGGTCTCTCCGAGCTTTCTTATGGACTCGATAATGTATGGTGTGCCGATATCACCGGCATGAATGGTGCAATCAGCTTCAACAAGTTCAGCAATAACATCCTCCCGCAGCAGACCATGAGTATCGGATAAGATTGCAATCTGTTTCATGAGTTCCTCTTTCTTAATTTTGTTAATACTCTTTAACTCTTTTCCAATCCCCTGATTCTGAAACGCTGCATAAACAGAGGTCAACCTGGCATTCGATTATGTTCATAATACAATGAACAGCCGTAATATTGTAAGCTAAGAATATATTCTGTCAGAGTTAAGACCGACGGTATGGCGGCCAGCCGATATGGTATCTTTTACTTTGACAAGATGTAATCCATCTCCAGTTACTATTCTGTCTGCAAACATTTTATTCACTCTGCATTTTATTCAGAAGAATTTTTATGAACAATTGCATATACTTCATTTACTTGTGCAGGATAACTCTCTGCAATACGCCCATCATAATAAACGCTTATTTCATCTCCTATATTAAAATCCCGTCCGCCTATACCGGCATCCCCCATTTTAACATCAAGGGAAACAAGGATTTTATCGCTGCTTTTAATAATAGGCTCATTCTCATTTACCTTAACTAAAATAGAAGTATCGTCATTTATTTCAATCACCGTACCGCTGAACTTAGGCTTATGCTGAAATACATCATCCATTGTGAGCGGTTTTGCTATATAAGCAAAAACAGAACCGAAAACCATAAATATACCTGCAAGCAAACCTATATACAGCACCACGTTTTTTGAGTTCTTTTTTAATCTTTTTACAAAATCACAAATCATTCCTATACCGATAAAAACACAATAACTAACAAGCCAGACTACCCATAATTCGTGTATTGCCCCATCTCCAAGTACAATACCATCTGTCTCCATACATACACCTATAAAAAAGGCAATTATGTATCCGAACGCAGCTGTAATTGTCATTGCTTTTAGATTGAATATATAAGAAAATAAAAGTGCTGCAATACCAAGAATTCCTGCAATTATGGGGGCGTCTGACCTTCCATGTAAGGCGGCTAAAGGAGTATATTGACATAGTATAAAGGAGATACCAAACAATATTATTGAGCCGATTATCAGAAAGGCTCTTTTATTAAAGCTTTTTTTCATTTTTGCATCTCCTCTATTAAACCGCCAAACAGGTTCTACTTTATTTTAATATTGTTTTATAATATTGGTACACAAATTTCGCAAAAGTGTTTATTTATCATCTGCATTGCATATCGTTCAAGAATAGGTCTTCCGTCATCAAATTCATAATTTCTTTTTGATAACTCCGAAAATATCTCCCTCCATGCTTTTTGCATAGCATCTGCTGTATGGCTTATTTTAAATACACAATATTTTCCACCCACAGTTTTTCCAAAATTAATATACTCATCATCAGCCTTAAACTCATCCGGAACAACGAAACACGTATCATAACGGCAATTTTTAGGTTCCGTAAATTGAGGGTTATCCTGAGCTATTCCTAATATAATTGAACTTTCATTAAATAAGTTCTTCTCTCCGGCCCAGTTCTTTAATTGCTCCATTATTTGCACATTCTCTGAACCGTAAGGACCTGTTCTTCGTATATAAGCAATTTTATACGATAATATCATTTCAATACCAATATCCATAACTTACCTTCTTTAATAGAGTACATCGATGCCTGAATTCATCATATAATGCTTTAAAATGTATTGCAACTTATTTTTTGAAAATAACCCTTTGTTACAAAAGCAGCTTTTATTATTGTGCAAAATACCGTTCCGCCTGCCGGCTAGCAGTAATATAGCTTTTATCTTTCCCGGTCACAATGGGAAGAGTATCCGTTGATTGATAGCCTATATCATACTCTGTGAGCTTTGAGAGAAATGCCTTTGCATAGGAATCAGCTTCAAAGCCTTGCAAAATATTAAAAGAAATCGTATCACCGGCTGCAACCATGTTTACGGTCAATCCCTTAATTCCGTTGCTGTATAAATGAACTGCTTCAACATATTTTCCAAAATCATTGAACTGCATCTTTCCAAGATAGCTGATTACATAGGTGTTGATGCACATATTATCAAAGAAAGAAAGCATTTCACGCTTTTCCTCCAGTGTTCCCAATGTATCTACTTTATTGAATAAACCAATCTGCTTATTCAATGCATCCAATGCTGAATCCCGGCTTCGCTGTGCTGACAGTAACTTTCTATAGGTGCCGGACAGTTCAGCCATATCAACATTCGCTTCCGCAGCAGAATAAGGCAGGTATACAGAAGCGGTACAGTTCCTATGGGTCCTCTCCATGCCAATAGCTGCTCTTAAATCAGCGGCCATGCTGCACACAACCGGCTTATCTGCTTTGGGATGAAGCTTGTAAATAATATCAGAAAGAAAAATTGCCGCCAGAATACCCGGAGTTGCACCGTATTTTTTTGCGGTGTTTACAAATTCGTTTTGATTTACAACAATTTGTGTACGATAGCAGGCTGCAGGTGTTGGGGTTGTTTCCGGCAGAGCAAAACCGTCACTGCTCACCATAGTAACCTTACTTTTATCTACATCGAAAAACTTAGTTTCATACGGCTCCATTGTTTCGGGCTTATCCGGAATTTCTTCAACCGTATGAATTCCTTCCGCGCTGAAAATCTTTTTATATTTTAATGAACAGTAATAATAAACCAATGTTTCTACAAACGGCTTTACTCCTACGCCATCGCAAAGAGCATGGTGGAATGCAATTCTTATTACATTACCTGTAAAAGTTACATCCAGCAGATGATACCCCGTTGCCATGCTGCCCAAACTACGGAACTTGTTTGTAGGCACTGCATTCATAGAAATGTCATCCCGATGTAAATAGTAAACGCTTTCTTTTTCTACCAGCTTATCTGTCATATAGGGGAAGCGCTGAACTGCTTTTTCAAGTGCCGCTTGAAGATAGTCCCCTCTGATTTTATCTTTCATTCTGACTTCAAGAATCGTGCTGTCATAACCCTCTTTCCGAAATAAGAATGACTGCCCTGATCTGATTTTTTGCATATTAGTTCTCCTCATAAATTATATTGTCGTTTATTCCATTGCTTATTTCAACCCTTTGCAAATCGGTATCAGGCACATCAGCAAAAAAATACCAACTAAGCCCACAGCGATACCCGGTACAAGTTTTCCCCATACCATTACAAAGCACATTCCAACTCCAAGTGCCAATGCTCCGATAATTTCCAGAAAAACCGTACCAACCGCTTTGGGACTGATTTTGATTGGCTCTCTCTGTTCCATCTTCCTCCAGACCAAAACCGTCATCAAAGCAAAGATCAGCCCCACACAGCCTACGATAACTCCCGGCTGAAATACATTCCATTGCGGCAGCATCGTCATACACATTCCCAATGCAAAAAAGATACAGCTGATGGTTCCTAAAATCATTGCGACAAAACTGCTTTTTTTCATATTCTTAATCCTCGCTTTTTTTAATGGCTTTCAACAAAAGACCTTTATTTAAGTTATTTGTTGAAAAGTTGACAGGTGATTTCCTCGGCATGATGCTCAATGTATCCATCTGACTCAAATCAAGGCCCATATGCCTGCACCTTTTACCGGCATAACCTTTCCGTCTATTGTCAGTATTCCTTTAGCGCTGCCGCTGCAATTATATCCATAAGCAGCAGAATGCTGTGTAAGGTAAGACGGCTTCTGACGCCTGCGCCGCCGGAACGGACCAGAGCAAGCAGGCTGAAAATAAAGATTTGCCGCCAGTCCTTTCTCTGGAGCATTAATCGTTATATCCCATGAATGGTCATTACAGCAAACAATTTTAATACCGTTAATTTCTATAACCAATTCATTCTCAGAACAGTTAATTTTATGAACTCCACTTGTAATTTTATCTTTGACGGACCGGCTGCCTCCATCAAAATCAGCTATCTTGTAAAACGGATCCGCTTCTTGCTGCACTGCCCCGCTTTCCCTGCAGATTTCCCAATACGCAAGGTCAATGTTCTCTAATTTAAGTGCTAATAAGGAACCGTTAAACCAATAACACTGTCCTTTTGCATCTTTTAATGACATATCCCACAGCCAATCAAGGAATGCTGCACTTTCTGCAGCCGCTTCAATTCCGCTTAACTTCTCCAGGGCCCCTTCAGAATCTTTTCCTGCCATAACTTTTCCCTCCTAAATTTGATAAAACAATACTATTCCTTTCATGTTTCTGTTATATTTTCAATTTGTTTGAGAATTATTAATTCTTGAATCTGACAGAATTTCTTTTCAAACATAAAAAAGAGCCTTGATATATTCAAAGCTCTCCGTTGTTCTCCTGCATTAAAATTCTTTTTTTTCTTATGGAAGTATATGTCATATAGATTCCAATAAATAATATCATCATACATACACCAACACCTGTCAGACCGTTCATCATCTGGGGATCTAATTCCCCTCCCTCTTTAAAGGAGACAAGCATGGCAGTCTGCAGGGAAAGAATGGACACCAGGGCGTCTGCATAGCCTATATTACGTATCGTTGCTAAAAGAGGTGATTTCATCCTTTTGGTCTTAACCATATTAATAACAGAAAGTATAATCTTATAGAACGTGTATGCCGCCACTGCAAAAATTAAAGTTCCCGGATAACTTTTCCCCCCTTTTTGGTCTAGCAGCAACAGAACCGCGCCGCCTAATGCAATGGTAATAAGAATCAGTAAAATCCCGCAATGACGATATACCGTTAATTCTTGTATCTTCCTTTTTTTATCCTCATTTAATTTTGATATTTTTCTCTCATACCAGACAGTGGTAAACCTCATAACACTCAGAAAAATATAATACGCTGCCAATGTTCCAAACCATGCAGAATGATTAAGAATGCCAATTATTCCATTGCTGACAGCATAAAATAAATTTATTAAAAACGAGAAAAACGCAGACAGAACAGTGCGGAATCGATAATCCTTATACACTCTGTTTGTAAAATCATTGCTTTCAATTACAGGTCTGACTTTTAATCGAATGCCATAATTAAAATTACAAATTAAATAGTAACACGATAGAAATATTCCGCAAGCAGCAATCACATAAATAATGATGTCAACGACGGGATAGAAGTACCCCAAAATGGTTTCCATAATCGACAAGGCTCCAAAAATAAGTGAAGCCAAGTATAAAAGCAGGCGGAATTTCACCCTTAATTGAGGCGGTTTGATTTTTTCTATGTCAATTTTGGGCATTTTCATGATACTCCTTCATCTTATCTATCAGGACAAACACCGGCTTTCTTTCACCACATTTAATTTCCCTATTTCCATCACACTGTTTTTTACAACAGCTTATTTGCCTTTTCGCAAACCTGGTATATTTCATCGTGTTTTTGGTCAATTAATGGCTCAACCTGTGCTGCTTTCTTATTCTTAATCTTGCAATATAATAAGTAAGGGAAAATCCAACCCATAAATCCCGGTACAGCAAGGATAATGGAAAGTACCGCCGTTTTTCCGATATAAGCGAATACGCTTCCTGCCATAAATGCCGTTCCAATTACGCCTACTGTATAAGCAACAGCTGCTGCACCTTTTTCTTCACTCATAATCATGACCTCTTCTATATGTTATTTTGTTTATTTAATAAATTATTCTAGGCGATGATTATTTTATTTTTATTAAAATTTTGTTTGAGTAATATTAATTTATCTTATCTAATAGCCGATTCCCTTTTTCACAAATTTCATAGATCTCATCATACTTGCTTTCAATCAGCGGCGTTACAATTTCTGTCCTTTTTCTTACCATAGACCGGAAACAGAAATAGGGCAGTATCCACCCAGCAAATGCAGGAACTGCCAGCAGAATGCAGAGCCAGATAATTGGCGGTGTTGCCGTTATTGCAAAAACAGAACCCGCCATGAACATGGTTCCTATAACCCCTATGGCGATAGCTGCACCTGTTGCCTTTGATGTTTTTGAGTTTTCCAGTATATCCACTTGCCTCATGCAATCCTCAAAGTTTCTCTGTAATCTGGTAAGCTCTGCCTTATTTATGATTTTTCGGTCACGCTTCAGCCGAAACAGAACCCTCCCTGCCTCCTTCGAAGAATTTTGATTATTATCCAGCTCCCAGCCAAAGCTCTGATAGCCGTCTATATACATGGATGCTCTGCTGCTATCCGCCATAAATTCTTTATAATCGAATCCAATATATGACCGGTTATTTCTATCTGTCATATCCATACAGTATTACCTCCTTATTTCTATTTTAACTTTCCATTCACAGGTATATTTACAGTAAATATACTTCCTTTTCCCTGCTCACTCTTTACTGTAATTGTTCCATCCATCATTTGTACAATGCGAAAAGACAGGGCAAGCCCCAGCCCATTTCCTTCCATTGAATGAGAAGTGTCCCCCTGATAGAACTTATCAAAAATATGCTTTATGGTTTCTTTTGACATTCCACAGCCTGTATCGCTAACGGAAACAGTGATCTCCTGTTCTGTCGATATCTGTTCCAGACAAATGCTTCCGCCGGGTGGTGTGAACTTAACTGCATTGGACAATAGGTTTGTCCATACCAATTCCAAAAGACTTTCATCTGCTTTAATGCTTGCCTTATCCTCAATATCTACCTCAAATTCCAGCTGCTTTTCTTCCCATACACTCTCGAATTGCAGCGCACACTCACATAACTGCCTGCATAAATCATATTCTTCCATAACCGGCTGAATATTTTGTCTCTCTAATTTATTGATTTTTAATATATTTGTTATCAATGACGACAGCTTTCTGCCGGACTGAATCATTGTTGCGACATATTCCTTTTGCTTCTCATCAAGATCTGTTTTTTGGAGCAGCTCCGCAGTATTCAACATGACCGCAAGAGGTGTTTTGATTTCATGTGACACATTTGAGAAAAAGTCTGTTTTCAGCGTTTCAATACTTCCCAGTTCCTCTACCATTTTATTAAAATCCATAATTAATACATCAAGATAATCCAAGTTTTCCATTGTGTGTATCGGTGAAAGATATACTGAAAAGTCTCCGTTAGCTACCTTGTTTGCTGCCTGCGCCATCTCTTTCATTGGTTTTTCATAGCTGTTGCGCACCTGCCGTCTGTTGTAAAGCGTATATCCGGCAGATACTGCCACCCAATAAAATATGATTATAAATACTGCGGCATAGCTATTTATTTTCCAGGCATTTATGCCCACCGTCAACCCTGTATGAACACCGCCCACTAGCAGAAGCAGCCCAAAAGTAACAAAGAACAGAGAAATGGGAAAATGTGTGTCTCTCACTTTATACTTCTGTTCTTCTTGCATCATTTCAACACCGCCTTATAGCCAAGGCCTCTGATTGTCTTAATCTCAAAACTATTGCAGGCGGTAAATTTATCCCGCAATTTCGTGATATATACATCGACTGCCCGCAAGCTGGTTTCGCTGTCCATCCCCCAAAATTCGTCCATAAGCTGTGCCCTGGAGAATGTTTTGTTTGGATAGGAAAGCAATTTATAGATAATATTAAATTCTCTTGTAGTAGTAGGTATTTCTTCCCCATCCAATACTGCTGACATAGCTTCTGCATCAAGTACCAAATTACCAATCTCAATTTTGCGCTCCATTTCAATATTCGCACGCCTGAGCAATGCTCTGACACGAAGCAAAAGTTCATCAAGCTCTATGGGTTTTACCATATAATCATCTATACCAAGCTGGAACCCTTTTTGTTTTGATGACAAATCATCCTTTGCAGACATAAATAAAATTGGAATTGTTCGATTTACATGACGTACCGTTTCGGCAAACTCAAATCCATTCACTCCGGGCATCATAATATCAGAAATAATCATTTCATATATATTGTTATACATTTCATCATAGGCAGCCTCCGCACTCAGACAGCCTTTTACTGCAAATCCATTATTATTCAAATAGGAGCAGACTATTTTATTTAAGCTTTTATCATCTTCTACCACCAATATATTAACCATATCTTGCCTCCTGCTTCTTCGCTTTTTGCTATTATAACATATGATTGTTTAAGAATTGTTAAAGCATACTTTTATCTTTATCATCTTAGATTTGTTTTTGAAATATTCATTTTCTCTTCTAAGTCTTTCTGTGCATAATGCGATATATACTCAGGGAAGAAAACTGTCTGAGTTGATGCAGTTTTTTCGTCTTAAATACTTCCAATATAAATCAATTAATTATAAGGGATAAGTTATTGCAAAGAATTGACTATAAGAAGCGGGTCTGGGATAGATATATCTTAAAATGATGATTGACAAATTATGAAGAAAGACGCGACTGCCCTTACGAGGGCAATCACGTCCTCTTTGTTTTCGCTCTGGATTTTTATTATCTGACGAAATAAACCGGAATATGAGTGCCTGAGTTTCCGGGTGGTTTAATTTGCTTTTAATTCTCTGAAAGGGGATTTGTGGATGTCGCCCAGCCTTCAATAACTCTCACACCGATTGGTTCCGGGTTATCTTTAAAGTTTACAAATTCAAACGACTCCTGCTCAAATTCTTCGCCTGTACGCTTATCTAAAATAAAAGTCCTGTACCGGATTGCGCACCAGTCATCCTTGATAATCATATTATGGAAGTCGCCCATTCTGATATCATAATTTTCAAAAAACTTTCCCATCATATCTTTATATTCCTGCAGGGTCAGCCTTTTTCCATATACGTTGTAATGGGAATCAGGCTCATACAATGTGTTACACCATTCCAGCCAGCAGTCGTAGCCACCGTTCCAATTTTTGAACCCTGTCAAAAGTCTGTCCTCAATTGCTTCTTCTAATTTGTAATTACTCATTTTAATACCATCCTTTCTTTTTTGTACCTGGTAACATCAGATTCTTTTCTTATCATTTTGACAAGGCCATTTTACCAATAGAATATTTGAATTATGTTTGATTTTTATTTATAAAATATTAATTACTGCAAAAGGTTTCTTCCGCACACAAATCTACTCTTGGAACATATCACACTTTAAATCAGAAATATCAGCAAAAGCTATCCTCGTATCGGCAATCTCCAATGCTCTGCCTGCATCATCTATTCGTGTCACCATTCCGGTTATCTGCACATATTCTCTGTCATAATAATATTCCACAGTAATTATGTCTCCTTTCTGAATCTGTTTTAACTTCCAGTCTAACTCCTCTTTCATCTCTTCCGACAGATCACGTTTAGGAGCCACAATCCGTTCTTTTTCTGCCACTGCTTCCCGAAACCCTTTTAATGCATCAAAAGGCATAAATTGTTTCGCACGGCTTCCCCTGTCCATTTTACCCCTTCTATTCTCCACTTTTATGACCTCCAATCTGTCTGTTACGTTCTATGGTGGTACCGGCTTCCTGCAGATCCATCCCACGCACAAGAGCATTTTTACCAAACCTTTCTTTGATCTCCAATGCTGCTTTCTGTAACCTCCTATCCCTTTCCAGTTCTGCGGTTGGTAAATCCGTCATACTGTTGGTAGGCTTCATTCACAATATTATTGCATGACAGACTCAGCCGCCGTATTGGTTTGCTCTTATCCGCAATACGTTCATACAGTCCCATCACATAGGGTATAATCGTTCGGTAGGAATTAGTGGTAACAGACATGGATGTAGTTCCTATGGCCGGCTTTAATTCCAGTTCATTCGAATATCCAACCATCAATGACATAGAATCAGTAACCACATTTTTACCTGCCATTTCCAGACATAAGCTATCAGCCATTTCCTTTACAATCAGCCTGCACTCCTCAAAGCTGTAATCCCTTGCAAGCACCTGACCGTTGGACACGGAATTGCTTTTTGACTTATATGCTTTAATATCCGCCATGGTGGTTGTTTCCCTTCCCCAGGCATGGTCTATCAAAAGCTCCGCATCAATGCCAAACAATCGGTATAGCGAATCTTCATTTGCCCGGGTAATATCGCCCATATTGACAATACCCATACTATTTAATCTGTTTGAAATTCCCTTGCCTATTCTCCAGAAGTCAGTCAGGGGCCGGTGCTCCCACAATGTTTTTTGGTAGAGTTCCTCATTTAAATATCCGATATTGTCTTTCGCATGCTTTGCCATAATATCCAGCGCTACTTTTGCCAGATACAAATTTGTTCCAATTCCTGCTGTAGCAGTAATTCCTGTGGAACTTTTAATATCCTCCATAATCCGTAATGCCAATTCCCTTGGACTCATATGGTACATGGAAAGATAATGAGTCACGTCAAGGAACACCTCATCAATGGAATAAATATGGATATCCTCCTTTGAGATATATTTTAAATAAATACCATAAATGTCCGCTGAATACTCAATGTAGAGTTTCATTCTTGGCGGTGCCATGATGTACTGCACATCTTTGGGTATCTGAAATACCCTGCATCGGTTCTTTACTCCCAACGCTTTCATGGATGGGGAAATCGCAAGACATATTGTTTTCTCACTTCTTTCAGGGTCAGCCACCGCAAGATTAGTAGTCAGAGGATCAAGCTTACGCTCCACGCATTCTACAGAAGCATAAAATGATTTAAGATCAATACATAAGTAGATCTGCTCTTCCATCCAGGAAACACCTCCCATTTTTTTATTACCATGGTCTGAATCTAAGCTAATTATATCAATCGAACATATGTTTGTAT
>JASGGP010000074.1:0-16648 GCA_047604985.1 Lacrimispora sp.
AAAAATGCATCACCCAGTCAACCGGCAAATCCTCCCAGGCTCCCTTTACCAGGAATACTTCTGCAAAATAATCCCCGGTCCAGGCGATCCTTCTCTCCATCTCCACCGACCAGTAGTTTTCTTCGTTCCACTGAACAATGGTAAAGCTATCCGGCTTCTTATAGGGCTCCGTCCAGTCGGCTTTAGCATTCACATATACCACCCCGTCCCGCTCTTCATACCGGGTCAGCCTTGCATTAACGGGAGACTGGTTTTCCTCCCCGATATTTACCGTGTTATGTGAACCAGAGTTCTTATAATAATCGTAATGCAGGACCGCTCCATAGCCGGTTGTTCCCAGATCCGGAGAAATCCGTCTGCCAAAGCCAAGATAGCTGACGGCCAGACGGTCATAGTGGTCGTGCTCACCTCCATACCGGTCATGCTTAAACAGCAGATACTTTCCATTCTTTCCACGCAAAACAGTGCTGCCTGATTCTCCAGCTTCCACGTGATAATTTTTAAGCTCCAGTTCCTGTTCCGGCAGCTCATCCACTCCGTATATGAAAGCTTCTAAATTATCTCTTTCTTCTTTTTTGTAAAGCTGATTCAGCACGTATAAAAGCTTTTCCCCGCCCAGTTCCCGGTAGGCAAATTCATATAAGTGCAGGCTGGAAGAGGTGTGGCCGTAATTGGTATCATTTAACATGGGTATCCGAAAGTCCGGCTCTAAGTAGGATACCAAAAGCTCCATCATGGCCTTGTAATTAGGGTGGCGGATGTGGCTGTGTTCCGTATGAAGCGCGAATTTCTCATAGGCGAAGAAGCTGGTCAGGGCATAAAAATGGTATCCAAAGGCTCCCTCAAACCACATGTGATCCGGCAGCATGCCCCGTTCCAGCTGATATAAAAGTCCATAAGGCTCATAGACAGCGAACTGAACGTAACGGTCAATCCCAAAGATCAGTCCGATAATGGCAATGGCCGAATTGATGATGACCTCGTGATTGTGCAGCTGGTTGTGGCGGTGCTCCATGAGAAACTCAGCCCCAGGAATCAGCATTTCCCTCTTTATATTCTCTCTCTCATCTTCCGTCATAAAATCTGAAAGAAGGTCATAGGCCATGGCAAAGCTGCGGAGAAAATTTGCTTCATCAAGGGTCTGGGCCCCGGATTTTCCCGGACCGTTATAGGGAATATCTCCGTGAACTTCATAGCCTTTATAATATCTGGCGTATTCCGTCATAATGCCGATCCCTTTTTGGGCGTATTCCATTTCCCCGGTGATCCTGGCAATAAGACCCATCTGAAAGGCCCCGGTATAATTTCTGCTGTTGGTAAGCCCCCACCAGGCGCTGTCGTAGGGCTCTCCGGAATAGACCTGGCCGCAGGACGGGCATTTGTGATGAAAGCCGTCATTCCGGTCATAGGTAAGAGACAGGGAGCATTTGGGACAATAATAATAGAGGGTCCAGTTGGCAATTCCTGTTTCCGGAACCCGGATGGGATCTGCCATAAGCTCTTCCACATCCTTTTTTAACTTCCGTATGACCTCCGGCTGCTTCTTTCCTTTTTCCTGTAAATGAGCAATTTCCTGCTCCGTAAATTGAATCATATCCCGTTTTCCTCCTGATACCTAATATAAGTGTTCCTCTTCCACTGCCTTTTTAAATTCTGTAGGCGTGCATCCATAAAACTTTTTAAAGCTGCTGGCAAAATACCTCTGGTTTTCATAGCCGCATTCATCTGCGATTTCCTGCACCTTTAAGCCCGTTTTCTCTAACAGCTTTCCGGCCTTTTCCATCCGTTTGCGGATTAAATACTCTCCAAAGCATTCCCCTGCATGCTGTTTGAAAATCTGTCTCACATAGCTGGTGCTGAAATGGACCTTTGCGGCCACCCATTCCAAGTCTAGGTCCGGGTTTTGCAAGTCATTTTCAATGATCAGCTTCATCTGCTTTACCACGGCGTCGGCCTTTGTTTCCTCTGAGCTTTCCCTGACCACCCGGCAGCATTTTCTGATATAGGAAGCCAGCATATCCTTCATATCCATAAGGCTTCCGTAGGTGATCCGGTCCCGCATGGAGGAGAGGGGCTCTGTATCCGCCCGGGTATAGCCCTCCTGTTCCATGTCATTTTGGATGGCATAAACCAGCTCACCCACGGATACGCTTACATAGTCATTTTTCTTATTGGAAAGGGAGGCATAGCATTTCATCAGGCCGGACAAGGCCTTTAAGGCCTCTTCCTCCTGTCCGCTTCTTACGGACAGACGGATCTGGTTTTTCCATTCCCTGATCTGGCTGCTGTTTATTTCCTCTTTTCTGCTGCTTTCCTCTCCGTAAAACAGGATGGGCCTGTCCCCATCCAAATTTCCACGCCACATTGCCATGGCTTCCCGGTAGGAGTGCTCCAGCTCCAGCTGGCTTCCATAGGCCTTTCCAACCGCACAGTTCAGCCTGATATGGTAGTATTTTTCTAAGCTGGCGTTGATCCTTTCCAGACCGGAGCGGACGGTCTTTCGAAAATGCTCTTCATTTTCCCCGTCCCCGCACCAGATGACAGCCAGCTGTATACCGTCAAAGCTGACCGCATACATGAGAATTCCCGGAGGAAAATAGCCGTTTCGGACCAGCATTAAAAATTCCTCCACCTGCTCCTGCTTTCCAAAATCCCAGGCTCCCCCTTCCAGGCGCATGACTCCTGCCGCATAAAACCTGCCTTCCAGGGAAATGTCCGTCTCTTCCTGACATTCCTTTCCCTTTAACAGGGCTCTTAAGGCCTTTTCCCGCACAAGGCCTTCCCGGCTGACCGCCTGCTCCTTTAAAAGGCTCATATTCTGCTGCAGAGCCTTCTGGCTGTCCAGCTCCTGGATCAGCTTCATCAGCACCTCCGTAAGCTCCTTAGGCAGAAAGGGCTTTAATAAATAGTCCTTTACCCCAAGGGATATGGCCTGCTTCGCATAATCAAATTCATCGTATCCGCTTATGATCACATTTTTGCTGTGAAGTCCGGCTTTCTGCAGCTCCTTTATCAATTCCAGTCCGTTCATGAAAGGCATGGCAATATCTGTGATCACAATGTCCGGCTTGGCCTCAAGTGCCTCTTTAAGCCCTTCCTTTCCGTCTCCTGCCACAGCCACCACCTCTGCGTCAAGGGAAGAGCTGCGGATGTTTCTGACCAGCAAATCCCTTACATAGTCTTCGTCGTCAATAATCAGTACACGGTACATCATTCCACCTCGCCTGTTTTTGTCGGAATCCTCAATATCGCTCTGGTCCAGCGGCCATGGCTGCTTTCATAGCGCAGGCCATAGCCTTCCCCATAAAATAACCGGATTCTTTCGTTGACATTGTAAATGCCGTAGCCTGCCTTGCTGTCCGTCTCTCCACGCTGCAGGGTCTCATTCATCAGTTCCAGCTTTTCCGGCGGTATACCGACTCCGTCATCCCAGACGGAAAGCTCTAAAACCTCTTCTTCAAAAGAAGACTGCCTTTCCCCATAAATTTTAATCCTTCCGGCCCCCTGCTTTTCCTTTATTCCGTGGTAAATGGAGTTTTCCGCCAAGGGCTGTAAGACCAGCTTGATCATCCGGATATCCAGCCAGCTTTCATCAACTTCTATTTCATAGGATAAACGGGAATGATACCGGATGCTCTGGATTTCCAAGTAGCTTTTCACATGCTCCAGCTCCTCTCCCAGGGTGATGACCTCAGCCCCCTTGCTTAGGCTGATGCGGAAAAATTTCCCCAGGGAATTTGACAGGATGCTGATTTCTTCCGCTCCCTGGTCTGCCGCCTGCCAGGTGATGGCATTTAAGGTGTTATAGAGGAAATGGGGATTGATCTGGGCCTGAAGTGCTTTCAGCTCTGCTTTCCGCTTCTGCTTCTGCACCTCGGAAACGTAATCCCGCTCCCGTTTCAGCTCTTCAATGGTTTCCTCCTGCTTCTGCACAAGGCTTTCTATTTCCCCGATCATGTAATTAAAGGTTTTTGCAAGACTTCCTATTTCATCCTTATAAGGATAGAAAAAGCGGACGCTCAAATCCCCTTTTTCCACGCAGCTCATCCGTTTTTCCAGCTTTCTTAAGGAATTCGTCAGCTGGTGGGATAAAAGCAGAATGGCTGCCACAGCGGCCAGGAACACGATGCCCATGATTTCATAAATCACGTTCCGCAGGTTCTTTAAGCTTCCGAGAAGGCTCTGTCTGGATTTCAGCCCGTAAATCTGCCAGCCGTTTTCCTTAAGGCTTTCATAGGTGACCAGATAAGTATCGCCGTCATGGCGGTAATCGCTTGTGATGACGTTGCTGCCCGCCTCCTTTGCCTCCGACAGCTTCATCAGCTCCCTGGGATCAATGCCCGCAGAGCCGATGAGCACATTTCCATCTTCATCCAAAATGAGAATTTTATCGAAGAACTCGTACTTTCCCTTTAAAAGCCGCTCCAGCTCTGTTTTTTTCAGCTGGATTACCAGATATTCCATTCCCACGTAGTTCTGAACGCTGAACTGCCATACAATGGGAATCACCTGGTCGTTATCCTGGAATATTTCATCAGTCCATACAGGAAACCAGCGGATGGACTTTCCGGGATCTTCCTCATAGCTTTTGCCGAAAGCGGACTCTTTAAAATCAAAGTTCCAGTTTCTCATGCGGACGAAATTGTCAAAGCTGCCCTTATCCGTGTATATATAGGTGGAATGAATCAGGCTTTCCCCTGTTTCAAAATCCTTCATAAAATCGGGGATAGTGCCCAAAGCCTTTACCAGGTTGATGTCATTGGGATTATTGAGATAATCCGAAAGGGTCACCATGAATGTATAGTTAGTCAGCATCCCCTTGGCCCTCTGGTTAATGACTCCAAGGCGCATTCCCAGGGTGTCGGCGATCTGGACCAGAACGTCCTCCGCTCCCACCCGGAAATTTTCTTCAATATCGTTGGAGGTATACCGGTAATAGGATAATCCGCTGATGGCAGTGGCAAAGAAAAACATGATTCCAAACAGCCATATGATCTTGCTGCGAAACCGCAGATTATTCACCACCTTTTTCATCCTGATTCCCCCCTGCTGACTTTCATTTATTCCAGTATACCACAGTGCGGTTCCTTTTTCCTCAACCTTTTACAGCCCCCGCCGTAAGCCCGGCAATAAACTGTTTATTTGCAAATAAATAGACAATCAGAATCGGAACAATGGCAATGGAGGCCCCTGCCAGCATGATGTGCCACTCCGCCGCCGCATTGACGGAATATTTCAGCTGTACCACCGCTACCGTAAGAGTCTGAAGCCTTGGCATGGAAATGGTCATAATCAGGCTGGTAATGTAATCGTTCCAGGCATTCCGGAAAGAAAACAGGGCCACAACAGCCAAAATGGGCTTGCTGAGGGGAAGGATGATGCGGTAATAAACCCCGTATAAGCTGCAGCCGTCAATGATGGCCGCTTCGTCAAGCTCTCTGGGAATCCCCTTTGTAAATCCCATGACCAGAAATACATTGGCCGCCTGGCCGCCTGTAAGGGCGATGATGAGGGCAAATATGGTTTTATTTAACTTCAGGGCCCGCAGCAGCTCGTAAATGGGATACAGGGTCACAGACCCCAGGGATACAAACATCATGGATAAGTAAAGGGCCATCAGCACCTTTTTACCCACAAAATCCTTTCTGGCCAGTATAAATCCGGCCAGGGAGCAGGTAACTGCAGCCAGTAAGGTGACGGAAGCGCTGACGATGACGCTGTTTAAGGTATATTTGGTGAAATCCGCCTGGACAAAGGCCCGGTAATAATTTTCAAAATGCCAGACTTCCGGAAAAAAGCCTCCGCCCTGGGTCAGCTCCGCGTTTGTTTTTAAGGACCCCAGCACCGTGTACACCACCGGATAGAGGGTAAATATAATCATGATCCCAAGAAAAACCCATTTTCCAATGAAAGCACACCTTTTATTAATTTTTGTCATGCTGCTGCCTCCTTAATAAATGCTGTCCAGCTTCTTTGATATTTTTAAATAGCACACGGTCACGGCTCCTGCTATAACTGCGGAAATCACGCTGACCGCAGCACCGTAGCCGTATTGGGGAACCGTCGCTTCCGCCGCCGAGATGGGGAAGAAATAGCGGTATCCGTAGAGAGACATGACCATGGTGGCATTGTTAGGACCGCCTTCCGTCAATACCATAACATTGGTGATGTCGTGAAAAGCCGAGGTAATGGCCAGCATGAGGATAATTTTTAAAATAGGTCCCAGCATGGGAATGATGATATACCAGATGGTCTGTATCCGTCCGGCCCCGTCAATCCTGGCACTTTCAATGGCGTCCTCTGACACCTGCTGGATTCCCGCGATAAAATAGACCATGTAATTTCCCACCCCTCCCCAGACTGCGGTAAGGATAAGGGTTTTCATGGCATGATCCTTTCCAAGCCAGTTGATGGGACGGCTTATAAGCCCTGCTTCCATTAAATACTTGTTGATTTCCCCATTGTAGGCATTAAATAAAAGGTAAAAAACCAGGCCCATGACCGCGGAGCTCATGATGGTGGGTAAAAATACGATGCTCTGGGCCGCGCCGTTGCCCCGTCTCTGCCCATTTAAAAGAAAGGCCAGGAAAAATGCCAGGGGGAGAATGATAAGGACCTTTCCAAAGCCGTAGGTAAACGTGTGCATCACGCTTTCCCAGTACACCTTATCCCGGAACACTCTCGCCAGATTGGCAAGGCCCACAAAGCGTGGAACTCCCGTTCCATAGCCTCCGTACTGGTAGAACACATATTTTAAGGTCCATACCACCGGATATAAGGAACAAGCCGTAAATAATATTAAGTTGGGCAGAATAAATGTGTATGCCTGCAGGTTGCGTTTCACAGCCTTTTTTCTTTGCAGAATTCCTCTGTTTTTTTGATCCATTCTCTGCGCGCTCCTTTCTGTTCAAAGAAAAAGGGGGCCGTAAAAGCCGGCCCCTCTTTTTAAGCTGTTGCTTTCTAAGCGATTGCTTTTTAAGCCATTATTCTAAGGTCGGATTCATTGGATCATAGTTTTCAATCTTGATCTCGTGACCGGTTCCGTTTTTCACCGCATCCTGATATGCCTTATTGTAACGCTCTGTTAAATCCTTTAATGTAGAGTCAATGTCAGCGTCCCCATAATAAATGGATTCACATGTTTTGTACATATCTTCTCCCTCTACCACCATGCCCGATGCAAAGGCGCTGTGAGGAGGCTTTGGAAGAAGTGCATCGATATCGCTGACCAGCAGCCACTTTTTATTCTGGAAATCCTCGCTTGGCTTTGCTTTTGCAATGACGCTTGGAAGAATGCTCACCCCATATCCGCCTTCGTAGTAACCGACCAGATAGTCTTCATTTGCAAAGACCTGCTTATATACCTGAAACGCTTTTTCCACGTTGGGGCTCTTGGCATTTAAGACATAGGCTCCGGTGCCGGAAAAATACTGCTTTCCTGTTGCCTTTCCACCCACGGTGGGAATGGGAACGCAATCCCATTTAGAGGAATCCATAGGGAACTGATTCTGGTATACGCCGGGCTCCGCATGGCTGTAGGACATATACATGCCGATCTTTCCTGCCGCAAACTGGGTCCGTAAGGGGTCGATATCCAAGGATTCACAGCCTGGGAAAGCACATTCATCAGACAGCAGTTCTTTCCACAGCTTCAAGGTGTCCGCCCACTGGGAAAAATCGTATTCGCCCTTTGCAAAATCATAGCCCCGCACCAGGCCTGTTTCCCGTTCCAGGCCAATGCACATGGAGCGCTGCAGGCCGGAGCTTGCGCTCTTCATATTTTCAGCAAAGCCGTAAATGCCTTCCTTGGACAGCTGTGTGTTAATCAGCTTGGCATCCTCCACCATCTCTTCCAGAGTCTTTGGGGGCTCGGCAATTCCTACACGTTCAAATATTTCCTTATTATAGAAGAGGCGGCAGGTGGTTCCGCTGGTAGGGATGAAATACAGCTTTCCATCCAGCTCGTTGTACCCCGGATAGATGACGGACTTAAAGTATTCTTTCATATCAGCGTCCATGTAATCATAAAGATTGGCCCACTGTCCTTCATTTACATATTTGTCAAACATCTGTTCCTGCTGCACTAAAATATCAGGCAGCTCGCCGCTCTGCACCGCCATGTCTATGGCCTGCACGTAGTTATCCGTATAAAGCTGGTAGTTGATCTGTATGTTATCGGTGTTGTTTGCATTGTATTCATCCACCTTGGACTGGACATAAGTGGCGTCATGCCGGTCCTTGGACCAGATGTTTATGACGGTTTTCTCCCCCGAAGAAGCCGTGGACTGTTCTTTCCCCGCTTCTGTCTGTGCCGTCGTCTGTTCCCCTTTAGACGCCGGAGTGGTTGCTGAGGTTCCTGCGCCGGAACATCCCGCCAGGGTTCCCGCCGCCATCAGCGCCGCCAAAGTAATGCCTGTGATTTTCTTTAATCTCATTCCTTTTACCTCCCAATTTATAATTCATGTTTATGGGTACATTTTAAAGAAAAACAGCGCTTCTGTAAATGCAATATCTGATGGTTGAATGTTCAAAATGGGTTGATGGGGAGAATTCTGCAAAAGAATGCGGCAAAAGAATCTTACAGAAAAAGCGGCATATGAAAACAGCGCCTTAAAAATGGCTTTTCCAGCCATTGTCAAGACGCTGTTTATCACAGACCCTGTTTTATTATGTAAACTGCCGTTGCAGCTTCGCTCTGCAAAAATCCTGGGGATTTATTATCTCAAAGCCATCTGCAGCCGTTCCATCTCATAGAATTCTCCCTTTAAGGCCATAAGCGCCTCATAGCTTCCTTCCTCCCGGATCTTTCCCTTATCCAGAACCACAATCCGGTCCGCCCCTCTTACGGTGGACAGCCGGTGGGCCACAATAAAGGTGGTCCTGCCCCTGATCAGCCGGTCCAGGGCATCCTGGATCTCTTTTTCGGAAATGGTATCCAGGGCTGAGGTGGCCTCATCCAGAATAATCACCTTGGGGTCCCGTATGATGGCCCTTGCAATGGAAATCCTCTGCCTCTGTCCGCCGCTTAGATTTCCTCCGTGTTCTCCGATCATGGTATCCAGGCCCTGGGGAAGCTTTGCGATAACTGACTTTAAATTTGCCGCTTCCACCGCATGGTCAAGCGCTTCCTCTGTCACATGCTCCAGGCCGTAGACAATATTTTCCCTGACCGTACCGGAGAAAAGCACCGGCGTCTGAGGCACTACGGAAATAAACCGCCGGTAGCTCCTTAAATTAATGTCATTGATATCCAGCCCGTCAATTAGGAGCCGTCCGTCTGTAGGGGTAATAAAGCCAATGAGTAAATTCAAAACCGTGGTTTTTCCGGAACCGGATTCTCCTACCAAAGCGATTGTCTCCCCGGCTTTCACATTCAGCTCAAACCCGTGAAGCACCTGTTCCTCGGAATCCTTATAGGAAAACTGCACGTTATGAAAGGAGTAGTTTCCTTTCAATTCTTTCATTTCTGTCTTTCCCTCGTTGTGTTCCACATCCTCCGAAGACAGAACCTCACCGATAGAGGTAACGGACTCCATTCCTTTTGTCAGAATCGGAAGGAGGTTTATGAGGGAGGTAAACTGGTTGACCACTGTCGTGAAGCTGGCTTGGTAAAAGGTCACATCTCCGATCTTTATCAGGCCGTTTAAAGCCATAACACCGGAAAAGCCCAGGCAGAGCGCCTGGAATATCTGGAACACGCACCAGCTGACCGCGCCGAAATGGGCCTGGATCATATCCAGACGGTATCCTTTTTCCGCGGTTTCCTTAAGCTGCTCCCGGACTTTTTCTACCTCTTTCTTTTCCAGGGCATGGGCCCTTGTAACCGGGACCAGCTCCACCATCTCCATGACCCTGGCACTGGTCTCCTCCATTTCCCGGCGGAATGCCCGGTTTTCCCTGCCTATCCGTTTCCGGAAAGCGATTACGGTTATGGAGGTCACCGGCGCTACCAGAAGAAAGAACAGCAAAACGATCCGGTTCTTTACGGCTGTTATGGACAGGGTGATTACCAGGTTCATAAAAATGTTCATCATACTGACGAAAAGCTGGGCGGAAAGGGTTTCCACCGCCTCCACATCCCGGATGATCTTTGACTGGAGCCGTCCGGACTGGGTTCCTGTGTGGTAGGGAATGGACAGTTCCTGAAGCTTTCTCACCAGAGCCCCCCGAAGGCCTGCCTCTGTTTTCCGTATAACCCGGCTGACATACATGTTATGGAGCCAGTTCGCGGGCAGGTGGATGACAAGAAGTCCCAGCCAGACGGCCACATTTAAGAAAATGGCGTGCTTCCCGGCCTCTCCCCCCTCCATGACCCCGTTTATGACATTGGCCACAAGCAGGGCGGAAAACAGGCTGGGGGAATGTTTTATTACAAAAAAGAAAGTGGAAATAAAAAACTTGTGGTACTGGCCTTTATAAAAGCTGAAAAGAACCATGACGGAGCGGTCCCCGTACTTTTGAAAGCATCGGACAAACCGATGCTCAATATCATCATTTTTTTCCATATCCACTCCTAAGAAACATCAAGTCCAATATTCTCCGGCCGCTCTTTCCGGCCCTCCAAAAGGTCCCGGTAGGGAGAGCCAAGCTTTTCCAGTTCCCGGCAGAGAAAGCCGGCCATAAGAACCGCTCCCTCCGGCTTTAAATGAGTGTCGTCCTTAGGCCACATGAAATAGGCCTTTGAAGCCACATCTCCCAAATCCGACAGATATTTTTCCGTGATGGCAGTTAAGTCGATCACAGGCACTCCCGTTTCTTCTCCTGTCCGTTTCATGGCCTCGGGATAAGCCCCGTGGCTTCCCGGCAGGAAAACGCCGTCTTCATCAAAAAGCCGTCTGGCAATGGGGGTGATGAGGACCGGAAAAGCCCCTTTCTCCCTTGCGGAAGAAATGAACCGCCTGAGATTCTCCCTGTAAGTGGTGTCAGGGTCCGTATACCTTTCCGGGTCATCCTTCGAATCGTTGTGGCCGAACTGGATAAAGAGGAAATCCCCTTCTCCCATCTCCTTTTCTATGAGAGCCAGACGGCCCTCCTCCAGAAAGGATTTTGTGCTGCGCCCGTTCCGGGCAAAGCTTCTCATTTCCACCTCATCCCTTAAGTACAAAAGCATTGCCTGGGAAATCCCTGTCTGGGGGTAGGTGGATATTTTATTGAATGTTACCGTGCTGTCTCCAGCGTAAAAGATTTTTGCCATTTACGTACACTCCATACATGGCTCCTGTAAAGCGCTTGCCCTTTGAAAGGCCTTCGGAACAGATGGAAGTCACATCCGTCCATTGCCACAGAAGCTTATTATTTAGAAAGAAAGTTCTCACAAGCCCGTCTGTTTCCACCCGGAAGGTCACCGGGCCCTGAAATGGAAAGGGCTTGTTTCTGTCCTCACATAGGCGTCGTCTACATATTCGGAGGCGAATACGGAGGCCTCCGTCACCCCGAATTTTATGTAGGTGTTCTCATCATAATAGAGGGTCACCCCGGCATCGGAGGTGAATTTCTCATTTTCCTTGTCAGGAAAGCTCATTTCAAATTCCAGGGAAAAGCGGAAATCCGGCTGGCATTTTACCAGAAGCTTCTGCAATCCCTCTTGTTTAAATCCTGCCCGTCTCCCCTGATCCAAAGGGTCCCGTCTTCCTCTTCTCCGACCAGCTTGGGGTCCTTTGTTCTGGGGCACAGCCAGGCCCCGGCATATGGGAAGTCATCCACCGCCTTCTTCATGTCTGGAAAGGGCAGGGCAGCCATATAGGATGGACCTTTCCCTTTGTTTATGACAGGCCAGCCGTCGGCTGTCCAGGTGACCTCGTCAAGGCAGGTCTCCCTGCCCAGCATCCCCCACTGATGGTCAATGAAACGGGAGCAGAGGTAAACCATAAACCATCTGCCGTCCGGAGTCTGGACCGGCTTTCCGTGGCCGCAGCACTGGAGGCTTCCCATCTCGTCTTTCTGATGGAGAATGGGATTATGGGGGCAGCTTTCATAGGGGCCGAACAGGCTTCTTGATCTTGCCACGGAAATCATGTGGCCCTTTCCTGTACCGCCCTCCGCCAGAAAGCAGTAATAATAACCGTCCTTTTTTAAGATGTGGGGGCCCTCCGGCGCGTGGCCGGAATGGCCGTACCATATAAGAGACGGCTCTGAAAGAACTTTCTTCCCGTCCTCCGATATCTCCATGATCCTGGCTCCCCGGTTTATGAGCATGTACCGTCTTCCGTCGTCGTCGGTGAAAATGGAGGGGTCGATTCCCAATACATTGTGGATGACCGGCGTCTCGTAGGGGCCCTCCGGCCTTGAGGAGCTGGTGACCATCTGGGTCTGTATGTAAGGCGCATCATCATTTTTCCTTAAGGTGGCGCAGATGTAGAACCTGCCCTTATGGTAGCTGATATCCGGAGCCCAAAAGCCTCTTCCCCCTTCCAGCTCTCCTAAAAATTCTTCCGCCCATCTCCTGTCCGTCACCGCATAGCCGATGACCTTCCAGTGAATCAGATCCTTAGAATGGGATATTGGAATGGAGGGAAAATAGATAAAGCTGGAGTAGAACAAATAATAGTCGTCTACCACCCGCAGGACGCTGGGGTCCGGGTTCATTCCCCGGCACACCGGATTCCGGTAGCATTTCTCTCTGGAAAAGCCGCAGACCGACTGGAAATATTCTTCGAGGGAAAGATTTCCCTCCGCCAGGTCGTAGGGCGTCACCATGGCCTGATTGGCCCAGGTGGGATCCATGGCACACTTTTCCACCAGGAAAGCCACAAGATCCAGGTTCTTTCCCTTTACCGCGTAGTGGAGCAGGCTGTTTCCCTCTTCGTCACAATCTTCAATATTAAAGGAATGGTCGACAAGCCGGAGAACTGCCTCCTTATCCCCTTTTTCGGCGGCCTCAAAGGTCTGTTTCGCAGCCGCTTCTGTCTTCGATATGTATAAATTCATACTCTCCGTACCCTTCTGAAATCAAGTTGTTTTTATTTGCGCTCCAGAGGCAAAGCTTAGCTCCGGTCCAGGTAGCCCTGCGGAGAGGATTGGGCCCTCCGATGGCAGTGTAGCGGATACCGTCTGCGGACCAGGAAAAGCAGTAGGTCTTATTCTTAAAAAGCTCCATCCGGAGATAAACCGTATCACCCTCATAGGGAACAGAAGTCTGGGGCTCTTCCACAGCCTCTCCCTCAAATTCCTTTTCCATTACAATTCCGGAATGAAGAACCAGCTCATTGCCTGCCGTCCCTTTCACAAGACCCAGATAGGCGTAAAGATGGCCGATCATTCCAATGGCAGCCATATCCCCTTCCTTATCTCCCTGAAGCCGCACCTTTGTCACAGCGGAAAGGGCCTGATGCTGGGGAATCTGGGTCATGGCATTAGGTGCATACCACAAAAGGTTTTCCCTGGCAGGATTACCAAGGCAGAAAAGGCGGATGCCCGGATGGCCGTTTAAGGAATAGAAAGAATCCCGGGGATTGGCCTGCCACTGCCATTGAAGTCCTAAGGAGGTGCCGGAAAAATCATCGGATTGGGCAATCCGGTATTCCGGCTGTCCCTCCACAGGAAGACTCCACTCCTTTACAGGCTCTCCGATGCCGTCCCCGTTCTGCTCGGTTCCGATAAAGGGCCAGCCTGCGTTAAAGCACATGGGCTGTAAATGGACGATTCTTCCAAGCTCTATCACATCCTGGAAATGAATAAACCAGTGCCTGCCGTCAGGCCCTGTGACCCAGCCGCCCTGGTGAGGCCCGTTGATCTCCGTATTTCCCTGGTGCATGACAATTTTATACTCATAAGGCCCGGCAACAGACTCTGCCCTTAAAACAGACTGCCAGCCGGGAGCCACTCCGCCGGAAGGCATGAGAATATAATAATAACGCTGATACTTGTAAAGCTTCGGTCCTTCCGTGGTAGGCCCTAACTGCTGGCCGTCAAAGATGGTGACAGGCTTTCCCAGAAGACCGGTGCAGTCCGGATCAATCTCCACCAGATCCAGCCTGTGCTTGATCCCGCTTCTGCTTCCGGCATAGGCAAACGCCATATAGGCCCTGCCGTCGTCATCCCAGAAAGGACAGGGGTCGATCCAGCCCTTTGTCTCATGAAGACAGTTTAAAGTAAATTCTCCGTGGGGGTCGGCGGATCTGGCTACAAAAATCCCTTCGTCCACAAGGGGAACAAAGACGTAGAACATCCCGTCGTGGTAGCGGATGGCAGGCGCCCAGGTCCCGGAGCCGTGGGAGGGGTTGTTGTATTTCTCAAAGGGCAGGGATGGAACGCAGTGGTTAATAATTTCCCAGTGGACTAAGTCTTTGGAATGAAGAAGGGGGACGCCGGGAAGATAGGCAAAGGAAGAGGAGACCATATAATAATCTTCTCCCACGCGGATTGCATCCGGATCGGAATAATCTGCATACAAAATCGGATTTTGGTACATGTTCATTACCTCCTTGGGGTCATTTAAATTTATAACCATTATAACCGAAGAAAAAGGAGCAGACAACTGCCCCTTTCCATGCCGAAAGCCATTATTCCTTTACGGCTCCGATATTTACGCCCTGAATAAAATATTTTTGGCAGAACGGATAAATAATCATAAAGGGAAGAATCGCAACGATAACGGCTGCATTTTTCACCGTATTCTCTGTCGCGCCTCCGATTGCGGTAGGCAGATCGCTTCCCATAATAAGAGTCCTTAACTTCATCTGGAAGTTATACAGATTCTCATTGGTGATATAAAGTTTATAATTAGTATAATCGTTCCAGTAACCAACGGCATACATAAGGCCGATTGCTGTAAGAGCCGCCTTGGAAAGAGGCAGGACAATCCCGAAAAATATTCTCATAGGGGAGCATCCGTCAATCTCTGCGGATTCAAACAGGCTCACCGGGATTCCTTCAAAGAAGTTTCTCATAAGGACCATGTTGTAAACATTGATGGCCGGAAGCAAAATGACCACCCACAGAGTATTGGTTAAATGAAGCATTTTCATGACCAGGTAAGTAGGAATCATACCGCCGTTAAAAATCATGGTCAGCAGCAAAAGACCTGCAAAAAAGTTTCTTCCCGGCATTTTCCACTGGATCAGCACATAGGCTCCCAGGGTGGAAATGGCAAGGCCTGCAAAGGTTCCCACTACGGTTGTGAGGCAGGAAACCAGGAACGGCTTATACAGGGTTGGATTGGTGAATACGGAAATGTATCCTGCGAAACCGAATTTCTCCGGGAACAGCTTCATACCGTAAGCCGTTTTTAAATCCAATGAGTCAATGAGGACTTTGTAGATGGGGATTATCATGATAAGGCTTATAAGCACAAATACAACCACCAGCACATAGTCAAATGCGGTTTTTTTCTTTGTCATGTTCTTTCTCCCCCCTATACAATTCCTTTTCCGCGTACCTTGTAGCTTGCCCTGTTGCAGACCAGCACAAGGAAGCACCCTACCAATGAAGAAACCAAGCCTACCGCCGTGGTATAGCCGTAGTCAGGAAGGGCCCCGGAATTGAATGTCTGTGTATATATGTAAGTCTGTAAAACGTCTGCCTGCCGCACAACCGCATCATTTTGCAGTACGAATACGGATTCAAACAGATTCATAACCTTTGCCAGGTTTAAAATCAATACTGTAATGATGGTATTATTCAAAGCAGGCAAAGTGATATAGCGCAGCCGGTTCCAGCGCCCTGCTCCATCCATGGAGGCTGCTTCGTAAAGCTCCGGATTAATGCCGGAAAGCGTCGCCATGAAGATGATAGTGCCCCAGCCCGTATCCTTCCAGATGTTGATTACGTAAAACATGTGCCGCCACCAGTTCTGGTCGCCCAGGAAATAAATGCCTTCCTTTACAATACCCAGCTTGATTAACAGAGAGTTGATCAGTCCCGCATTGGTAGGGGAAAGAATCAAGGTGAATACGGAAGCGGTTACTACCCATGACATGAAATGGGGAAGATAGATGATGGTCTGGGAAACCTTTTTAAATGTCAGGGACCGCAGCTCATTGAGCATAAGGGAAAGAGCGACTGCCATGAATGTGTTCAGTAAAAGCTTTATTATGCTTAAGGTTATGGTATTGCTAAAAGCGCTCCAAAAGCCGGGCATATTTACCATCTTCTCGAAATTTGCCATGCCTATGAATACAGGGTCCTTAATTCCTTTATAGGAAAAGAATGCATACCGGATTCCAAGCATAGGAAGATAGTGAAAGACTATGGCAAAAATAAGAACCGGGAGAAACATAAGATAAAATCCCCTGTAATAGTAAAGGGCAACCAGAAGAGACCGTTTATTGTCGCCTGCAGCTTTCGCTGCAGGCACTTTCTTTTTATTAATCATAGCATACCTTTCTGAAACTATTTTGCTTGCTGTTCATTTAAGGAATCAACGATCATCTGTGACCACTTTGCACCGCCGTCGCTTTCAAAACGCTTGTAAGCTTCGTCGACAGAGATTCCCTGTACAACAACGTCCGCAATAATGGAGTTTTTCAGTGTAGTCAAATCTCCGTTATAGGTTGCCATATCTTCCGTAGACGGAACGATCTGAGCCTGATGGCAGTTTTCATTAAACATTTCCTGAGAATCCTTGGCTTCCGGCTTTACGCTGTCCTTTCCAGGGTTGTTATCACAGTATACAAAGCAGCATATCGATCCAATGCTTGCAATTGTCAAC
>JASGGP010000075.1:0-16599 GCA_047604985.1 Lacrimispora sp.
ATTATATGCCATAGAGGAAAAATAATTTTTAAAAGCCTGCTAAAGCCCGCAGACTATCAATCAATGGTCCGGTTTACGGAAGATAAAACAGGTGGTATTCCAATCCTATGTGGATTAGAGTCCGCTTTCCTGTCCGAAAATCACAGAATGTATGAAAATGATTTAAAACCCTTTTATTCAAGGATTGCCTTTGTCAAAAATCTTGACCAGGCTGCTGTGAAAGCTGATAAATTTACGGTTTATTTTCCCGGCAGGGATAGTAAAGAATATTACGAAAAGGTATTTCACCCTCAATACGGCAAGGACTTTTCTGTCACCGTAGGAGATACTTCCTGGATTGATATTATGAACTATGGAATCGATAAAGGAAAAGCCCTGCAATTGCTGGGAGAAAGGCTGGGACTTAGATCAGAACAAATGATGGCTTTCGGCGATACATATAATGATATAGAAATGCTCCGGGCTGTAAAATACAGCTATATTGTCAAAAATGCCGCGTCTGGCATGAAGCAGTATGCGAACTTTATTACCGATTCAAATGATAATTTCGGAGTGACAAAAGTTATTGATGAAATTATACAAAGCTATAAGAATCTGTAAATCATCATTTGCAAAGCATGAGTATTTACGATTGGCAGGAAATTATTTTTACACAGATTAATAGGAGGCGGTACTTTTATGACAAATAAAGAGAGAAAAGAAAATGGGCTGGTATACTGTTATGATGACCCTGAAATAATGGGAAAACAGCTTCACTATATGGAAAAACTGTATGATTACAATTCCACCAGGCCCCTGGAGCAAAAAAAGCGGCTGCTGCTTTTAAAAGAAATGTTTGCTGAAATCGGTGACGGCTGCCATATAGAGCCTCCCTTACATGCCAACTGGGGCTGCCATCATGTACATTTCGGAAGCGGTATATATTGTAATTTTAATTTAACGCTTGTAGATGATGCAGATATTTACGTGGGAAATGACTGCATGATTGCACCAAATGTAGTTATTGCTACGTCAGGTCATCCCATACTGTCCATATTGAGGGAACACAATTATGTGTATAATCTTCCTGTCCATATAGGGAAAAATGTTTGGATCGGTTCAGGCGTTCAGATCCTTCCGGGAGTAACCATAGGCGATAATTCCGTAATCGGAGCAGGTAGTGTGGTGACGAATAACATACCCTCCAATACAGTCGCATTAGGTGCGCCCTGCCGGGTTATCCGGGAAATTGGGGAAAAGGACAAAAAGTACTTTTTTAAGAACAGAGAACTGGATGTGTGGGAGTGACGGCAGGTAATGGGGATTAGCCCATGTTTTATTTTATCATGCTATACCCACATTCCAGCAATATAATTGCAAGAATAATATTAATGGCGCGGAAATATTTCAAATACACCCTCTGAATCACCAGGCCCATACCAATCCACGTGATTGTTGCCAAAACTCCCATTGTGGCTATGATTAATTCAAACCCCAAAAGCACAATAAAAGAGGCACTGTATTCCGTTATATACCCGGTCATGGCTGTAACGCCCAGCATATATATTTTTACATTTACAAACTGAAGCATAAAGCCTTTCAAAAAAGAGGCTGATTTTTCTGTATCCACTTCCCTTACTTTGCTCAATGCAATATGGATTGCCAGCCACAGTATGTAAGCCGCACCAACGTATTTCATAATTCCCAGAACACTTGGCAGCAGAGAGCTGACGCCATGAACAAAAACTGCGCAAATCATTTGTACCCCATAATATCCGGCAAAAATACCAAAGAACAGCGACTTTCCTTTTTTCCATCCATAGTTTGTAACTGTATTAAGAGCCAGAATATTTCCCGGCCCCGGCGTAAAAGCATTGATCAGCACATATATGATGAAATTAAACAAAACATAACCCGGCATAATGATACATCCTTTTCAATTTTTGTTAAGAATACCATGAAAGAATGTATAATAGCTAATTCTTATTTTTTATGCCATTCCATAGCCTCAGGCTATGTTTACTTCCTGTTATATTTTCTTAAAGCTTCAATATAAATTTGCCCCAGCTCAGATAATTCCTGGTTCTCATTCAGAATATAGCCAATACACATGCGCTCATCTTCATCCAGTGGGATTGCAATAATCATATCCCCCTGCAAATATTTAGGAAAAATACCGCTTGAAATTGTATATCCATCCAAGCCAATCATCAGATTTACGATTGTCGCACGGTCATTGACCTTTATACTTTTTTCTGCCGGTACTGTGCTGTATAATTCTTCAGAAAAATAAGCAGATTCATAACTTCCCTGAATAAAATTCATCCGGGGTACTCCTTTAAGTCCTCCAATTTCACAGAAGCCCTATGAGCTAAGGGGTGTTCTGCCGCAGGAAAACATGGGGGCTGACAGTAAATAGTTCAGAAAATATAAGTTTATTATCTTCCAGCGCTTTTCGGATGACGATTTCATTGCTGTCACTGATATAAATGATCCCCAAATCACTGAAACGATTTTTAACATCTTCAAGAATCTGTTGGGTTTGTGTTTCATTTAATATAAACTCAAACCGCTCCTGTCCAAACTGTTTGACCATCTCAACAAAGGCATTGGCTGTAAATGTGTAGTGCTGGGTGGAAACACAGAATCTTTGCTTTTTCGGAAGATTCGTAATGAATTTATCTTCCAGCAAATCCATCTGCTGAATCACCTGCCGGACATATCCCAGAAATTCCATGCCCTCATTTGTTAAAGCAATTCCAGCTCTGCTTCTTGAAAAAATCGTGAATTTTACCTCTTTCTCCACTTCCTTGATTGCATTGGATAAACTGGGCTGAGAAATAAAAAGCCGTCTGGCTGCCTCCGTAATAGACCCTGTTTCCGCAACCGTAATCATGTATTTCAAATTTTGCAAAGTCATTGCATCACCTTTTCTCCGTCTTTCCTGTTTTTGCTTCTGATTTGATTAATTGTAGCAAATTAAAAAGAAAAAATATAGCTGATCTCTCCTTCTTTCATTTAAAAATCATCATGGTCCCAGTCCGGTCTGGAATTCCCTGCCTCTCCTGACGCCGCCCTCTTTATGCCTCTTTGATGACTTTTCCGATTTATCAGCTTTTTTTGCACAATTTTCCCCTTGACTTCTTTGGAATGCTGTGCTATGCTAGGCTGGTATTTTAAATAAAGTTATGATTTCGCATATATTTGTAAGTCATTATTCTATTGATGATTTACACATATATGCGATTTTTATTTTTGACAAAATACAATATAATTTCAAGGAGGTATCTTTCATGAAAAAAGGTACAGTAAAATGGTTTAATGCACAAAAAGGATTTGGTTTTATCTGTGATGAAGAGGGCAATGACATATTCGTTCATTTCTCCGGTCTTGCTATGGAGGGCTTCAAGTCTTTAGAGGATGGCCAGTCAGTTGTTTTTGAAACAACCAATGGAAATCGTGGTTTACAGGCTGTTAATGTTCATATCGCATAATCTTCTGCCAAATTAATATCACATCTAGCTTATCCATTTTCTTCAAAATACCAAATTGATAAAATGTATATGCACCAAAATCTGTATATTAAAGAAGTCAGAGCTATGTTTAATTAATTACAGCTAAGTCAGCAGGGTTTATTATATATTCCTTGCTGACTCAACCTAAAATATCACTTTACCTGATTAAATTACGGAACTAAAAAACTACCAGCTTAATACTGATAGTTCGTAGTTTTCTTTACATATTTATCATATCGGTTCGCATTATGCCCATACTCTGTTCTTATGCTTTACACTCTTATCTTTCTTCATTCAGCTTACTGTAAATATATGTATCTTTCCATATAGGCTTATCATGCTCATCTCTCCAAAAATAAACATTTTGTTTCAAATAAGCTTCTCTCTTAAATCCCAGTTTTTCCAGCAGCCCCCACGAATTTGAATTTACCGGGTCGCATTGCGCAAATATTCTGTGGACACCACGAGAAAAAGCTTGCTCGATTAATACTGTACAGCTTTCTTTTGCGTAACCTTTTCCCCAATACTCCTGATTAAATACATATCCAATTTCAAGTGCTTCAAAATCTCTTTTTCCTAAATATACATTTCCAATCATTTTATTGCTGCTTTTTAACTCAACGGCAATCATTTCATATGTTGAAATTCTCCATTTAAGATTATCCTCTGCCTCCTCTAAACACATTGTTTTATACGGTTCATATTTAACCACTTCTGCGTTCGATAGATATTCATATAAATCTTGTAAATCACGTTCCAGATATCTTCTTAAAACTAATCGTTCTGTTTCTGCAATAATAATCTCATTCCCCATATTCTTCTCCATAGAACTCAGCTAATCTGATACATTGTTTCTATAAATCACTAATTTCTAAATCACTAATTTCTTTCGGATCACGGAAAATCATCTTTGCCTCATCGCAAAAAACACCTGAACCGTTCCATGTTACTAACCCGGATATAACACCTGCATCGTTTGCACACTGGATATCTGTTGGCATATCACCGATATAAATACATGTATCCTTATCCGCTCCTGTTAATTCGACATATTTAAACAATGGTTCTGGATTGGGCTTATGCTCCCTTGTGTCCTCTTCCAAAACTATAGTCGTAAAGAAGCTCTCCAGATTAAATGATTCAAAAAATCTTTTATACTCCTTTTTGCTTCTGGATGAAACAATGCCCAAAGAGCAGCCTCTGTCCTTCAGTAATTCCAGCATCTCTTTCGTGCCGTCGAAAAAGTCCGCTTCAATTGAATACTTTTCATAGTTTGTCTGCCATTTATCCGCATAATTCTCATCCACATGAGCATTCAATCGTTGCAGTCCTATATCTGTCGTAACCCCCAAGACCACTCTCACCTCATTCAAGAATATTCGTAACCATATTCCTTTAATGTATTCTGCCACGTTTTTAATATAGCATCTTCTGTATCAATTAATGTTCCATCCAAATCGAAAATGTAATGTTTGAAATTCATATCAGCTTCCTCCATAAACTGAAATTTAGCCATCAATGCTGTCCCTGCTTTGGTCCCGCATCATTCCACACCTGTCTTCTGATAAATACTTGAACCGATGTTTATGATAAAGCAAATCAGCAGGGCGATTTGCTATCAGACAGATATAGCTGTCCTCATATGTATTTTCCTCAAAATAACCATCAATTGCTTCCATAATCCGCTCTGCAAAACCCTTTCGCCGATATTCTTCATCTACCATAATATCGCTTACAATATAGGTTATGCCGCCGTCGCCCACCACTCTGCCGAACCCAACCAGTTTTTCTTCGTCATAAAGGGATACTGTGAACAAAGAGTTCTCCAGGGCAGTCCGGCTTCTTTTCAAATCTTTATTTCCCATCCCGGAACGTAATCGAAGATTCACATAGTCCTGCGCTGTCGGAATTTTATAAACAAGTTTTATATTCAAATTTTCTCCTCCTTAAGTTCTGAATTTCACTACACATTCCTTTCTAAAATTATCTTTTCAATAACAGGTTCATATCCTATATTAAAATAAAAACTGTTAGCTCCGCCCGTCATATGAGTTGCTCCAAGCTTAGATGTTCTTCGATACAATTCAGATAATGCAGCCCTTGCCAGCCCTTTTTTTCTATGCTCAGACACTGTACATAATGGCTCTAAATAAGCAAGATGAATCTGTGGTATCCACCACATTCCGGCATAACAAACATATTCATTCTGTTCATTTTTTATAACAACATCCAATTCAGGTGTGGCATTTGGCGACGCCCACAAATGATATCCTCTTTCCACGCCTCCATCCGGTTTCCCCTTATGGTTAAAACCTCTCCAGGACGCATCAATCATTTTTTCCATATTAATTTTTTTCACTTCTTCAAACATATATCCCCGCGGCAAAGAAAACTCCAGCTTATTTTTTGAAAAATCAAGAATGCCTTCATTCCACCGTTTATTTATGACATATCCTTTTTGAATTGCTTCATCCAGCACATTTGTTTGACTGCCGTAAATAATCAATTTTAATGTTCCATCTTCTTTTGACAATCTTTTCTCTGCGTGATGGATCATCTCGGGAATCAGAAATTCATATCCGTCCGTAAGATTAAAATATGCCTCCCCAATACTGTTCTCATACCAGCAAAACGCTACAACCTCACTGTTTTCCTCCCATATTTCAAATCTATGATTTTGGGTTTTTTCAGTCCAATATAAGACTTGAGCATATTCAAAAAATGGCGGCATACACCCATTATTACAATCTACGGAATAATTCTTAATCATAAAATCATATATTTTTGTAAAATCACATAAGTACCGATATGGCCTCTTTATTATATTACTCATGATGTTTATCCCCCAAAATTGGAATTTGTTAAGTTAATCTCATATACAAAATCGGATAGGGATTCCCTTGCTCATCGGTGTCAGTTCTTTTATAAACCTGAAATCCCATATGTTCATAGAAGCCTTTTGCCTGCGGATTTTGTTCATTCACCCCTAATTCGTTTATAAAATAGTTCTCCATACCATAATGTAACAGCTGTTTTCCTAATTCCTTTCCTCCATATTGGGGGGAAATAAAAAGCATTTCCATATTTTATGGCTCCTTGTCAAATTTCTATTTATTTCCATATCTTTCTTACAAATATCGAACTAATAGAAACTATTACAAATATAAGCACAGCATTTATAACCATATCCATGAACCAGGAATTAATTGACAATATTCCCACTATCAAATCCGCTAAATAAAGTGCAATGAAAATACCAATAAAATCAATTATATATTCATAAATTTTTACTTTTTTTCTATTCTTAACTTCGCTTTTAAAGGTATTCTTTAAAAGCTTTTTATTTAATTCTTTTCTTTCCTTTTCATTCTTTTGCATATCCATTTTCCGGCCTTTCTTTCCCATGACAAATTCTAATCTAAATAATTATAACAAATAAAAAACAAAAAATACAGCATTGAATAATTATCACAGCCTCTCCTGCCCCGGTTAAAGCTTCTGAAAGAGCTGTGGCTCAAGCTCCAAACAAAAAAGGCTGCGGCTCTGCGTATTTATCGCAGAGCCATCAGCCTATGCAGCAATTTCAGATCTTCTCAGAAAGAGTTTAGTTCAGATTTCCCCCATCCCTATTCCTTATTAAACAGTTTGTCCGTTCTTCCCTCATAAGGATTCTTAATAATAAGCGGCTTTAAGTACTGAGCCACTTTTTCCACTCCGTCCATCCGGCTCATGGTAACATCCTCGTGCTCATAGCTTAAGGAACCGGTGTAGCCCACCATGGAAAGCTCTGTGATAACCCGCTTCCACTCCACCTGTCCCCAGCCTGGAATACGGAACCGGTAGGTGTGGTTTAATGCGGACATATCTCCATGCATCAAGGTTCCTCCCGTAGGAAGATTATGGGAGGCCAGCTCCGCATCCTTTGCATGCACATGAAAAATCCTGTCTTTCAGCCGGTCGATTACAATGGCCGGATCAATCATCAGATACATAATATTGGCCGGATCAAAATTATAGCCCAGGGCCGGATGATAGTTTACCAGCTCCAACGCCTTTTCGGCTGTATAAATATCATATACAAAACTGTTTGGATGAATCTCAATGGCAAATTTCACTCCGTATTCCTGGAACTTGTCCAAAATCGGCGTAAAACGCTCTGCAAACTGTTCTTCATATTCTTTCCAGCCCTCGCCGTAAGGGAAGAAGAAAAATCTGCCCCAATTTTCTACTCCCGGATATCCGACTACGATGGGCACCTCCAGGGCATTGGCCGCCTGTGCCGTGCGGATCAGGCTTTCCGTTCCGTGCTTGATCTTCTCTTCCGGAGTCCCCTTATAAATGAAGTCCGTTTCCTTTCCTGTGGGGCCCATAATCAGAAATGAATCCGCATGGTTGCTTAATGCCTGTATTGACATCCCATAGCTTTGAACCATTTTCCGGACCTCGGAGGCGGTATTGCCCTTTATAACATCCTTTGTCTCCAACTGTCCATTGCCTTCATAGGCAGGTATCTCCAGAGTTTCATAACCATAGGACGATACCAGCTTCACTACCTCCTCCAATGGTTTCTCGCTAAAATTAGCAGAAAAAAATCCCAGTTTCATATTTATACCTCCTTGATATCATGTTTTTCCTGTTCTTTGTTTACTTCCTCTTTTTATGCCCGTTTGTTTCTGTTATTGTATAATCTTTTCTGTTATAAATCAACTTTTATTATCACAAATATATATTGACTATCCCCGAAACAATTGATATTATGAGCTTAATCAAGTATTTTCATATAAATCAGCCGGAGGCGCCATGTATAATATAGAACGAAAATCAGAAATCATAAATTTGTTGGAAACGCACAAAAATGTGAATGTTTCCGAATTAGCCGCACAGTTTCAGACATCAAAGGAAACAGTCCGCCGGGATCTCCGGGAATTGGAGAGGGAAGGGGTTCTGATCCGTACCCATGGCGGCGCCATGCCCGTGGAAACGAAAGCAAGCAGCCCCGTTATGCAGGACAAATACCCTGTATCCGTCCGGGGAATACGCCGTTTTCAGGAAAAGCAGGCCATCTGCAAGCTGGCGGCCTCCTATATCCAGCCGGAGGATACTATTTTTGTGGACAACAGCTCTACCACGGCCTATTTAGCCCAGTATGTCCCCGCCAATATACAGGTGACTTTCATAACCAATTCCATACAGTTCCTGCTGGAAGCCGCTAAATTGAATAATCAGAATCACATGTACATATGCCTTGGGGGTATTTTCAAAAGCTCCAACCTATCCATCTACGGCAATATGTCCCTGGATAAAGCCAAGGTATATTATCCTAACAAAGCATTTCTTTCCTGCTCCGGAATCTCCGCCAACCGCATGATCACCGATTCCAGCATCCAGGAGCTGGAAACAAAGAAGCTGATGATTGAATTGTCCAACCGGGTGTTTTTGTTGGCGGACCACAGCAAATTTGAAAAAGACGGGCAGATCTTTCTATCCTCTTTCAACAATATAGACTATATCAGTACAGACAGCGAGACTGACAAAAACAGCTGCAGCTATCTTGCCGGCTACGGCGTTGAACTAATTACCGTATAATCTCTTTTTGCCTTTATTCCTTATTTAATCTGGTCTGCAGAAGAACTGCCACAATAATAATGGCTCCTTTTACCGCACCGACCAAAAATGCATTTACGCCAAGCAGATTCATCATATTGTTGATAATCCCCAGGGTCAGCGTGCCGAAGACCGTAAACAGGATCTTCCCTTTTCCGCCGGACATGCTGGTTCCGCCGATGACGGCCGCCGCAATGGCATCCATTTCATAGCTGGAGCCTGAAGACGAGGAATTGATGCTTCCCAGTCTGGAGGTTTCCACAATGGCGGCAACAGAAACCAGGACTGCGGATATTGTGTATACAAAATACTTTACCTTATTTACACATACGCCTGACAGCAGCGTAGCTTTCTCATTGCTTCCCACAGCGTAGATATGTCTTCCTATTCCGGTATGGTTGACAAGCAGGTGGATGATAATCACACAAATCAACCAGTAAATAATGGGCATGGGGATTTTGCCGAATAAATTGGTGTTGGATATTTTTATGTAAGCATCCATTTTTTCTCCCCCGGCCATAACTCCTCCGCCATTGAGAAAATATTGGGATACGGACCGGTACATGGTCATGGTTCCCAGGGTAGTGATAAAGGCGGGAATTCTGAATTTTGCCACCAGAACGCCGGTTAAAAAGCCGAAAACAATTGCCGTTGCCACGGATGCCAGAATTGTCAGCACAATGCTCTGGGTCGTGTTGAGCACCGTGATCGCCACCAGTCCAACCATAGCAAGCTGGGAGCCTACGGACAAATCAATTCCTCCGGTAATAATGATCAAAGTCATGCCCAGGGCAATAATTCCAATAATCGAGTTATTTCTTAAAACATTAATAATGTTGTTCCAGGACAGAAACATTGTCCCTTTCAATGCCACCGCCAAAAGAAACAGAAAAACAAATGCAATCAGAGCACTGTTGTTACTGGCTATCTTTTTCCAGTCTCTCGCTGAACCAGTTCCTTTCATTGTATACCACCTTTCCATCTTCTCATAGCTTGCCGCCTGTGGCAACAATCATAATATTCTCCTCACTTGCCTCTGCCCGCGGGAATTCCTTTCGTATTTCCCCGTGATACATCACATAAATCCGGTCACACAGCATGAGTACCTCCTGGGCCTCACTGGAAAGGACCACAAAGCTCACTCCCTCTTTTGCAAGCTGCATGATAATTCCGTATATCTCCAGCTTCGCTCCGATATCCACACCTTGGGTAGGATTATCCAGAATAACCAGATCCGGGCTGGAGCTTAAGGCCCGGGCCAGAATGACTTTCTGCTGATTTCCGCCGGAAAGGCTTACAATCAGATCATTTAAATGGTTTAGCTTGATATTTAATTTCTCTACGTAATTCTGATTGAATTCCTTTTCTCTCCTTTTTTCAATGAAGAGGCGCTTCTGCAGCTTTTTTATGATGGATATGGACAGATTATGGGCAATGCTTAAATCCTTAATGATGCCGTTCTCTTTTCTGTTTCTTGGCAGATAAGAAATCTTCAGCTTCTTAGCCTTTACGGTGCTGTCCATTTTACATTTGTTATTGCGGATGAAAATATCGCCTGAATACTGCTTATTACAGCCATAGACCGTATTGAAAACCTCATATCTGCCGTCTCCCAGCAATCCCGTGAATCCTACGATTTCTCCCTGGCCCACATGAAAATTAATATTTGTAAACTCAGAGGGCCTGGATAAATTTTGTACCGACAGGATGTCCGGGCCGATTTCCCTTTCCATATATAAATCATTATAGGACAATTCTTTACCAACCATATACTTTGCCAGCAGATGCTCCGAGACCTCCGGGCCGACAGCTCCTGTGCTGACCACATAGCCATCCCGCATTACTGTATATGAATCGCAGATTTCCATTACTTCATTCAGCTTATGGGAAATAAAGACGAAGCTGATTCCCTGGGATTTCAGCTTTTTCATAATGTCAAATACATGGGCGATTTCCACATTGGTCAGTGATGTGGTGGGTTCATCCATAATGATAACTTTCGAATTTTTCATCAATGCTCTTGCTATTTCTACGATCTGTTTATAAGAGGCATTGATATCCTCCACTCTGGCGGCCGGATCCAGGTCGATCTTCATTCTGCCCAGAATTTCCTCCGCCTGGGCATACATGCCTGTTTTATCCAGCCGGATACCCGTTTTCAGCTCACGGCCCAGAAACAGATTTTCATATATGTTTAAATCATTAATCAGGGTCAGTTCCTGATGAATAAATGCAATTTCATTCTGATTCCGGTTCATCCTGTCCCCGGCCTTGGCAACGGCTCCATCAATCGTGATTTCGCCTGCATCGCCCGGTATTACCCCGCCCAGAATATTCATTAATGTGGTCTTACCGGTTCCGTTTTCCCCCAGAAGGGCATGAATGCTGCCTTTTTTCACAGAAAAATCCACACCATGCAGCACACAGTTTGACCCAAATGTTTTCTCGATACCGCTCATTTCGATTATGTAATCACTCATAACACTCACTCCTGTTGGGGGCGGGGCCGCCCCACATCTCAGCCGGAAAGTACGGCGGCCCCGCTATTTTGCACTCTTATGCTTTCATCAATATGGGGAAGACGGGTTCACAAAATCCGCAACATTGCTGGAATCAACAGTGGACGGTTCGATGATGGTATCCTTCGGTACGTATTTTCCGTCCAGAATATCCTTTGCCGCCTGAATGGCATCGCCGATCATGGAAGGGCTGTATGTCTCCGTAAAGCACTGAATGTCAGTTTCCTTCTGGATCTTGGAATACCAGGATTGGGCTCCGCCACCGCCGGATATGTACTTCACATCTGTCCGGTTGGCATCCTTGATTGCCTGGAGAATGCCCAGAGACGGCTCATCATCAATGGAGAAAACCGCATCGATCTGGGGATTTGCTACCAGCATATCCGTAGCCATGGACAAGCCTGCTTCCTGAGTAAAACCTGATGCAGAAACTTCTATCATCTTGACATCAGGATAGGACGCTCCCATTTCCTTTTTAAAGGCCTCGGTCCGTTCTACGCTGACAGAGCCCACGCTTGGAGCTGACATGACCGCAACAGTGCCTTTTCCGCCCATTTTGTCGCCCAGGTATTTTGCCGCATTCGTACCGATACCTGCATTATTTCCAGCAACATAGGCTGTGTAATCCCCTGTAACCTTACGGTCAAATACAATCAGCTTGATTCCTGCATCAATAATTTTTTGCGCTGCTACAGACACTTCGTCATTATGAGGCAGCAAAACAATTGCAGAACATTTCTGGGCAATCAGTTCATCAATCTGATTTGCCTGTTCATTTACATTGGCAGAAGTTACTATTTTATAGCCGCTTCCCTTATCCAGCCCCATGCTCTTGCATTTCTGCTCCGCATAGAAAATAGTTCCTGCAACCCAGCCATGGTCAGCCGCCGGAAGTGCAATGCCGATCAGGCCGGTAGATTTCTCCTCTGTACTGCCTGTGGTCTGAGCCCCCTCACTGGTGACTGCCGCGCTTGTTCCCTCTTTCCCATCATTACTGCCGTTTTGGGATGTGTTTTTCCGCATCCAACGACCATGCTTCCCAGCAGAACCACTGTCATGAAAAGCACTCCTAGTTTTACCATAGTTCCTCTAATAAGTTTATTTTTATTTGATCACCACATTAGGTATGATGAGTCCTTAAGTTACCTTACGCGTTCTGACCAGCTCCTCATGGGCAGCCTTATCATAGGCACAGCATCCTACTTTACTCTGCTGGATCAGCAGCTCCAGACATTTGTCACAGAGCACGCAGAACTTGATTTCCTCTTCCTGTCCTTCTCTCAGCTTTTTCGGTAAAAACGGATCGGCAAATGACTGTCTTCCCAGACCGATCATATCCGTCACATTATTTTCAATACACCATGCACCGTAATTTAAAAGATTGCTCTCCTCCGGTGTCACTGCACATAAGTCATTCTTCCCGTTCCGGAAAGGAGAGAAATTGGAGCCGATCACTACTGTTTCCGGCTTGAGCACCTTTCTAAATTCCTTTGCCCAGTACTGATGAAGATAGGCATAGTATGGAATGTGCCTGTCCACCTGGGTCAGGCTGATGGTAATGGACGGGCTGCCTGCGGACTGTATAATAAAGTTGGCGCCTCTCTCCTCCAGGCCCTTGATCAGAGCCAGGGGCTCTGTTAAATCCATAATCGGTGAATCGGGGCCGTCCGTACCAAAGCCTCCCGGAAAGCCTTCCCATGCTGATATTTTCGAACCTACCAGGAATTTCTGGTCCGGTATTTCTTTTCGGATTCTCTCAATTAATTCGAAAGCAAACCGGCTCCTGTTCTCCCAGCTTCCGCCGTACTTCCATTCCCTGTTGTTGTGGGGACGAATCATCTGGCATCCTAAGTAACCATGGGATAACTTCATATCAATGCCATCCGCTCCTGCGTTATAGGCAATCTTTGCAGCTGTCACAAAGCTGTCCATGATTCTGTCAACATCTTCTTCCGTCAAAAGCTCCCCGCCGTATCCCGGAAGAGGATTGGGCGTCACCCGTTTGGAAAATGCAGGATTGGATATTTCTCCTGAATGGGTCAGCTGAAAAATAAACAGGGATTCCGGATTGGCCGCATGAACCTTTTCCACAAAAGCGGTCAAGGGCTTCTCATTCTTAGGCATAATGGTCAGCTGATTATCTCTGGCACGGCTTTCTCTTGTTACCGTAATCGCTTCTAATGAAATAAGTCCTGCCTCGCCCTTTGCCAGATTGCAGTACCTTTCTGTAGTCTCCTGGGATGGATTGCCCGTTTCATCTTCCGAATTACATTCCATTGCCTGAATAAAAAAACGGTTCGGCGCTACCCGGTCTCCTATTTTGATTGGTTCTAGTAATGTTTTCTTGTAATCCATATCGTCCTCCTATTTGTATTTGTGCGTTTGTTTTTGTTTATGTGTGTAATATACCATGTATTTACGTTTATTTCAATATAAATTTTCAATATCGTTCTTCTTTTGTCACATATGCACAAAAACCACCACCCGTTTTTGTGTGTTTTAAAAGATAATCAAAATTAATGTTGCGTTTGTGCCCGTTTCGTGTTACTATGTGGGTGGAGTTAAACGATTCTTCTTTATACGGTCAAAAACGCACACTCCGGCAAAATACATTAGAGAAAGGAGTATACTTAAGAAATGATACATACTGTAACTTTAAATCCTGCCATAGACAAGCTTCTATATTTAGAACATTTCCAAAAAGATATAACCAACCGGCTGCAGTATTCCGATGACACCATTGGCGGCAAAGGAACTCATGTTTCTATTAATCTGAAACTTCTCGGCCTGGACAGCGCTGCTTTTGGAATCGCCCATGGACCCACAGGAAAAAAAATCATTCATCTATTGAATGAGCACAGAATCCTTACAAATTTTATCATGGATGAAACCGCTGATACGGACAGCCGGACCAACTATTTAATTATAGAAGAGAACGGCCACTGCTCAACCTTAGCTTCCAGGGGCGTATTGCTGAATCAGATGGAGCTTGACCAGCTGATCCGGAACATGATCAGCCAGATTAACGACGGAGACTATCTTGTGCTGTCCGGCGACGCAACCAACTGCCCGGACCCTGCCATATACAACACGATCATCCAAAGGCTGAAAGGCAAAGACCTTAAGGTCTTTCTGGACACCAGCGGAGAAACCTTAAAACAGTGCATTCAGGAATCTCCCTATCTTATCAAGCCCAATCTGGATGAACTGTCCAGCCTCTGCGGGGAAGCTTTAGATACGGATGAAAAAATCATCCGCGCCATCCAGTCCCTTGAAAAGTACCGCATTCCTGTCATAGCGGTTTCCCTTGGCGGAAACGGCTCCATTGTAAAAACACCGGAAGGAATTTACCGTGTACAGCCGCCTAAGATATCGGTTAAGAATACCATCGGCTGCGGAGATTGCTTCCTATCCGGAATTATTTATGGATTGCAGCAAAATTATTCATTTTCGGATACATTGCGTCTTGCCACGGCAATTTCTGCCGCCACAGCAGAATCCTCATCATCGGTGGGCTTTGATTTAAACCGGGCAAAGGAATTGGAATCACAGGTACAAATAACGTTGCTATTCAGCCATACCGTTCATAATTTGGCGGATAAAACGTACTTTTAAAATCACATTATAGAAAAGGAGTGTTAAAATTGAGTAATTTATCCTATATCGAATTGCGTGAAGAAATGTGTAAGGTTGCCAAATTAATGTGGGAGCGCCGCTTAACCAATGCCGCAGGAGGTAATTTCGCCGTGCGTGCAGATGAAAACCGGGTTTTAATCAGCCCGTCTCTCATGTCGGAACAGAAGCACTGTGATTTAAGGCCAGAGGATTTTCTTCTGATCGACTACGACGAAAATATCCTGGAAGGCACAGGAAAGCTTTCAAGGGAAGGCCTGATGCATGTTCTTATTTTAAAGAACTTCAAAGAGATCGGATGCACCATACATGCCCATCCCTTTTACTGTATGCCCTTTGTGGCAAAATCCGCTCCTATCCCCAATCTGACAGAAGCTACCATGGGCAGAGGCTATGTTGGCTGTATTGAATACACCAAAGCCTATACTCCCGAGCTCTCCATGAATGTTTACCAGTATTTCGAAGACCACCGGGAACTGGCCATGAAAAAGCCCATCGGCGTAATTCTCCCCCTTCACGGCGTGGTTGTATCCGGTCCGAACATTTATTTAGCCTACAGTATGCTGGAGCGGATCGAATGCGATGCATTCTGTTCAATCACCAGCAGCTTGATCGGAAAGGAATAAAGCTATATACTAACAGCAAAGGGTTAAGGGCATGTACAATTTGGAACGTCAATCAGAAATTATATATCTGCTAAAGAGCAATGGCAGTGTTACTGTGGCGGAATTAGCCCAGCTTTTCCATATTTCAAAGGAAACCATACGAAGGGACTTATGCGATCTGGAAGAATCAGGCGCTTTGAAGCGCACCCACGGAGGTGCTGTCTTACAGTCCTCATCTTCCCCTGACCGCAGAAAGAATTATGAATCACCCATACAGATCCGGAACATTCAGAATGTGGAAGAAAAACGGCTGATCTGCAAAGCGGCTGCTTCGGTCATTCAGGACGGAGATACCGTTTTTATTGATAACAGCTCCACCTGCTTATCTCTGTATAAATACATACCCTCGGATATCCAGGTCACCTTTATAACAAACTCCATCTCTTTTCTGCTTGAATGCTCCAAAAAACAAAACCCGAATCATACCATTGTATGCCTGGGCGGAATTTTTAAAAATTCCAACCTGTCCATTTACGGGAATATTGCAATTGAAAATGCCGCACACTATTATCCGAATAAAGCATTTTTCTCTTGTACGGGAATAAACAGCAGCAACCACATCACCGATTCCGGCATCCACGAAATCGATATAAAAAAGGCCCTGCTTCTCCATTCCCAGACAAAATACCTGTTGGCCGACTACACCAAATTCAATCAGGTCGGTCAGGTTTATCTTATGGACCT
>JASGGP010000076.1:0-16070 GCA_047604985.1 Lacrimispora sp.
ATGTACATCTTGAACGAAGTGACGCCATCCTCCACAACCTTTTCCAGCTCCTGGCTGACCGCCGGATTCCAGTCGGAAACAGCAAGGTGATAGCCAAAGTCGCAGGAGGAGTTCCCGTCTGACTTTTCATGCCAGTTTTCAAGGGCCTTTTCAAGGGTTTCCCCGTGGTACTGGGTTGCAAAATCTATAATCATGGTGGTGCCGCCTGCAAGGGCTGCCTTTGTTCCTGTTTCATAATTATCCGCGGTCACGGTTCCTGCTACATGAAGGTCAAAATGAGTATGGGCATCGATGAATCCCGGGAACAAAAGCTTTCCTGATACGTCAACGACTTCCGCTTCCCCGGCCTCAATCCCGTTTTCCACCGCAAGAATCTTTCCGTCTTCCATGAGAACATCCGCCGCGGTCACGCCTTTTCCCGAAACCACAGTTCCCCCCTTTAACAGCGTCTTCATAGAACATACACTCCCTTTCTCACAAAGGCCCAAACCTTTTATTTGGACCATTTCCAGTTTATTATCCAGTTTTGGTTTAAATTTGTCAACCCCGAAAGGCGCAGGAAGAAAACTTTTCTCCGCCTGCGCCCTCCGGCTATGAAGCATACATATGATCTGTCTTCTTTATCCTAAGATATAAGCGTAGTCCTTGCAGACGGTCTCCATAACCTTACCTAAATCCTCAGGAATCACGCTGCCTGCTTCGTCCGCTTTCCAGCTGAAGATCTTACCAAGGTAACGCACCTTGCAGGAAGCCGTGTCCTTATCCAATACAACGAAGCCCTGGTTCTTGCTGTTTTCCATATCCGCCTCATTGGCAAATAAGGTAAACTTATCCAGATAAGGGGCGCTGTCATAAGGACAGAAGCTCTGGCAGTTTCCGCACTCGTTGCACATGTAGTCCACATGAACGATCTGATGCATGGATAAGCCCGGGATTAAAAGTGCCAGATTGGCACGGTTCGGACAAACCTCCGCACAGTTTTCGCATACGTTGGAGCAGCCTAAACATCTGCCGCCTTCTTCCTTGTACTTTCTGGTCTCTTCCAGAATACCACGTTTGTCATAAATCTGACTTAAATCTTCCAGAGTGTCGTCGAAATCTACGGCAGCACCCTTTCCGAGAATCGCCTCTGCAGCCATACGGGAATCTCTCATGGCCTCTACTACGGTTGATGGTCCGTAAAGACCGTCACCGATAGCGTAAACGCCGTCCACGCTGGTTTCCAGAGTCTCATCATTTACAAGAACTCTGCCGCGGCTGGTTAATTCCACGCCGTTGGCCTCATAGAATTCCTTTGGAATCTGCTCGCCTACTGCTGCAATAACTGTATCTGCCGGGATTTCTACGGTTTCTTCTGTTTCTATAATACCTCTTCTGCCGCTGGAATCAGTATCAGAAAGCTTCATTACCTTACATACAAGCTTTCCGTTCTTTAACTCAACCGGAGACAGCAGCTCTTTAAACTCTACGCCGTCTTCCAGAGCCATTACCAGTTCTTCCTCATCAGCAGGCATATACCGTTTGGTTCTGCGGTATACAAGATAGGAATGCTCCACGCCTTCGGTTCTCTTTACGGCTCTTGCGGTATCCATGGCAGTATTTCCTCCGCCGATGACAACCACGTTCTTACCGATGTTCACCTTTCCGTCATTTGCCTTAAACTGGGCAAGGAAATCCAGGGCATTAATGGTTTCTCCAGACTGGAGTTCAAGAACGCCGGGCTTGGAAGCGCCTGTTGCAAGAATCACATAATCGTAACCCTGATTCTTTAACTCCTCAATGCTGGTTACTTCCGTATTCAGCTTCACCTCTGCCCCATAAGCCAGACAGAGAGCCGCATCTTTGTCAATGGCATCATCTTCGATACGGAATCCGGGGATCACATTTTTAACTACGCCGCCCAGACTGCCGGTCTTTTCGAAAATGGTTGCAGGCATTCCGTTCTTTGTCAGGAAATAAGCTGCTGCAAGTCCTGCAGGACCGCCGCCGATAATGGCCGTCTTCTTGCCTGACAGTTCGCCTGTCTTAAGATTCTTCATGTAAGAATCGTATCCGCCTTCTGCGCAGATCAGCTTGACGCCGCGGATGTTGACCGGGTCATCATAATAATTCCGGTTGCACATGCCCATACAGTTATGTGCGCAGATAGTTCCCGTAATGAAAGGAAGCGGGTTCTTCTCTGCAATGACCTTCATGGCCTCTTCATACTTACCTGCTCCTGAAAGCTGCAGATAGGTGGTAATATCCTGATGAATCGGACAGCCCTGCTTACATGGAGCCACATAGCAGTCAATAAGCGGCACGGTCTTTGGCATTTTTCTGGATGGAACAGGCTTTACGGATTTTACGTGGTGAGGATCCTTGATGGCATCTGCCGCAAGCTTTGCAGTCTTTTCAGGATCAACTCCTGTAAATTCCACATGGCCGTCTTCCAGCTTTCCTGCCATCTGTAAAAGTCTCTGATATCCGCCCGGCTTTAACAGGGTGGTAGCCACAGTAACCGGCCAGATTCCTGCATCCACAATGGCTTTGATGTTGTGATAATCAGCTCCGCCGGAGAAAGAGATTCTTAACTTTCCGTCAAATTCCTTGGCAAGCCTTGCTGCCAGGGAGATGGAAAGAGGATATAAGGACTTTCCGGACATATACATCTCTTCGCTTGGAAGCTCGTTGTTCTTCACATCTACAGGGAATGTGTTGGTGATCTTCACACCGAATTCCAGACCCTTTTCTTCGCACAGAGCCATGAGGGTCTTAAGCATGGGAATCGCATCCTCATACTGTAAGTCATCGAGGAAATGGAAATCACCGAATGCCACATAGTCATAGCCCATTTCATCCATGGTCTTTCTTGCAAACTCATAGCCCAGAAGGGTTGGGTTGCACTTAATAAATGTATTGAGACCTTTTTCTTCAATTAAATAGGTAGCAATTCTCTGGATCTCCTGAGGCGGGCAGCCGTGTAAGGTGGAGAGGGTCACAGAATTACAGATCCGGGAAGGAATATTTTCAATATCTTCCTTTGTTAAGTTGTTAAAGAGATCCGCATGGTCTAAAAGGTACTGCTTGCAGGCCTTGAATTCCTCTGTATCCTTTGCATCCTTCATGGAGTCGATAAAGGTGTTCACCTTGGGGGACTTGATTCCTTCCAAGTCATATCCGACGCTCATGTTGAACTGGAATCCGTCCATAGCGCCCAGTTCAAATTCCTTTGCAAGAACGTGAAGCAGAACCCATGCCTTTATATATTCTTCCTGTGCCTGGGGAACGTAAAGCTCTGTTGACCATTCACAGTTATAGCACTCGTCGTCAGCCTTGATACATGGCTTGCTTACGGGCAGATCCTCACCGTCTAAAATCTGAACGGTTTTCAGTTCAAAGAAACGGCTTCCCGCATAGTAAGACGCCACAATGTTCTGAGTGAGCTGGGTATGAGGGCCTGCTGCAGGTCCTAAAGGTGTTTCCAAGGTGCGTCCGAAGATTTTCCGGTTGTTTTTCGCATCAGCCTTATAAGGTCTGTAAACTCCGAAAACTTTTGAATTGTTGTCATGCTCTTTTAAAATCCACTCCACTAACTGTGCAAAGGGCATTGGTGTCATTCTATCTCCCATTTTTAACCTCCTGTTGGGCATCTGTCTGCCATGTTCTTTCGCAGACAGCCCGTTGTGAATATTCTAAATTTTAAATATTTGTTTTGTAGGTTCTGCGTTTTTACTTACTTTTATGTGTTTCTGCGGGGACTATCTGGAATTAATCCTTCTGCCCAGCTCTTCGGCTGCCTGTCTGCAGTCAGCCATTACCTTCTCCTCATCAATGGAGGTCAGGACGCGGTCCTTCATCAGGACTTTTCCGTTGCCTACGGTGGTTACCACACTGCGGCCTGTCATTCCGAAAAGGATATGGCTGTTGCAGTTTCCGGCGTTCATCGGTGTCAGCGGAATGTAATCCGTAACAATAACATCAGCTGCAGCTCCTGCTTTTAAAACGCCTACAGGCTTTTTAAAGTAACGGCCTGCGATCTTCGCATTTCCTTCAAACAGCATCTGAGGAACCTCTCCCCAGGCTGCATTGGCATCGCATAAGTGATGCTTGTGAAGAACGTTTGCTACCTTATAGGACTCCAGCATGTCGTGAGTATAGCCGTCGGTTCCAAGACCTGTTAAGATACCTCTGTGAACCAATTCCATGGTGGGCGGGCAGCCGCAGGCGTTGCCCATGTTGGATTCCGGATTGTGAACTACCATGGTATCCGTATCCTTAATGAGCTGCATCTCGTGAGGATTGATATAGATGCAGTGTCCCAGCAGGGTCTTCTCTCCCAGGATCTTGCAGTCCATCAGGCGGTCTACGATCCTCTTGCCGTATTTCTTTAAGCAGTCATGAAGATCTTCGATTCCCTCTGCCACGTGGATGTGGTATCCCACTCCCTCCGGCTTATGGGCAGCGGCAAACTCCATGGTCTCGTCAGAAATGGTGAACTGAGCGTGCATACCCATCATGCCTGCGATCATGTCGCTGTCGTCAGCCAAGGCGTGTTTGATGAAGGCTTCATTCTCAAGGACTCCTTCTCTGGCCTTGTCCATTCCGTCACGGTCGGAAACCTCATAGCATAAGCAGGAACGCACCCCTGTCTCTTTGGCTGCTTCCTCAATCTTAAAGAGGGAATCCGTAATGTGGCCGAAGCTTGCGTGATGGTCAAAGGTGGTTGTTACTCCGTTTTTGATGGAATCAATATAAGTGGCCATGGCGCTTAACCGTGTATCTTCTAATGTAAGATTACGGTCAATGGTCCACCACATCCCGTCAAGGATATCTAAGAAGCCCTGGGGATTATAGCCATTGATGCTTAAGCCTCTGGCAAAAGAACTGTAAATATGCTCATGGGCATTGATAAAGGCAGGCATGATAACTCCGCCCTTTGCATCAATGTATTCTGCATCCGGGAACTCCTTTCTTATCTCTTCTGTGGTTCCCGTTTTGAGGATGGCGCCCCCTTCCATCGCAACTGCTCCGTTCTCGTAAAACGGATTTGCCGGATCCCTTGTGATCATTCTTCCATTACCGATAATCAGCATGTTTCCATCTCCTTTTTTCATTTTTTAATGTTATCTGGTAAAACCATGATTTTTCGCGAGTATACAAACCGCACATAATCGTTTCCCACAAATCGGGACCAAAATTTTGCAATCTGCTTATACTTTTACTGATAATCCATATTTTTTTATATAGATTACACCATAAACCGCTTCATAGCTACAGTTTATCATTTCATATAAAGAAATGCAAGGGGAAAATACAAAAAAAATTAGTTTACCTAAAAAATTTTTAGAAAACCACTTGAAATTTAATTTTTTTATGCTATGATGGGTGTATAAGAAGTTGTGACGAAAGGGGGAAGTAGCAATGGATTCAAATCTTGAATTACTGACACAGGTTGCCCAGGGAATGGCTGCTCATTTTGGCAATAACTGTGAAGTTGTTATCCATGATTTAAGAAAGGATATAGAGAGCTCTATCGTCTATATCGAAAACGGCCATGTAAGTAACCGAAAACTGGGAGATGGACCTTCAGAGATCGTTTTGGAAACCTTGAAAAAAAATCCCAATACCTTGAAAGATCGCCTTTCTTATTTAACAAGGACTGATGACGGAAGAATCTTAAAGTCCAGCACCATGTATATAAGAGGAAAAGAAAAAACTGTGGATTACATTCTGGCCATCAATTATGACATTACCGGCCTGATGACAATCGACAACGCTTTAAAGTCAATTATCAGCACCTCAGAAACAGCATCCGGGGATAAACAGCCTCAGAAAATCACTCACAATGTCAATGAACTTCTTGATACACTGATTGAACAGTCTGTAGCCCTGGTAGGCAAACCTGTCGCTCTTATGAACAAGGATGACAAGGTCGCCGCGATCCAGTATTTAAACGATGCCGGAGCATTCCTGATCACAAGATCAGGAGATAAGGTCTCCACTTATTTTGGCATATCCAAGTTTACTTTATACAGTTACATGGATGTAAATAAGGAAAAATAAGCAATAAAACTTCCTATTATAATGTGAAAAGGAGAAGAGTAATTATGAAACCAATCGAATGGGCTGTAAACAGCATGCCGAAGACCGACGATAAGAATCTTTCCGTTATGGCTCTGGAGGAAATCAAGAAAGCGAGAACTTTCCACGAAAGCTTTCCGCAGTACAGCAAGACTCCTCTTGCAAAGCTGGATCACATGGCCGAATATTTAGGCCTTGGACAGGTTTTCTTAAAGGATGAATCTTACCGGTTCGGCTTAAACGCATTTAAGGTTCTGGGCGGTTCCTTTGCCATCGCCAAGTATATTGCACAGCAGACAGGGAAAGATGTATCTGAGCTGCCTTACAGCGTTCTTACTTCCGACGCTTTAAGAAAAGAATTCGGCCAGGCCACTTTCTTCACCGCAACCGACGGCAACCACGGCCGCGGAGTTGCATGGGCTGCCAATAAGTTAGGCCAGAAAGCAGTTGTTTACATGCCAAAGGGCTCTACGATTACCCGTTTCAATAATATCAAGTGCGAAGGCGCAGATGTTACCATTGAAGAAGTCAACTATGATGAATGCGTCCGCATGGCCGCAGATGCCGCTTCCAAAACAAAGAACGTCGTTGTGGTACAGGATACTGCATGGGACGGCTACGAAGAAATTCCCGCATGGATCATGCAGGGTTACGGAACCATGGCTATGGAAGCCGGTGAGCAGCTGGAAGAATACGGCTGTGACAGACCGACCCACGTATTCGTTCAGGCCGGCGTAGGCTCTCTTGCCGGAGCGGTTCAGGGCTACTTTGTAAACCGTTATCCTGAGAATCCGCCAACAGTTGTGGTTGTGGAAGCTGATGTTGCTGCCTGCCTCTATAAGGGTGCTGCTGCCGGCGACGGAAAGATCCGCATCGTGGACGGCGATATGCAGACCATTATGGCCGGTCTTGCCTGCGGCGAGCCTAACACCATCTCCTGGGATATCTTAAAGAACCATGTGGATACCTTTGTCTCCGCTCCTGACTGGGTTGCCGCTCAGGGCATGAGAATGCTGGCTGCACCGATTAAGGGTGACGCATCAGTTACTTCCGGCGAATCAGGCGCTGCTCCTTTCGGAGTTCTGGCCTGCATCATGCTCCTTGACGAATACAAGGAATTGAGGGAGCATTTAAAACTCAACAAGGATTCAAAAGTTCTCCTCTTCTCAACCGAGGGCGACACCGATCCTGACCGCTTCAAAGCGATTGTCTGGGAAGGAAAAGAACGTTAGGCATTATTTTCTTAGTTAAATAAAAATATAAATGGAGGCTTAAAAAAATGGATTACAACAAAATTAAAGAGGCAGCACAAAATTATCAGTCTGATATGACAAAGTTTTTACGGGAGATCGTAAAATTCCCAGGCGAAAGCTGCGACGAGAAAGCTCACATCGACCGCATCGCTGAAGAAATGAGAAAGCTTGAATTCGACAAAGTTGTTATCGACGATATGGGTAACGTTCTTGGCTACATGGGAACCGGCAAGACCTTAATCGGCTTTGACGCTCACATTGATACCGTTGGTATCGGCAACAAGAACAACTGGACCTTCGATCCATACGAAGGCTATGAGAATGATACTGAAATCGGCGGCCGCGGCGTATCCGACCAGTGCGGCGGTCTCGTATCTGCTGTTTACGGCGCAAGAATCATGAAAGACTTAGGTCTTTTAAACGACAAGTACACAGTTCTGGTTACAGGTACTGTTCAGGAAGAGGACTGTGACGGTCTTTGCTGGCAGTATATCATCAACGAGGATAAGGTTGCCCTGACTTTGTTGTTTCTACAGAGCCTACTGACGGCGGCATCTACCGCGGCCAGAGAGGACGTATGGAAATCCGTATCGATGTAAAGGGTATCTCCTGCCACGGTTCCGCACCAGAGCGCGGAGACAACGCAATTTACAAAATGGCTGATATTCTTCAGGATGTACGTCTTTAACGAGAACGACGCAGCAGATGACAAGGAAATCAAAGGCCTTGTAAATGCTTGACGAGAAGTACAACAAGGAGTGGAAAGAAGCTAACTTCTTAGGCCGCGGAACTGTTACCGCTTCCGAGATCTTCTTCACTTCCCCAAGCCGCTGTGCAGTTGCTGACTCCTGTGCAGTATCCTTAGACCGCCGTATGACCGCAGGCGAGACATGGAAAGCTGCTTAGAAGAAATCCGCAACCTTCCTAACGTAAAGAAATACGGCGATGACGTAACTGTTTCCATGTACGAATATTCCCGTCCTTCCTACAAGGGACTTACTTATCCGATCGAGTGCTACTTCCCGACATGGGTAATTCCGGAAGACCATGATGTTACAAAGGCTCTGGAAGATGCTTACAAGAACCTTTACGGCAATGAAAGAATCGGAGCAGAATTTACTCTTGCAAAGAGAACAGCACGTCCTCTGACAGACAAGTGGACTTTCTCCACCAACGGTGTTTCCATCATGGGCCGTAACGGAATTCCTTGCATCGGCTTCGGACCTGGCGCAGAGGATCAGGCCCATGCTCCTAACGAGATCACCTGGAAGCAGGATCTTGTAACATGTGCAGCCGTATACGCAGCACTTCCAACTGTTTACTGCAAGTAATTTATTTCACGCAGGTCTGCCCTGCCACAACGATCATTTTTGCTGCCCGCCCTCATTCCTTCCCGAACCAACTAAGTGACGGGCCGGCGGCATAAAGGATAGATACCAAAATAAAAAAAGAAAATATTCAGGAGGCTACCACAATATGAAAACCTTACAGGATTACATTGACAAACTGAATTCCTTAAATTTTAAGGAAATGTATGAGAACGACTTCTTCTTAACCTGGGAAAAGACAGACGAGGAACTGGAGGCTGTCTGGACTGTTGCAGACGCTCTTCGCTTCATGAGAGAAAACAATATCTCCACAAAAGTATTTGAAAGCGGCCTTGGAATCTCCTTATTCCGCGACAACTCCACACGTACCCGTTTCTCCTTTGCTTCCGCATGTAACTTACTTGGTCTGGAAGTTCAGGATTTAGACGAAGGCAAGTCCCAGGTAGCTCACGGCGAGACTGTTCGTGAAACAGCTAACATGGTTTCTTTCATGGCTGACGTTATCGGTATCCGTGATGATATGTACATCGGCAAGGGAAATGCTTATATGCATGAGTTTATGGAAGCTGTTACTCAGGGAAATAAGGACGGCATCTTAGAGCAGAGACCAACCTTAGTAAACTTACAGTGCGACATTGACCATCCGACACAGAGCATGGCTGATATGCTTCACGTTATCCATGAGCTTGGCGGTGTCGAGAACTTAAAGGGCAAAAAGCTTGCTATGACATGGGCTTACTCTCCTTCCTACGGAAAGCCATTATCCGTTCCTCAGGGAATCATCGGTTTAATGACACGTATGGGCATGGAAGTTGTTCTGGCTATCCGGAAGGCTATGAAGTTATGCCTGAAGTTGTTGAAGTTGCAAAGAGAACGCAGAAGCATCCGGCGGTTCTTTCCGTGTATCCAACGATATGGCTGACGCATTCAAGGATGCTCACGTTGTATATCCAAAGAGCTGGGCTCCATTCGCTGCTATGGAAAAGAGAACCAACCTTTACGTCAGCGGCGATTCCGACGGCATCAAGGCTCTTGAAAAAGAATTACTTTCTCAGAACGCTAACCACAAAGACTGGTGCTGTACCGAAGAATTAATGAAACAACAAAAGATGGCAAGGCTCTTTACATGCACTGCTTACCGGCTGACATCAACGATGTAAGCTGCAAAGACGGTGAAGTAGAAGCTTCCGTATTTGATCGTTACCGTGATCCGTTATACAAAGAAGCAAGCTACAAGCCATATGTAATCGCTGCAATGATCTTCTTAAGCAAATTCGAGAATCCACAGGAAATCTTAAAGAAGCTGGAAAGCGATAAGACACCAAGAATTTTTGAATAATTTCATATTGGGGAATCAACCCCATATTTAAAAATTCCAGGCGCACCTGTATCCGGCCGAATGGATACGGGTGTGCTTTTTGTTCCAAAAAATTCTTAATTTAAGGGGATAGCACAAATGGAAAAGAAGAAAAGAATTGTTATCGCATTGGGCGGCAATGCTTTAGGCAACACTCTGCCGGAGCAGATGACTGCAGTAAAGATCACAGCAAAAGCTATCGTGGATTTAATCCAGGAAGGCTGTGAGGTAGTTGTGGTTCATGGAAACGGACCTCAGGTCGGCATGATCAACAACGCAATGAGCGCTTTAACCAGAGAAGATCCTAAGCAGCCCAACACTCCTCTCTCCGTCTGCGTAGCCATGAGCCAGGCTTATATCGGCTATGACTTACAGAACGCTTTAAGAGAAGAGCTTGTAAACCGCAATATTACCAACATCCCGGTAACCACCATGATCACACAGGTCCGCGTAAATGCAGATGATCCTGCATTTAACTCTCCTTCCAAGCCAATCGGTCATTTCATGACTGCAGAGGAAGCAAAGCTGGCTGAAGAGAAATACGGATATATTACAAAGGAAGATGCCGGACGCGGATACCGCCGTGTAGTGGCTTCTCCAAATCCTGCAGAAATCATTGAAATCGGCGCAATCCGCTCTCTTGTAGAGGCAGGCCAGCTGGTTATCGCCTGCGGCGGCGGCGGAATTCCTGTTACTCTTCAGGGAAATCACTTAAAGGGCGCAAGCGCAGTTATTGACAAGGATTTTGCAAGCGAACTGCTGGCTGAGGAACTGGATGCAGATTTCCTGATCATCCTTACAGCAGTTGAGAATGTGGCTATCAACTACGGCAAGCCGGAAGAGAAATGGCTGGACGATATCTCCACAGACGAAGCACGTCAGTATATCGGCGAAGGACATTTTGCTCCTGGTTCCATGCTTCCAAAGGTTCAGGCTGCTGTAAGATTCGCAGATTCCAAGGAAGGACGCAACGCCCTCATCACTTTACTGGAAAAGGCAAAAGAAGGAATTCTGGGCAAAACCGGAACTCATATTCACAAATAATCTTTTACAGATAATTATTTAAAAACAATTTTATATGTAATTTATATGAAGGGAGACTTGTCATGAAGCAAAAAGATCATTCCTATACTTCCATCTTTGAGCTGAACGGTATCCCAAAATTCTCTCAGGCATTACCTCTTGCCCTTCAACACGTGGTGGCTACGATTGTGGCGATTTTTTTGAACATCATTCTTCCGAAAGAAGAGAAAAAGAAAGCATAAAGAAAAGGTGCGCTTTGAAGCGCACCTTTTCTTTACTATAGCTACCTGGACAAGTCTTCCCCGTTGGTGGCAATTACTTTTTTGTACCAGTGAAAGGAATCCTTTTTATAGCGCTTTAGTGTTCCGTTCCCGTGATCGTCCTGGTCCACATAGATAAATCCGTACCGTTTGCTCATTTCCGAAGTTCCCGCACTGACAAGATCAATACAGCCCCAGGTAGTATAGCCAAGCAGCTCCACCCCATCCTCTGCCGCTTCTTTCATTTGGGCGATATGCTTTGCCAGGTAATCAATCCTGTAATCATCATGTACCTTTCCGTCTTCCAGCTCATCATATGCTCCCAGGCCGTTTTCTACGATGAACAGCGGAACCTGGTAACGGTCATAGAGACGGTTTAAGGTAATCCGCAGACCAATGGGATCAATGGGCCATTTCCATTCCGATACCTCTAAGTAAGGATTCTTCAAGGAACCAATGAGATTTCCCGAGGTTTCAGCCTTTGCAGGATCACTGCTTGCCAGATAAGTCATATAATAGCTGAAAGCCACGTAATCAGCCGTATTTCCGGCCAGTATTTCTTCATCTCCCTTTTCCAAATCAATATGGATATTATGTTCCTCAAAATATCTCATCATATAATTCGGATACTTTCCTCTTACCATAACATCGGTATAGAATACATTCAGCTGGTCTTCCTGCACGGCTTTGAGCATATCCTCGGGTTTACAGGTGGCCGGATAAGTCTCCAGCCTGGCAATCATACAGCCGATTTTTGCCTCGGGAGCAACTTCATGGGCATATTTGGTCGCTAATGCGCTTGCCAAAAACTGGTGATGGGTAGCCTGGTATTTTACTTCCAGGTCACTTTTTGCAGATTTTTCCGGAAAGAGGCCGCCTCCTGTATAGGCGCTGGCCAGCATCATATTAATTTCATTAAAGGTAATCCAATATTTTACCTTCCCCTTGTACCGGTCCAGAATTGTTTTTGCATACTTTACAAAATATTCTGCCAGCTCACGGCTTTCCCATCCGTTATACCGCTTCGTTAATTCAATGGGAATCTCATAATGAATCATGGTAACCAGGGGTTCAATTCCATAGGCAAGAAGCTGGTCAAAAACATCATCATAAAACTGAAGTCCTTCTTCATTGGGTTCTTCCTCCAGGCCTGTGGGAAAAATGCGGGGCCAGGAGATGGACATTCGAAAGGTCTTAAATCCCATCTCTGCCAGAAGCCTAATATCCTCCTTGTAATGATGGTAAAAATCAATCCCTCTTCTTTTGGGGAAATTGATTCCCGAGTCGTCTGCCAGGTACTGCTGCAGCTGGTCATAGGTCACATCCATTGTGCTGATATCATTGTCACGGTCATCCTTTTCTATAAACCTTACAAAGTCCAGGGTTGACAATCCCTTGCCTCCAAGGTTATAACCGCCTTCGCATTGATTGGAAGCGGTTGCCCCGCCCCATAAAAAGCCTTCGGAAATCCTTCCACTTTTTGAAACATATTGTTTTCCTCCTTTTATTAGAATTTATTATAATATTGTTAATATTTCATCTCCTGCTTCAACTGCTTCTGCTTTATTGGACACAAGCACATCCAAATAATCTGAGGTATTGGAAACGATAACCGGTGTCAGCAAAGAGCAATTTTCCGCTTCTATGGCCTTCTTGTCAAATTTTATCAGAATCTCCCCTTTTTTTATTTCCTGGCCCTGCTGAACACAGGCTTCAAAGTATTTTCCATTTAAATTCACCGTATCCGTGCCTATATGAATCAGCAATTCCACACCTTCTTCGGAGATGAGGCCTATGGCATGGTTTGTTTCCATAAGAGCAGCCACCTTTCCGTCAAACGGAGCAAATACCACTCCCTCCTCCGGGTATATTGCAGTGCCTTTTCCTATTTTTTCTTCTGCGAATATGGCGTCAGGTATATCCTTTATGGGCACAACCTTTCCTTTTATGGGGCTTGCAATACAAATCTTGGAATTCAGGCTTTTTGCTTCCAGCACTCTTCCGCTTCCTTTATCAGAAGAAGATTCATTCTCTCTTTTCATTACTCCGGCGGGCGCTTCCTTTTCCTCTTCAAAGCCCATGATCAAGGTTAAAATAAATGCGATTATAAAGCTTGCCGCTATGCCCGCTACCGCAACCAGTAAATTGGTCATTGTACCATCCGGGCTGACGCAGACCGACAATGCAATGAGTCCCGGAGCAACAAAGCCGTAATATTTAATTCCTATTGTCAATGCCACGGCGCTGACAACGGCGCCGGAAATCATGGATGCAATAAGAGGCTTCTTTAACTTTAAATTCACTCCATATAAGGCAGGCTCCGTGGTACCAAGAGCAGCTGCAATTCCCGCTGACACGGCCACGCTGCGGAAAGCTTTATTTTTTGTTTTCAGTGCTACGGCAAAGGTAGCTCCCGACTGTGCCAGATTGGAAAACAAACTGACGGGAAAGAATCCGTTATCATAACCAAATTTACCGATGTTTTGAAATAATACAGGAAAATAAGCATAATGCATGCCCGTGATGATAATCAGGGGATAAATTCCCCCCACAATTATCCCTGCGATTAAAGGAAACCTGGTAAATAAGTAATTGCTGGCATCGGCAACATAATTTCCCGCATAAGAACCCAGGGGGCCCAGGACAATAAGCAGAACAGGAGTACAGATGATCAGGGACAGCAGAGGGCTTATTACCAGCCGCAGGGCCTTGGGTATCCATTTGTCAATAAAACGGTATACATGGCTCATAAGCCAGACCCCTAAAATAATTGGAATAACCGAGGTCGAGTATGTCACAACCGGAATATTAATAAGTCCTAAAAACCGGATGGGCTCCGCAGCATTGATCAGTGTCGGGTATAAAAGAATGCCGGCCAGAGACATCCCTAAAAACTCATTTAATTTAAACTTCCTTGATGCGGATACTGCCAGCAAGAAAGGCAGGAAATAAAAGGCGGCATCAGAAATCATATTTAATACCGCATAAGTACCTCCCCCATCGGAAAGCACCTTAAAATACAGGAGCAGCGCCATAATTCCTTTCATGACGCCGGCCCCCACAACAGCCGGAACCACCGGAGTAAATATCTGGGAAATGGTATCAATTATGACGTCTAAGGGCCTTTTTTTCTTCCTTTCGTTTGAAGTATTTTCTATTTCATGAAAATGAAGCTCCTGCTCCAGAATTTCAAACACATTATCCACATGAGGTCCTAAAATAATCTGGAACTGGCCATTTTGAAACTGTGCGCCGACCACTCCGTTTACCTTCTTCATCTGCTCAATATCAGCCTTTTTCTCATCCTTTAAGTACAGTCTGACTCTTGTAATACAATGAAGCCCGTTGATGATATTTTCTTTTCCGCCTGAATATTCAATTATCTTCTTTGCAATTTCATTAAAATTCATAAGTCCTTCTTCCTTTCCTGAGATCAAAAAACCCGGAAAACAGCTATGAGCCCTATAAGCCAATAGTCATTTTCCGGGTTAAGCCTGCAAGAGTAACTCCCCTTATAATTGCGACAGCATTCTCTGTATATGAAGTGTTAAATAAAATTCCTCGCTGTCGCTGTAAACCATATTATATTTTTCGTTGAGCAGTGTGCTGATCTTCTGCACACAATGATATGCTTTTTTATATTTTTCTTTTACCATATCAAATAATTCAATTACATCATCATCAATCACCCGTTCCCTGCTCAGCTGCCGTATTACAAAATAGCGGAGATGCACTACAAATCTGCAATAGGTTGTGGATGTTTCATCAAGCTTAATCTGCAGATCATCGTTTACAACCTGTATTACCTCCTGCAGTATCCGGCTTAATTTTAATGTGTCTGAAATATCATTGTAATCCGTTTGGGAGTTGACAAAATGCAGGGCAATGAAAATCACTTCTTCTTTTGGCAGGGCAATATGCAGTTCTTTTTTTATATATTCTAATGCTTTTACTCCCACTTCATATTCTCTTGGGTAAATATATTTGATTTCATGCCCTAAGGGACTGGGCATTACCGTGTTATGACTGGCCCTTTGCACAGAAAAATTAATATGATCCGCCAATGTAATCATCAGCATTGGATTTAGTTCTGTCTTTAATACGGTTTGGGCCATCTCTATAATCTTATCGGTAATCAGGATTAGTTCAATGGGAATATCTTTCAGGATTTTAATCATTCTTTCTTCCTGCAAGTTTTCAGCGCAATAGAATATTTTTGATATCTTCGACCGGTCGACCAATTCTCCGTTTTTCTTTGAAAAGCCAATTCCATTCCCAACAATAACCATTTCTTTACCCTGTTCGTCAACAGCTGAAACAATATTATTATTGAAAGCTTTCTGAACCCGCAACAGTACCACCTCCAAATAAAAAAACCAAAGCAAACAAATGTACAAATACATTTGTTCCTTTGGTTATGCCTTTCGTAACACCCCAATTTATTTACAAACTGATAATATCATTTATGCATTCTTTTGTCAATATTTTATTTTTTTGACCTTTTACTCCTATTCTTCCACTTCAAAGTGTTTAAAAAGGATTTTTTCCGCCTCTGCACACCAGAGCCCCCGGTTCTCTTTGCATACCTCATCCAGCTTTTTGAATAAAGGATCTGTTTTTCCAAGCTCCCCGAAGTCCTCAATGGCTGTCAGAGGCATGTCAAACTGGGTATAGGTCAGCTTCTTTCCTCCCGGAATATTGGGGAGATTTAAAGTGGCTTCCGCAATGCTGTCAATGCCTCCCACATGGGTTACCATAACTGCCGGTTCAATTTTACCCTTTGCGG
>JASGGP010000077.1:0-16066 GCA_047604985.1 Lacrimispora sp.
CATTTGCGCAGCACGTCCAGATACTCGTCAAAGTCAGCATTGAGGGCCTCAATGTTGATGTCTTCCAGTTTTTTCTCTCCTATCAATTCAAGCGAACGGTTGCCGTAGTTCTCTAATGCCCAGGTGATGAGGTCCCGGATTTTGTTGACCGGTACATCCTGCCGGAACAAAGATGTGTCCAGATTGCCCAGCAGACACTGGTAGCCATAATTCATTATCTTTTCAAGCTGTTCTTTTAGTTCGGCGGCGATCTCGGGTGACTTTTCCACGGTCAGCCGCTTGATAAACTCAAACATCGGCGGGTAGCGCTGATAAACAGCTCCCTTGAGCATGGCGGCCCGACTGTAACGGGTGAGCAGGTCGCCGCCGCAATGGCCAATCTGCTCGTAGAATTCTTTACTGACCACCTCAAATACATAGTCACAAAGGAAGAAAAATAAATCCTTCTTGCTCACAAAGTAGTGGAACAGAGCCCCCTTTGAGATGCCTGCCGCCTTTACCATTTCGTTGGTGGAAGCCAGATCGTAACCTTTTGCGGCAAATTCCATCAGGGCCGAATTTATGATAATATCCCGCTTTTCTTCCTTTAGTCCGATAAAGTTTTCATGCATCGTTATCACACTCCTTATATAAATTGACCACATTGGTCGGTAGTTCCAATATAACACGACCGACCAGTGTGGTCAATATGAAATTTTTAACAATTGCAAAAAAATACAATGAACTGGCAAAGCAGATAATTACCCTTGTGGGCGAAGCTGAGAGCCTTGCCGGCCTGACCCATTGCATTACAGGGCTGAGATTCAAGCTGAAGGACAATGCCATGCCGGATAAGGATACTTTAAAGGCTTTAGATGGCGTCTTATCCGTGGTTATTGGAAACGGGCAGTTCCGGATCGTGGTGGGAATGCAGCAGAGGATATTTATCATACGGTTTTAAGGTTACAGATAATATCCCCATCCGAAAAAGACGGAAATTGTGCGAAACATATTTCTTAAAAGTGAAATGTTGTAAGTATTGTCCATAGTAAAAAACAGGCTGGATGTATTAAAATACTAATATATTATAGAAAGCGCTTTCGTAATCAAAATACATGAAATAGCAGGAGGATAAGAACTGAAATATATCAAAATAAATCAATAGTATCAAAATAAAGGCATATATTTCACTGCATTTTACTGCGTACAGAAAGCGTTGTAAATAAAGGAGAAGCTGAGATATGGCTACGATATACGATGTTTCAAGAGAATCAGGGTTTTCCGTTTCTACGGTGTCAAAGGTAATAAATAATTACAGAGGCGTCAATAAGGAAACCAGTGCGATTGTGAAGCAAAAGATAAAGGAACTGGGGTTTGTACCGAATAATACGGCAAGAACGCTGGCGACTCAGAAATCCTGGCTGGTCGGGATTGTTTTCGCAGAGGAACAGGGAATGGGAATCATGCATCCTCATTACAGCGGCATCCTTCAGGGATTTAAAAAGGTGGCCGGAGGTTATGGCTATGACATTGTTTTCATCAACAATTTCCTGGGAGAAAAGAAGATGTCTTTTCTGGAGCACTGCAAATACCGGAATGTGGATGGAGTCTTACTGGCGTTAAATAACAGCTTCCTGGAGCAGTTTAAGGATTTACTGGATGCTCCCCTGCCGAAAGTATCGGTGGAGGGAATATTTCCGGGAGTTCCGTCGGTCATTTCCGATAATGCCATGGCGGCCAATCAGAGCTTAAAGCACCTTTATATGCTGGGACACAGAAAGATAGCGATTCTGGCGGGCCCTCAGGATACGGTTTCCGGAAGCGAAAGGTTTAAGGAGTACAGGCGGTTCATAAAGGAGAACAATCTGGAATGGAATCCAAAGTACTGTGTAGAAGCATCAAAATATTCGAGAGAAGCCGGATTGGAAGCAGTGAATATTCTTTTTCAGCAGTGCTGGGATGAATTTCCTACTGCCATTTATGCCACCTATGACGAATATGCAAGTGCAGCCATAGAGATCTTGAGGAAGAGAGGGTTTCGGATTCCGGAAGATGTATCTGTAATCGGAAATGACGATTTGCCTGTAGCTTCCTATGTCTCACCGGGAATTACGACGATTCGCCAGGACAGGGAGCAGATTGGAGCACAGGCGGCAAAGCTGTTGGTAAAAATGATGGAAAAGAAAACCGGGAGTACGGAAATAATAAGAGTTCCCACAAAACTGATTGTAAGGGAAAGCACTTTCCGTATGCATTAAAAACCGGGTAAACCGGTTTTAAATGAAAAAGAAAATGATAGGAACAAACGACTATGACTTTAATTCATAATCCTATTTTGAGAGGATTTAATCCGGACCCGTCAATCTTAAGAGTCGGACAGGATTATTACATTGCCACTTCTACCTTTGAGTGGTTTCCGGGAGTAAGGCTTTATCATTCGGCCGATCTGGTGAAATGGGATTTCATCGGCTATCCGCTTGATTCAACAAAGAAAGTTGATATGCTGGGAGTAGATAATTCCTGCGGAGTATGGGCCCCGTGTCTCTCCTACAGTGAAGGAATCTTTTATTTGGTTTATACCGATGTGAAATCCTACCGTGGGAGCTTTAAGGATACTCATAATTATCTGATTACGGCTGAAGACATCCAGGGACCTTGGAGCGATCCGGTATATTTAAACTCAAGCGGCTTTGATCCATCCCTGTTTCATGACGAAAACGGAAAAAAATATTTTTTGAACATGCAGATGGATTACCGCTCTTACCATTCGAAATTCGGGGGAATTGTTCTTCAGGAATACGATTGCCGGGAGAAGAGGCTGGTTGGTGAGCCGAAATTAATTTTTAAGGGCTCCCACATCGGGTATACGGAAGGTCCTCATCTGTACCAAAGAAACGGATATTATTATCTGGTCACGGCAGAGGGAATGACAGGCTTTGAGCATGCGGCTACGGTAGCGAGAAGCCGGACGCTTCTTGGGCCATATGAGACGGCGCCTAACACACCCTTTCTTACGTCGCGCCATTTGCCGGAATGCGGGCTGCAGAAAGCTGGACATGCCAGTATCGTAAGCACGCCGGAGGGGGAATGGTATCTTGCACACTTATGCAGCAGGCCGGCAGGCGAAGACAGGCGGTGCATACTGGGAAGAGAAACAGGACTGCAGCGGGTGATATGGCGTGATGACTGGCTGTATATGGAGAGCGGAACCATTGGGCCGGATGTAACGGTTCAGGTGGGGATGGGAGAAGAGGAGTTTCCGGCCAGCCCAGTGGATTTATTTGAGGATTTTGACGGCAGGACATGGGACGAAAATCTGCAGACACTGAGGATTCCCCTGGGAGAAAGAGGAGATTTGAAGGCGAGAGAGGGCTGGCTGAGGCTATATGGGGCAGAATCCTTAAATTCCAAATACAGACAGTCTCTGCTGGCACACAGGCAGCAGGAATTTTATGTGGAAGCAGTTACAAAGGTTGATTTTGAACCTCAGAGCTTCCAGCAGATGGCTGGACTGACATACTTTTATAACACGGACTGCTACTATTACCTGTATATTTCCAGAGATGAATATGCAGGAAAGACGCTTTCCATTCTTCAATGTGATTTGGGGAAAGGGAGCCATCCTATAGGCATGGGAATTTCTGTCCCGGAGCATAAGGACCTGTTTCTCCGGCTGAGGACATTAAAGGAGAAAGCTCAGTTTTCCTATTCCTTCGATGGAGAGACTTATGTGAATATCGGAGATGCCATGGATGCCACAAAGCTTTCTGATGATTATTTTCAAAAAACAGGCCACGTCATGTTTACAGGAGCTTTTATCGGCATATGCTGCCAGGATTTATCAGGTATGGGAGGATATGCAGATTTTGATTTCTTTTCTTATAAGGAAAAGTAGGTTTTGGGAGGGAGATTAAATGAAAGGACTCGATTATGTCTGGAAAAAGAAGTGGTCTTATCTGATGCTTTTCTTTCCTGTGCTGTATTACATCATTTTTAAATATATTCCAATGGGAGGCCTGATAATGGCTTTTCAGGACTACAATATCTTCCGTGGAGTGTTTGAAAGCAAATTTGTAGGTTTTTCAGTTTTTGAAAAAGTTTTTATGGATAAGCAGTTTTGGAATGTTGTCAGAAACACTCTTGTGCTGAATTTGATTACATTGGTAGTGAATTTTCCCCTTACCATCGGTCTTGCTTTATTGCTCAATGAGGTTACCAATGCGCGTTTCAAAAAGCTGTCACAGTCTCTGTTGTATCTGCCCCATTTTATATCCTGGGTAGTTGTGGCGGGAATCGCAATGAACCTTTTTTCAGTCACGTCAGGGACCTTTAATCACATGATCAAGGCAGCAGGAGGAGACCCGATTCCGTTTTTGAGCAGCAATGGCTGGTGGATATTCACCTATGTGGTCTGTAACGTGTGGAAAGAGATTGGCTGGGGAACGGTGATTTATTTAGCCGCACTGACCGGAGTGGATGAAAGCCTTTATGAGGCTGCTTATCTGGATGGAGCCACCAAGATAAAACGAATCATCTATATTACCATTCCTATGATTAAGCCTGTGATCATTACAATGCTGATTCTGTCGGTCAGCAAGATGATGTCCATTGGACTGGATGCGCCTCTTCTTCTCGGCAATACGAAAGTCATGGAGGTTTCCGAAGTAATCAGTACATATATCTACAGGATCGGTATTGAAAAAGCCCAGTATTCCCAGTCAACAGCAGTCGGACTGTTTCAGTCGGTTGTCAATATCATCGTTTTGCTTGCAGCTGATAAATTTGCAAAGAAGATCGGGGAAGAAGGAATCATATAACCGAATGAAAAGAACAGGAGGATATGAAAATATGCAAGGGGATATCTACGGGAAAAAGAAAGGGATAAGAATCGGGTCAGTGGTACTTTACGGGATACTGACAATTACGGTCATTGCCTGCCTCTATCCTTTTTTAAATGTATTGGCTTACTCCTTAAGTGGAAATGCGCCTGTACTGTCGGGGAGAGTAACATTTTATCCCATCGATTTTACTATAAATGCCTACAAAGAAATTCTGGTAAAGCAGACGCAGATCTGGAGTGCTATGTATGTTTCAGTTATTGTAACCATTCTGGGAACCGGACTTGGATTGTTTTTAACCGTGGCGGCAGCCTATGTATTATCTGATCCCACCTTAAAGGGCGGGAAAGTATTGACCGGGGTCATCCTTTTTACCATGTATTTTAACGGAGGAATTATCCCCACCTTTTTAGTAGTAAAGGGAGTCGGACTTTATGATACCATCGCCGGCCTGGTGATTCCGTCCGCTATGAATGTATTTAACTTTATTGTCATGAGAACCTTTTTCCGGGGAATGTCCAAGGAATTAAAGGAGGCGGCCCATATCGACGGTGCAAGTGAGATGCAGGTGTTGTTTCGGATTGTTCTGCCTTTGTCCGCTCCGATTATAGCCACCATCGGCCTGTTTTATGCAGTTTCCTACTGGAATGATTATTTCAGTGCTCTGCTGTATATTCAGACGCCGAATAAATATACGCTGCAGCTGCGCCTCAGACAGCTTTTGTTTGCCGGACAGCTGAGCCAGGTATCCGCTTCATCCGACAATCTCGGTACTGCTGTTATGGCGGAGTCCTTAAAAATGGCCAGCGTAATAGTTTCAACCATTCCGATCATTCTGGTATATCCATGGCTGCAGAAGTATTTTGTAAAGGGTGTCATGGTAGGTTCGGTAAAGGGATAGGCGGTTTCAAATAATTAATATAAAACTATAAAATGGGAGGAAATGCAAATGAAGGGAAAAATAGCAATTTGCCTGGCAGCCGTAATGCTGCTGAGCGGCTGCAAAGGAAGCGCAGGCGGTAGCCAGCCAGGAGGGGAAGCAGCAGGAGCTGCTTCATCAGAAAGTGGTTATGTTACCACTTATGGAGAGAAAAAATTTGATAATGTGACGATTACCGTGGAACTTTTTGACAGGAGTACGGCGCCGGCCGGTTCTACAATTACTGAAAACCGTTGGACGAGCTATATCAAAGAAGAGATGAACAAGGTCGGCATTAATGTGGAATTTATCGCAGTTCCGAGAAATGAAGAGACGACTAAGATCCAGACCATGATGGCCAGCGGCACAGCGCCGGACATTGTTATGACCTATGATCCTACTCTGGCAGAAAGCTATTACGTCCAGGGAGGCACCTATGATTTAAGCCCTTATATTGACGGAGAAAATCAGGCGAAAAATTTGAAAGCATATGTGACAGACCAGGTACTTGATCTGGGCAGAAATACAAAGAGCGAATTGTGGGCAGTTCCGGCCAGACGTTCCATTACGGCCCGTCAGAATGTATTTATCCGGAAAGACTGGCTGGACAAGCTGGGAATGGAGATTCCGACCACGCCGGATGAGCTGTACAACGTATTAAAGGCTTTCAAAGATAATAATCCGGATGGAAGAACGGATGTGGTTCCGTTTTACTCCACCTACATGAAGTCAGACTGGACTACATGGCTGTCAGCGGCATTCATGAAGACCCTGGGAGACAAAGCCGGATCAAGTGTTTCCTATAAGATGTCGGCCTACTTAGATCCGGGATATAAGGATTATCTGCAGTTTATGAATAAATTGTATAATGAAGGGTCTCATGGACCCTGAATTCTATACCAGCACGGATCAGGATGGAACACTTAAGGAAGAATTTGTAAACGGACAGCTGGGAGTAGGTGAATACAGTGCAAACGGAAATGTGGATGCTTTACGAGGAGGACTTTTACAGAATTTAAAAGCCCTGGAGCCGGAGGCTGACATGGTTTCCATTCCGCCTTTAAAGAATGTGAATGACGGGAAGCAGTACGATCCTCAGTATTCACTGTGCGGGGCCTATAACATTGTTCCTAAAACCTGTAAAAATCCGGAAGCTGTAGTGACCTATCTGGATTGGCTCAGCACAAAAGAAGGCGGATTTACCGTTTTCCACGGAATTGAAGGCGAGCATTACAACTTAGTAGACGGAGTCCCCGTAGTCATTGATTCCGATTTTAATGCCAAGGATAAGGACTGGATCCGTCATGACTTATTCATCGTAGGAAACCAGGGCTATTATGCGACGGAAGACGACTTCATGAAAGCTACTTCAAAAGAGATCCCCGGCTATGAGGATTATGTAATGAACAACTTCGAAAATGCCATTGCCGGAGAGCTTGTGTATGATCCTGCGTATACTTCCCCTACGCAGTCAGAAAACAGCGCAAAGATCCTGCTTGCAGATGACGAATATCTTGTAAAATGTATGACCTGCGCTCCTGGAGACTTTGATAAGACCTTTGAAGATTATATGGCAGCGTTAAAGGAAGCAGGAGCAGATGAAGTAAAAGCAGAAAGAGAAGAATATTTCAAAAATAAGTAATCTGGTGCATGAGTTCAGTTTCGGGGTGGATTGCTTTCCGCCCCGAAAGCATGAGTTGATAGAAAGGATGATAGAATATGATTCAAGTAGCGGTTGTAGGATTGGGAAATATATCGGGCAACCATTTGAAAGGGCTTCTGGCCTTTCCGGAACGGTGCGAGATCGTCGCTCTCTGCGACATTTATCCCGAAAAGGCACAGGCGGCAAAAGAGCGCTTCGGCCTTACGGAGGCAAAGGTTTTTGCCGGTCATAAGGAGATGCTGGATTCCGGACTGGAAATCGATCTGGTCCATATATGCACGCCTCCGTCCACTCATGGGGAAATTGCCATAAACTGCATGAATGCAGGAAAAAATGTACTGGTAGAGAAGCCTATGGCTCCCAGCTTAAAGGAATGCGATGAAATGCTGGAAGCGGAAAGACGAAACGGAGTAGTCATGGCCTGTATTGCACAGAACCGTTTCCGCAATATCATCTGGAAGCTGAAAAAGATGGCGGACAGCGGTATGGCAGGAAAGATCCGCTGCGCCCATGTGGATTCTCTCTGGTGGAGAGGGCATTGCTATTACGACTTATGGTGGAGAGGAACCTGGGAGAAGGAGGGGGGCGGCCCTACCCTCAACCATGCCGTACATCAGATCGACATGTTGAACTGGATTCAGGGCTCTCTTCCGTCAGAAGTATCCTCCATGCTCGCAAATGTAATGCATGACAATTCAGAGGTAGAGGACTTGTCCTTTGCGGCGCTTCGCTATGAGGATGGATCTGTGGCAGAGGTGACAAGCTCTGTCGTCCATCACGGCGGAGAGCAGGGAATTACACTTCAGTGTGAAAATGCAAAAATAGCCGCTCCCTGGTCCTGCGCGGCTGAAATCACACAGGACAACGGATTTCCTGTGCCGGAAAAGAATGCAGAGCTTATGCAGAAGCTGGAACAGGCTTATGGAGAAATCGAAGACTTGGAATACGAAGGCCATACCGGAGAGATCGATGATGTTCTCCGTGCCCTTGAAAATGGGACCAGGCCGCTGATTACAGGGATTGATGGAAGGAAGACCGTGGAACTGATTACTGCAATCTATAAGGCCGGCTTTGAGAAACGAACAGTGTCTCTTCCGATTGGGAAAGAAGACGAATACTATACGGCAGACGGAATCGGCAGGCATGCCATTCATTTCTATGAAAAAGCAGCCAGCGTAGAAAATTTTGCAGCGGCGGATATATCCGTTGGAAGCTATGGGGAGAAAAAGAAATGACGGTAGATCAAAAAGACGGAATGAATTATGCCCCCAAAGGAAAGCCGGCTCCGGTTGTAAAACCGGGGGAATTTGTCATAGCGGCTATGGGGCTGGACCACGGACATATTTATGGAATGACCAACGGACTGCTGGAAGCCGGAGCCACCTTGAAATGGGTGTATGATCCGGACCCGGAAAAGGTGGAAAAATTTTTGAAAACCTACCCGGAAGCCGGAGTTATGGCGGCAGAAAGTGAAAACCAGATACTTTCAGACCCGGAAATCAGTCTGGTGGCGTCGGCATGCATCACCTCAGACCGTGCGGCTCTGGGGGTAAGAGTCATGGAAGCCGGAAAGGACTGCTTTGTGGACAAGGCGCCTCTGACAACTCTGGAGCAGCTGGAGATGATCAAGGCAGCAGTAAAGAGAACCGGCAGAAAATATATGGTAAGCTACAGTGAAAGACTGCATGTGGAAAGCGCCGTATATGCTGGAGATCTAATTAAGTCAGGGGCAATCGGAAAGGTTATTCAGGTGCTGGGGCTGGGTCCCCACAGGCTGAATGCAGCTTCCAGACCGGATTGGTTTTTTGAAAAAGAAAAGTATGGCGGCATCCTGTGCGATATCGGCAGCCATCAGATTGAACAGTTTTTGTATTACACCGGCGCCAATGATGCAACGGTGGTAAACAGTGAGATCGGAAATTACAATCATCCGGAGTATCCGGAGCTGGATGATTTCGGTGACGCTACCCTGGTAGCTGACAACGGAGCCATGGGATATTTCCGGGTGGACTGGTTTACTCCGGACGGCTTATCGGTCTGGGGAGACGGAAGAACATTCGTTCTGGGAACGGAAGGTTATATTGAGCTTAGAAAATATGTAGATATAGACAGGGAAGGTACCGGTGATTTTGTGCTCTGGGCGGATAAGGATGGCGAACATTCCGTCAATGTCCGGGGCCGTGTGGGCTTTCCGTTTTTCGGACAATTGATCCTGGACTGCATCAACCGCACCGAACATGCCATGACCCAGGAGCATGCTTTAAAAGCGGCGGAGCTGTGCGTAAAGGCACAGATGCTGGCCAGAAAAGTAAAATGAGAGGATGAAGCATATGCTTAGAATCGGGATTGCAGGACTTGGCGTCATATCGGAAGTTCACAGGAAAGTGATCGGCTCTCTCCAGGGCGAAGCAGAAGTAACCGCAGTCTGCGACTGTGATATCCGCAAAAAAGAGAAAGCCCTGGGGGCTGCGTTTTATACGGATCTGGCAGAGATGCTTAAGAATGAACGACTTGACTGCCTGCACATCTGCCTGCCCCATCATCTGCATGTGCCTGCGGCAAAGCTGGCGGCTTCCATGGGAGTTTCGGTTCTCATGGAAAAGCCGGCCGGCTTAAATACGGAGGACATCGATGTTCTGCTAGGGAATGAGGATCTGGGCCGCATCCATCTGGGCGTATGCTTTCAGCACCGTTATGATGCTTCTGTCCAGACAATGCTTAAAATTCTGGAGGAAGAAAGCTATGGGAAGCTTCTGGGCTGTAAAGCCGTGGTCACATGGAACCGGACCAAGGATTATTATGACAGAGATCCATGGCGGGGAAAGAAAGCGGAGGCCGGCGGCGGTGTGATGTTAAGCCAGGCGGTTCATACCATGGATTTGATGGAGCTGTTTTGCGGAAAGCCTGTCTGGACAAAAGGAATGGCAGGAAATCTTTTTCTGGAGGACATTGAGGTAGAGGATACAGCATGCAGCTTTACCATGTTTGAAAAGGATGTTCACGGAGTATTCTATGGCACGGTTACCCATTGCAGAAATTCCAGTATCGAGCTTGAGATCACAACGGAAAACGGAGTCTTCTTTTTAAGAGATGACAAACTGGTTCTTTTTAAAGACGGACAGGAAATCGTTTTGGCAGAGGACCATGCAAAAGGGGCTGGAAAGGATTATTACGGGTACAGCCATTCCCGTGCCATCCGGGAATTTTACCGCATGCTGGACGGCAGCGGCGGCTCCTGCATCAGTCTTAAGGAAGCCAGAAAGGTCAGCGTCCTGATTGACAAGATCCAGGAATCTGCAGAAACCGGAAAACGGGTTTATTTTGATCTGTAAACAAAAACGTATATTTTGATGAGGCTTTGATCATGAAACAGAAAAGTGAAAGAGAACGCAGGCTGTGGGCTCAATTTGATGCACTGCAGCTGGGAAGCGGATGGGCAGAGGAAGATATCGAAAAACCCCAGATCCTGATTGAAGATGTATATGGAGATTCCCATCCGGGAAGCGTCCATTTGAACAGGCTGTCAGAACAGGTGAGATGGGGTGTGCTTTCATCCGGCGGCTATGGCGCCCAGTATCATGTGACAGATATTTGTGACGGCTGCGCCCAGGGCCATGATGGAATGAATCTGGTACTGGCATCAAGAGAAGCCATCTGCGATATGGTGGAGGTTCATGCCGGTGCGGTGCCTTGGGATGGACTGGTTCTTTCCAGCTCCTGTGATAAATCGATTCCGGCTCATTTAAAAGCAGCGGCCAGAATGGATATTCCAACGATTTTTCTTCCGGGAGGGAGCATGAGGCCCGGGCCTGACATGACCACTTCCCTGGTAGCAGGAGATATATCCTTAAGGGAAAAGAGAAACAATGAAATAACGAAAGAAGAAATCCGGGAGTACAAATTGACTGGCTGTCCTTCTGCCGGGGCATGTACTTTCCTGGGAACTGCTTCTACCATGCAGTGTCTGGCAGAGGCTTTGGGAATGGCTCTTCCCGGCAGCGCCTTAGTTCCGGCTACCATGCGGGATATTTTAGAGTATGCAAGGCGGACTGGAAAAGCGGTCATGGACTTAGCACGGAAAGAAATAAAGCCTTCTCATATCATGACCGGAGAGGCCTTTAAAAATGCAATCATCATACATAGCGCCATCGGCGGTTCCACCAATGCCACCCTGCATTTGCCATCCATTGCAGCGGAGCTGGGACTTGAGCTGCCCATGGAATGGTTTGATGAAATCAACCATAAAATCCCCCATATATGCAATCTTACGCCCAGCGGAACACAGCTGACGGAAAGCTTCTGGTTCGCTGGAGGGATTCCCATGGTTCAGATGCTCTTAAAAGACTATTTAAACCTGGATGTAATGACTGTGACGGGAAAAACCCTGGGAGAAAATTTAGAGGATATCCGCAGGGAACGCTTCTTTGAGCGGAATATCGGATACCTGCATAATTACGGATTGAAACGGCAGGATGTCATCCTGGAACCGGAGGATGCGCAGGAAAAGGGCTCCATTGCAATTTTAAAGGGGAATCTGGCTCCCGAAGGCTCGGTCATCAAATATGCTGCCTGTGCCGAGGAGATGCGCTGTCATACCGGAACAGCAAAAGTGTATGACTGTGAGGAGGATGCTTTTTCTGCCGTCGTCAGCCATGAAATTAAGCAGGGAGATATCCTTGTGATCCGTTACGAGGGTCCCAGAGGAAGCGGCATGCCGGAGATGCTTATGACAACGGAAGCCATCGTCTGTGACAAAGACTTAAACGGGAGAGTTTCTCTTGTGACAGATGGAAGGTTTTCCGGCGCAACGAGAGGCGCGGCCATCGGCCACGTATCTCCTGAGGCCGCCAGAGGCGGACCGCTGGCCTTTATAAAGACAGGGGATTTGATCCACTATGATGTGGAAAAAAGAAGCCTGGATATTGTAGGAATAGCTGGAAAAGAGATGACGCCGGAAAAGATCGCCGAGGAATTGGAACGAAGAAAATCAGAGGCCCCCCCAAAGCTGCCGGCAGGAAGAAAAGGGCTTTTTGGCAGGTATACCAGACATGCACTGTCTGCGATGCAGGGAGCAGGTTATTAGGGAAGGAAAAATATGAAGAAAGCAAACTATTATACACCGGTGGTTACTGCCTTTGATGAAACAGAAAAGCCGGACATCAGCGGAAATCGGAAAATCTGGGATCACCTGATACGGGGCGGTGTCAGCGGTTTGGTAATTATGGGAAGCATAGGAGAGTTTTTCGCCCTTGATTTTGAGGAAAAGCGCCGTATGATCTGTGATGTGACGGATTATGCAAAAGGAAGGACCAGGCTTTTAATCGGAACCGGAGGCATGAATACGGAGGAAACCGTTTTTCTTTCCAATTATGCCTTATCAAAGGGAGCGGATGCTGCGCTGGTTGTAAGCCCCTATTATTTTTCCCTGTCTGAAAGGGATATTCTCAACTATTATGACACGGTATGCGGAAAAATTGAGGGGAAGGTTTATCTCTATAATTTTCCGGCCAGGACCGGCTATGACATAAGCCCCAAGGTCACCCTTGAGCTTCTGCGCCGCCATGGAAATATCGCAGGATATAAGGATACCGTAGGGGAAATGGGACATACCCGGGCTTTGATTCAGACAGTCTCAAGGGAATTCCCTGATTTTGAGGTTCTTTCCGGCTTTGATGAGTTCATGCTCCACAATATGCTCTCAGGAGGAAGCGGCTGCATCGGCGGATTGTCGAATATCTATCCGGAACTGGCTTCTGCCTGGGTCCGGGCAGTGGATGAAAGAAACCTTGACGCCTGTGAAAAGATTCAGGGAATTTTTGACCAGCTCATGGAAATTTATTCGGTGGCGGACATCTTTGTACCGGTCATTAAGGAAGGCGTCAGGAACCGTGGAGTTGATATCAATACAAGGTGCCGCAATCCCCTGACTTCCCTGACGGAAAAACAGAAAATTCATCTGGCAAATATTATGAAAGCTTGCGAAAGCCGGATGAGGGAAAGTCATATTTTGTGATGCGGAAGCCGGACTGTGTCAAAAAGCTGGCAGGAAGCTGGAAAGAGGAATGACTGCAATGAAACGAGATGTGGATTTATTTCTTTTTATGGGCCAGTCTAATATGGCCGGCAGGGGAATTGCGGATGAAGAAAGCGGAGAGGGCGTTCCTGTAATTTTGCCCGGTGCAGGCTATGAATACCGGGCAATAACAGTGCCGGACCGTCTTTGTCCTATGGAAGAGCCTTTCGGGAAAGAAGAAAACCGGAAAGGCGGGATCGACGACGGGGAGAGAAAGACCGGTTCTTTGGCTACTGCCTTTATCAATGCCTATTATCAGTGTACAAACACTCTGGTTGTTGCAATTTCCGCCTCCAAGGGCGGCTCCTCGATTCTGGAGTGGCAGCCGGGAGGGGATTTTCTTGAGGATACGAAAGAGCGCCTTAAGTCCGGCAGGCAGTATCTGACGGAGCAGGGGTATTCTATCCGCCATATTTATATGCTCTGGTGCCAGGGTGAAACAGACGGAGATCGGGAAATGGAATCCGAGGAATACAGGCTGTATTTTGAACGGATGTTGGCGGAAATGAAAGAGGCAGGTACGGAAAAGTGCTTTCTGATCCGGATCGGAGAATATAACGGAGAGGAAGCGTCGGATTATAATAAAATAATTGAAGCGCAGACTCAGATTCCCAAGAAAAATCCGGATGTGGTTTTGATTTCCACTGATTTTACAGAAATGAAAAAACGGGGCGGAATGAAAGACTGGTTTCACTATTATCAGTGGGTATATAATGAGGTGGGTTTAAAGGCTGGAATGAACGCCGGTATTTATGTCAATACCGGAAAGGAACCTGTCCTGTATGATCCCTACTATAAAAATTTATATTTTGGCAGTTCCCACTGACTACAGTGAGATTTCCGGCTTTTCCGGCAGAGTATGGGAAAATGGTTTCACATGTTACCGGTAGGATTTATATATTTAGTGTTCTGTTGAGTGATCCTTAGTTTAAGAGGGCCTTTCTATATTTCGCAACCGCCAAGGAAATTAATCCTTGGCGGTTATTTTTACATCAAATGGAGAAGTGCCCCAGATACTTAAGCTATGCTAACTCAAAAATCCCTTTATGTTAATCTTTATCAAGCTTCGATACAATAGTGCAGTGATAGAGGCTAAAACCAAGGTTGCGGCAACTGTAATAAGCTTACCCTGTTGGGGGAACGCAAAACCCAATGCAATAGGGGCAGCTATTGCTAAAAATCCAGCCAGCATGGTCACCATGACCGACATAGACTGCTTTACCGCCTGCTGGGGGCTCTTCCAGTCAAACTTCGGGAATCGAAGGTTCACGGACAGACCGACGACTGCGATAAACACCGCATAGACTGCAGGCGTTACAAAAATCATCAGTACAGAAAAGTAATTCAAAGGAAAGATCATGGCCAATATCGGGCCGCTGAAGATAATGGGTGGCAGCAGGACCGTTAAATTCACCAGAATCTTGGAGTCGAAAATTGCTTTGGCGCTCACCGGCAGAGAACTCAAAATCCAGCGGTTCTTCCCCTCCATGTTAAGTGAAACTGCGGTAGTGGAAGACATGACGACAAACAGTGCCGGAAAAAAGGGAGCCATGTGCTGCAGCATTTCCTGCAGCCCCGGCATCTGCAGCATGACGGAAAGCTGTTCTGAGCCGAAAATCTTAAGGGCCAGAATGGCCGCTACCATCAGTGCCGAGCCAATACAAGTGTTGAGAAGATACACAGGGCAGGAGGTCAGTAACTTCAGCTCTCTGCGGTATAGCGCTTTGTTGGCTGTAGCAGTGGATAGTTGGGTGACGCGGTAGGCTGTACGGGTATGCCGTGTAAAAAGTGCGGAGTTGATCTTTGTGTACACTTTGGACAACAGAAATACGAAGAGGGCAGCAGCAGCGACTGATATCAATGCAAATGCGATCAGTGCTGAAGCATTTCTCTCCGACAGCGCGGCAGTGACCAGTGCTGCCGGCGGATAAAAACGTCCGATTGCTTGCCCAAGCTGCATACTTAAATCAACCATCAAATCCACATCCATCGACTGCATGGAAAAAGAGAGTGCCATCGCACCGATGGTGGCCGCAAAGCTTAGGAGAGTAACCACCAGATTCTTGTGGCGGAACCGGACGCTGATTGCGGTGATCACTCCTCCGACGGTCATGGCTGCAATCATGGGCAGCAGCGGAGCCAACAGCCATATGAGAAATACCGACAGCCAGAGGATGGCAGGAGCCCCGCTTTCTTTCATAAAGATCACCATAGCCGGAAGCAGAACCAGACCGCCGAAGAGCAAGTTGCCCAGATATACCGTCATCAATCGGCTTAAAATGACTGAGGAACGGGGAACCGGCAAGGACATGATCATGTCATAGTCGGAAAATCCAAAGAGAGTTCCGCTGCTGCGAATCAAGGTGAAGAACAAGGTAATCATAGAAAACAGCATCAGAATGATGGCGGGCACCAGATTCACCAAACCAATAGCAGCGTATCCCGCTGCGGTCATATAACTGAGAAAGACAGTCATAGCTCCTAAAATCAGGGCCACTGCCCCCATGAAGATTGCCTGCAGCCGGGCCCGGGTATTCCTGATCGAGGTTGTTCAGCGACTTGCCGTCGCGGCTGGTGGGCGCATCGCGCTGCTC
>JASGGP010000078.1:0-16055 GCA_047604985.1 Lacrimispora sp.
GGACCTGGATGGTTGAAATCAAACGCAGAAAAGGAATATTTTAAAACGTAGTTTTGTTTAAAGGCCTCCTGCTCAATGCTGCGGGCGAGAGAGGAAAAAAATAAGTCAGTTACCGTGTCCGTGGTCCGGGCGAATAAGCAGGCAATGGAGCGGGAGGCAGTCTGGGCCGCTTTCTTTTCTCCCATCTTTAAGTTGCGGGCGGCGGAATTGGGCGCATATCCGGTTCTGCGCACAATTTCCCAGATCCGGTCCTGAACCTCTTTGCTGGCAGCTCCGGGAGTGTTGTTATTTACGACCCTGGATACGGTGGAAATGGACACGCCCGCCTCCCTGGCGATTTCCTTTAATGTCATAGGCTACCTCCCAAAAAGATATTTTCTTTTTTTATTATAACTCATAACTTATGAAAACAATATACCATTAAACGCAAACGTTTGAGTAGAATTTGCACAAATTTGAAAGAGAATATGTTACGCTGATACCATAGAAACGGGAAACGGAATGATTGAGAAATGATTTTATAAAGAGGAGTGTGGATCAGGAATATGAAAGGTAATGTTCTGGTAGTGCATGGAGGCGGCCCCACCGCAGTAATTAATTCCTCCCTGTACGGAGTGATCAAAGAAGCAAGGGAAAGCAAAGGTGTGGAAAAGGTGTATGCTGCCTTGGGAGGAAGCGAAGGAATCTTAAAGGAGGATTTTCTGGATCTTTTGGAATTTCCGGAGGAAAAGCTTAAACTGCTTTTGGAAACCCCTGCCACAGCAATAGGCTCCTCCAGGTATGCACTGGAAAAAGAAGATTATGAAGCCATGCCGGCCATATTTGAGAAATACAATATCAGATATGTGCTTCTTAACGGAGGCAACGGAACCATGGACACCTGCGGAAAAATTGATGAGGCCTGCAGAAGGCTGTGTAAAAATTCGAGTATTACGGTAGTGGGAATACCCAAAACCATTGATAACGATATTGCCATAACCGACCATACGCCGGGATTTGGAAGTGCAGCCAGATACATTGCAGCTACCACAGCAGAGGTGGGGGTGGATGTGAAATCCCTGCCCATCCATGTGTGCGTGATTGAAGCCATGGGAAGAAATGCAGGCTGGATCACAGCGGCTTCCGCCCTGGCCCGTAAAAAGCCGGGCGATGCGCCCCATCTGATCTACTTACCGGAGCGCCCTTTTAAGGAAGAGGAATTTTTAGAGGATGTAAAAAGACTTCATGAGGAAAAGGGCGGCGTGGTAGTTGTTGTCAGCGAGGGCTTAAAGGGGGAGGATGGGAACCCGGTGGTTCCTCCCATCTATAAGACGGAGCGGGCAACCTATTACGGGGATGTAAGCGCTCATCTGGCTAATTTAATAATCCGAAAGCTGGGCATTAAGGCCAGAAACGAAAAGCCGGGGATCTGCGGGAGGGCCTCCATTGCATGGCAGTCAGCCGTGGACCGGGAAGAAGCCGTGCTTGCAGGCAGGGAAGCTCTAAAGGCTGCCATGGAAGGCCAGGGAGGAGTCATGATCGGCTTTATCCGGGATGACAGGCCGGATGGGGAATACCGCATTCATGTAAAACGGATTCCCATTGAAAAGGTCATGCTCCATGAAAGAGTCCTTCCCGAAAGCTTTATCAATGAACGGGGAAACGACGTGACCCAGGAATTCGTAGAATGGTGCCGTCCTCTGATCGGCCCCGGACTGAGGGATTTCATAGATTTTCGTGAAAGTAAGTAAAAGGGCTGAAGCCGGCAAAAAAGTGAGGATAAGGAAAATGAAACATATTTTTTTGAATTTAAAACGATTTGACATTCCAAGAGAAGAGGGCGGCGTAAATTCCATTGCGCCCATCCGGGAGTGGGGAAGCTATATTGTATCAAGGACTCAGGAAGCGCTGAAAGAATATGAAAGGGATGAAGTGGAGTTTTCCATGTATTTTCCTGAAGCCCATTTGATTCCGGCAGCAGGAGCCCTGGGAGAAAACAGTCCGGTAAAAATCGGCTGTCAGGGCGTCTACCGTGAGGACACTGCAGCCGGCGGAAATTTCGGCGCTTTTACAACAAACCGGACGGCAAAGGCGGCAAAGGCGATTGGCTGTACCACGGCCATCATCGGCCATTGCGAGGAAAGACGGGACAAGGCAGGGATCCTTTTGGAAGCAGGCGTAACTGATCCCCACGCAATCAACCGCCTGATGAATAAGGAAATCAGACAGGCCCTTGGGGCGGGCTTACAGGTCCTTTACTGTATCGGAGAATCGGCAGAGGAGCAGCCCCGGTGGCAGACGGTGTTAAAGGAACAGCTTGAGACAGGGCTTTCCGGCCTGGATACCGCCCATGTGGTCATCGCCTATGAGCCGGTATGGGCCATCGGGCCGGGAAGACTCCGCCGGATGGCCCATACATTGCCAGAATGGGTTCCTATATCAAGGAGGTGACAGGGGGGCTTCCAGTGGTCTACGGCGGTGGGCTGAAGGCTGATAACGCCCGGATGCTGGCTTCTATCCCCGTGATTGACGGAGGACTGATTGCCCTGACCAGATTTCAGGGAGAAATCGGCTTCTATCCTGAGGAATATTTAGAAATTATAAGGGCTTACCTGGGAAAATAAAAATTCGAGAAAAGGAGAATCGTAAGATGAATGTAGCATTAGAGTATGGACAGGGAACTGTGAACGTCACATTGCCGGATACTGCGGATATTTTTATCCCCGGGGAGACGGTACCGGACCCGCCTTATATTCCGGAGGATCAGCTGGAGGAGAAAACTCTTGAGTCCCTCCAGAATCCTATGGGCATGGAACCCCTTTCAAAGCTGGCTCATAAGGGATCTAAGGTGACCATTATATTTCCCGACCGGGTAAAGGGGGGAGAGCAGCCCACCTCTCACCGGAAGATTTCCATAAAGCTGATCTTAAAGGAGCTGTATGACGCCGGCGTGGAAAAGAAGGACATTCTGTTAATCTGTTCCAATGGTCTTCACCGGAAGAATACGGAGAAGGAAATCAGGGCCGTGCTGGGGGACCACCTTTTCCATGAGTTCTGGTATACCCATCAGATCATCAATCACGACAGCGAGGATTATGACCATCTGGTAGACCTTGGGACCACGGACCGGGAGACCCGGTTTTGATGAACAAATACGTATATGACAGTGATGTGGCCATCCTCATCGGCCATACACAGGGAAATCCCTATGGCGGCTATTCCGGCGGATATAAGCACTGTTCCACCGGAATTACCCACTGGCGCTCCATCGCCTCCCATCACGTTCCGGAGGTCATGCACCGGGCGGATTTCACCCCTGTAAGCGGAAAATCCCTTATGAGGACAAAGTTTGATGAAATCGGCCAGCACATGGAAAAATGCATGGGAAAGAAATTCTTCTGCTGTGACGCGGTTCTGGATACAAAGTCCCGTCAGATTGAGATCAACAGCGGATATGCGGCCGTGATGCAGCCCCATTCCTGGATCATGGCCGACAAGCGCACTTATGTGCCCTGGGCAGAGAAGAAGTATGATGTGATGATTTTCGGAATGCCCCAGTTTTTTCACTACGGAGATGGGATGGGAACCAACCCCATCATGCTGATGCAGGCCATTTCCGCCCAGGTGATCCGCCATAAGAGGATTATGAGTGATAATTGCGTCATCATTTTCACCTCCACCTGCAACGGATATTTTCATGACGAGCTGTGGCCCTATTTGAGGGAAATGTATGAGCTGTTCCAGCACGACCAGATGAACATTCTGCCGGACATGAACCGGTACGGCGAGTACTTTGCAACCAATGAGGAATATATCAGAAAATACCGTTACTGCAACGCTTTCCATCCGTTCCACGGCTTTTCCATGATAAGCTGCGCCCATATTGCGGAGATGAACACTTCTGCAATTTACTTATGCGGCGCTCAGGACCCGGGATTTGCACGGGGAATGGGGTTAAAGACCAGAGCCACGGTAGAGGAAGCTCTGGAAGATGCAAAAAAGAAATTTGTGGGACCGGACCCCAGCATTCTGGTGCTTCCCCAGACCTTTAAGCTCAGCGCCGTTCATCTGATGATGAAAGGAGACGCGCCGGAGGGAAAGGGGCATGAGGACTGCGGATGTATGGCCCATCATCATAGGTAATGGGGGATTCACTAAAATCATGGATGTTACCAGATCATGGAGGCTGCGGATACGGTAAGGATCAAGGGCTGTAAGAGGAGGCCGGTTCAGACAAAAGTCTGGGCCGGCCTTTTTGAAAGGGGCAAACGTTTGGCTAAATAAGGCGGCTGCTTTGTATGAATTATGATATGATAAAACCATAAAATACGAAAATTCCTGTGGTTTGCAGAGGGAAAATACGAGAAAAGAAAAAATACCGTTAATACCGGTAAAGATAGGATTTTGAAAAAATGAACGGTTATTTGTATGGATTATTTTTACTGGTCAGCTTTGGTGCTTCCATAGCAGGGGCTGTCTGCGGGATCGGCGGCGGTATTATTATAAAACCGGCCCTGGATATATTTGGAGTGTTAAGCGTATCTGCCGTAAGCTTTCTGTCGGGGTGCACCGTCCTTGCCATGACCTGTTATTCCGTAATCAAGTGGAAAGTAAGCGGTGAATCACTGGTGGAAAAGAGGACCGGAACGCCTCTTGCCATAGGGGCGGCCCTGGGCGGGGTAACGGGAAAGTCCATGTTCCAGGCAGTTTCTTCCCTGTTCGCGGAAGGGGATAGAGTGGGGGCTGTTCAGGCGGCCTGCCTTCTGGTCATAACACTGGGAACCCTGATCTATACCGTAAAAAAAGACAGGATACATACTTACCATGTGACAGACCCTTTGGTTTGTATGGGGATTGGACTGGTGCTGGGGATTTTCTCCTCATTTCTGGGAATCGGAGGGGGTCCCATCAACCTGGTGGTGCTGTTCTTCTTTTTCTCCATGAATACGAAAGCCGCGGCCCAAAATTCCCTTTACATCATCCTGTTTTCTCAGATCACCAGCCTGATTCATTCTCTGACATCAGGAACCGTTCCTGAATTTTCTGTCTGGCTTTTGGCTCTCATGGTTACAGGGGGAATATTAGGCGGAATGGGCGGCTGTGCAATTCATAAAGTAATTGATGAGGAAGTGACGGAAAAGCTGTTCCGGTTTTTGATGGCGGTCATTATTGGAATCAATATATATAATATTTATCAGTTTATTTAGAAGCTGAAGCCGGTGAAGAGGATTGATCTTGAGGTCATGACCATGCAGGTATACGGCCTTATGATAATAACAGGGCTGCGGCTCTGCTTTAGAAAAAAAGAAAAGGAGGAGATCTTATTGACAAAGACTTAAAATCATGGTAAATACATGGTATACACACGAGTTTACAAGGAGAGAAATTGTGCAATATTGTAGAGCATCGGAGGGGAAAATGGAAACAAAACTGAATGTAGGATTTGTGACGACCTATTCTGGCAGATGGCCAAGGGAAGTTCCGGAGCAGAGAAACCGGGAATACGGCGATTGGCTGACGAAACATCTGCCGGGAGCCAGGATTGTGAAGGCTTCCGTCCTGGGCAGCAACCGGGAAATGGTGGAACAGGTCACAAGAGAATTTAAAGAACAGGACGTGGATGTTATTGTTTTAGTCTACGGGGCATTTACAGGGGATGATGTGGCCTCCTATCTGGCGGAAATGGTAAAGGTACCTCTTATTTTGTGGGCGCCCTATGAAGTACCCTTTGATAAGGATGACAGGCTTTATTCCAATGCCCTCTGTTCCATGACAATGAACGCAGCCGCCATTAAAAAGCTGGGAGCCGTCTATCATACCGTATATGGAAGTCTGGAGGATAAAAGGGCGTCGGAAAAAGTAGAAAATCTGCTGCGGGCTTACGGAACGGTCAAGGCCCTGAGACACACCAACTTAGGACTTCTGGGATACCGGCCCACGGCATTTTATAACTGCAGCTTTGATGAAAGCCTGATCCGCAGAACCTTTGGGGTCAAAATTGAAGAAACCGATTTGAAAGTGATATTTGACCGGATGGCGGAGCTTCCAGAAAGAATGGAAAGCAGATATGGAAGCCATTTCTTCCCAGTATGACACAGAGCAGCTTCCTGAAGGCCATCTGGAAAACCATTCCCGGTTATATCTGGCTCTTCAGAAGGTTATGAAAGAGCAGAGATACGATTTTGCCACCATCAAATGCTGGCCGGAAATGGGAAATCTCCACACCACCCCCTGTGCGGTCCTTGGCCGTCTGGCAGACGAAGGGATTAACATCGGCTGTGAAGGAGACGTGGATGCAGAGCTGGCACAGATGACGGAGTATTATCTTACGGGAAAGCCCAGCTTTATTACAGACCTGATCAATATTGACGAAGAGGAGAATGTGATCGTATTCTGGCATTGCGGAAATGCGGCTCCGTCCCTGTGCAACAGAGATTATCCGCTTCAGATGAGAAATCATCCCCTGGCCGGTCAGGGCACTGCCTTTTACGGGGCTTTAAAGCCCGGAAATGTGACCATTGCAAGATTCTGCAATCTTGACGGAAAGTATAAGCTGTTCCTCATGAGAGGGGAAGCGATGCCCATGGACCGTTCTACGAAAGGCATCATGGCCAGTGTGAAAGTGAAACGCCCTGTACGGGAAGTAATAGAAGGAATTATTTCAGAGGGAATTCCCCACCATTACAGTATCGTGTGGGAGGATGTGGCAGAGGCTATGAAGCAGGTATGCGGTTTATTAGGAATCCCTGTGATTGAAATGTAGCCCGGAAATAGCTGTTGACGCCCTTTGCGCCGGGCGGGTATAATGAAAAATATACATACGAGTTTATAGCAAGGAGGCGGGATCATGGGACAAAATGGTGAGCGGGTGACAAGGTCTGACGTAGCAAAGGCCGCAGGAGTCAGCGAAACGATTGTATCTTATGTGATCAACAACAACCGCTATGTGGCTAAGGAAAAAAGGCAGAGAGTGGAGGAGGCCATTGCTTCCCTTCATTACAGGCCCAATAACGTGGCCCGCGCCTTGAAGGGAAAGCGCAGCAACCAGCTTCTCTTTATTGCGGACCAGATCACCAATGAGTATTTCAGCCGGATCGTCAGCGAGATGGATAAGTACGCTTATGAAGCCGGATTTCTGATTTCCCTGTGTGCCAACCGGAATACGCCGGAATTCGTATCCCAGGTTATCAGCCGCCAGTATGACGGCATCATCATCAGCTCCATCAGCTTTCCCATGGAATATGTGGAGTATTTCAGCAAGGCCGGGATACCGGTACTTCTGTTTGAGCACGCAACCCACGGCAGGCTTCCCGAGAATGTGGCAACCCTTGCTTCCGGCCTGTATTCAGGCGCCAGGACGGCAGTAAACCATCTGGTTTCCAGGGGCAGGAAGCATATCATTTACATTGACAGGATCAGTAAAAAGGGAAGTATCAGCGGGCCTACGGACCTGCGTCTGAGCGGATACTTTGATGAGATGAAAGAACAGGGACTTTTGGCAGGAGAAGATACGGTTATCGCAGGCTGCCATTCGGAAGAGGAGCTGACAGAAGCTGTTGTGGGCTATTTAAAGGACCATGAGGAAACCGACGGAATTGTGGGGCGTAATGATATGGTGGCCTGCATTGCAATGTACGCAGCTGCCGGCTGCGGAAAGAAGATTCCCCGGGATTTAGGAGTGGTGGGCTTTGATAATTCCAGCATCAGCAGGTTTTGTTTTCCCAGGCTTACAACCCTGGAAATGCAGCGGGAGGCCATAAGCAGGACTGCCATTGAAACCATGGTCCGGATGATCGGCGGAGAGCGCCCGGAAAATGCGAGGTTTGAAACAGAACTGATTATAAGGGAAAGTACATAAAGCTTTCCGATTTTGTTTAAATCCAAAGAAGAAATACAGATTTATCCGAGGTATATACACACGAGTGTATATGAAAACAAGGGGAATTTTACAGCTCTGATAAATCTGGTTTTGATAAAACAAGTTTAGTCTTAAAGAAAGAGAGGGTATTTACATGAAAAAAAGGAAATTAGCAGCGTTGGCACTTGCCGGTATGATGGCCTTAACGACAGGCTGTTCCGGCGGGGGAAAGGCGGAGCCGGAGACATCGAAAGCAGAGCCAAAGACAGAGGCCGAGGTAAAGACGGAAACGAAAGCAGAAGCAACGACAGAAGCTGCAGATGCGGGAAGCGGAGAACCAATCACCTTAAAGATTGCCAATTACGCAGTGCTGGAAAAAGGGTATGACGAGTTCTGGGCAAGCGTTAAGAAGGGCTTTGAGGCAAAGTATCCCAATATAACGATTGAATGGGTCACGGCACCATACGGGGAGATCTTAAACCAGGTCATCAATATGGCCGGAGGAGGAGATCGGGTAGACTGTATCTTCAGCGAGATGATCTGGCTGCCGTCTCTGGTGGATGCGGGTCTTGCGACTCCTATGAGGGAGGTGCTGGATGAGGACTTTTTAAAAGATTACTATTCCAATATCCTGGAAGCCCATTCCATTGATGATGAGGTTTACGGTGCGCCTCTTTATGTATCACCGTCCTTGCTGTTTTACAATCAGAAGCTGTTTGAAAAGGCCGGTCTTGATCCCAACAAGCCGCCGAAAACCTATGACGAGATGCTTGCCATGGCGGATAAGCTGTCAGGACTGACTACGGATGATGGGAATAAGGTGTATGCTTTCGGTCAGACCACCGCTTCCGTCATCGTCTCCGGAGCTTCTATCCAGGCATTTGCCCAAAATTTTGGAGGCGAATTATTTGATAAGAATGGAACTTTCAATGCGGATAATGAAGGCTTAAAGCAGGCTCTTGAAATGTTAAAGCTTCTTGATCAAAAGGGCTACAATCCGCAAAATGCCAAGCTGAAGGACTTGAGAAATTTATTTGCTTTGGGACAGCTGGCCATGTATTATGACAATTCCTGGGGATTTAACGGGGTAAAGGCCATCAATCCGGATGCGGTTAATTTTGCAGCAGCAGCAGAGCCCTTAAAGGGCGGAAGCGGAGAGGGTGCGTCCACCCTGCAATCCCACTGCTTTGTGGCAGTTGACAACGGTCCGGAGCAGTTGAATGCGGTAAAAGATTTCATACAGTATGTGATCACACCGGAGGTCATCAATGATTATATTGCGAATATCGCTCCGGCTCTTCCGGCAAATAATTCCATGAAAGACATGGAAGCAGTAAAAAACAGTCCGATTCTAAATGGAGCAGGAAATTCCGTAGAAGAAGCAAAACCGGTTCTGATGTTTCCTGGCTTGTCCGATTTCTACTTGGAGCTGTGTTCCCTGGCCCAGGCAGTAACCGTGGGAGGAGAAGATGTGGATACGGCTCTGAAGAATTTCCAGAATTCAGTACAGCCGCTGCTTCCTTAGGGAAAAGATTGGTATCTGACAGAAAGAAAAATAAAAGTATGGCGGGATGGGAATCAGGAAATCTCTATCCCGCCATGGAATACATAACTATTCAGGCTGCCGGGAAAAAGAGTTTTGCTCAGCCTTATGAAGAAAGAGGGGGAAATAACCTTGAAGGAGAAGGTATTTAAAAGGTTGTTTTTTAAGAATCAGACGGGAGACAGAATATTCGCATTTTCATTGCTGCTTCCGGCGATTATTACGACTGTAATATTTATATTGCTTCCGGTGGCGGACTCCATCTACAGAAGTTTTTTTGATTATAAGGTGAAGAATATTATTTCAGGAAAACCGGGTATATGGAATGATTTTGCCAACTATACGAAGCTGTTTTCCAATGGAAAGCTGGTTCCTTCCATGACCAATACTCTGGTATTTGTGTTTGGAGTGGTCATCGCCCAATTTGTTCTGGGCATGGCGCTGGCCCTGATTTTAAACAGCAATATAAGATTTTCACGTTTTATACGAAGCATTATGATGATTCCATGGGTAGTGCCCACTCTGATATCAGGACTTATATGGCTTTGGATGTTCCAGCCCCAATACGGTTTGATGAAATATTTCGTCGGAATACTCAGCGGAGGAAGAGTGACAAGCTTTTCCATCTTAAATAATCCGGCCACAGCTATGCTGGGCGTATCAATTGCTGCCTTATGGAAGCAGATTCCTCTTGCCACTCTGCTGCTTCTGGCAGGTCTTGCCAATGTGCCGGAGGATATTTTAGAGGCGGCCAAAATTGACGGGGCAAACAGTGTTCAGAGGTTTTTTAACATTGTACTCCCCTATATGAAGAGCGTAATCAAGGTTACGGTTTCCATGTCCATTATTGAGAACTTCAAACAGTTCCCCTTATTCTGGACCATGACCGGAGGCGGGCCCAATAACTCGACCACTACCATGGCTATTTTGAGCTACCGGGAAGCCTTTGTTTCCAATAACTTTGGTTCCGGCGCCGCAGTCACTACAGTATGGATGCTTCTGATGATTGCGGTGGTGTTTATTTACAACCGGATCTTCAAAGCAGATGACATGTAAGGAGGAGACAGAATATGAAACGGAATCGTATCTTAGCCGGTATTTTAAAGCAGGTGGTTTTAATTCTCATCCTTCTGTTCCTGCTCTTTCCCCTGTTTTGGGTTTTGCTCACCTCTTTTAAAACCAATATGGAGGCATATAAGTTTCCGCCCACCTTTTTGGTCAGGAACCCTACGGTTATGAGCTACATCAAATTATTTACCGTGGATAACGACTTTTTTACATATTATAAAAACAATTTTATTGTGGCGGGAAGCTCCGCCCTGATCACCACCTTTATGGCGATTATTTCCGGCTATGCCCTATCCAGGTTTCATTTTAAATGGAACCCATGGATTGTGGCGGCATTTACCTCCGCACAGATGTTTCCTGTGGTCAGCCGTTTGATTTCCCTTTATAAGATTCTGGGAGATGTGAAGCTGATCAACACCCACACCGGGCTGATCCTGGCCGTTACGGCAGGCATGCTCCCGTTTACCATTATGCTGATGTCCAGCTTCTATGACGGGATTCCCAGAGAGCTGGAGGAAGCGGCCAAAGTGGATGGAGCAGGCAGATTCGGGACCCTTTTCCGGGTGGTGGTGCCTCTTGTAAAGCCGGGTATGCTGGCGGTGGGGATCTATGCATTCCTGCTTTCCTGGGATGATTATCTCCATGCGTCGACCCTGATTCAGACAGATTCCCTGCGGACGTTGTCGGCGGGCGTAGCACTCCGTTATCTGGGCGAGCTTTCCTATGACTGGTCCCTGATTAACACCATTTCCATTGTGGGAACCATTCCCATGGTAGTGATATTTTTCTTCTTCCAGAAATACATGGTCAAGGGTCTGGTTGCGGGTGCTGTAAAAGGATAAAAAAGGAGAAAAAATCATGCTTGTTACGAATAGAGAGAATTTAATAAAGGCTGCAAAGTCAGGATATGCCATACCGGCCCTCAACACACAGGGCGGAAATTACGACATCATCTGGGCGGCCTGCCGGGCGGCGGAGGAAATGAAATCTCCAGTTATACTGGCCCATTACGTATCCACAGGGGCCTATTCCGGCCACGACTGGTTTGTGGAGGTCTGCAAATGGTGTGCGGGCAAGGTATCGGTTCCGGTATCCATTCATCTGGACCATGGCGCTGATTTTGATATCTGCATGGAGGCGCTGAAGCTGGGCTTCACCTCCCTGATGATCGACGGCTCTGAAAAATCCGTAGAGGAAAATGCGGCAATGACCAATGAGGTCTTAAAGGTGGCTAAGTGCTTCGGAGTACCGGTGGAGGCGGAAATCGGCGAGCTTCTGCGCCTTGATCAAATGGGGGCCGTATTGGAAAATAAGAATATCGTCAATCCGGAAGAGGTGAAATCATTTTTAAAGCTGTGCCAGCCGGATTCTCTGGCTATCGGCATCGGCAACGCCCATGGATATTACAGGGGAGAGCCTGACATCCACCTGGAGGTTTTGGAGGCTGTAAGGAAATTCACGGACATTCCCCTGGTCCTTCACGGCTGCACGGGAATGAAAGAGGATATCATTAAGGAAGCCATTAAGCTGGGAGTGGCAAAAATCAATTTCGGAACGGAAATCCGTTATAAATATGTGGAACACTACGAGGACGGCTTAAAAAATATGGACCACCAGGGGCATTCCTGGAAGCTGTCCCAGCACGCAAATGACAGGCTGACAGAGGATATTAAGGATATTATCCGTCTGGCAGGGTCGGAAGGAAAAGCCTTTTGAGGTAATCCGGGCCATTTGCCTTAAGCCATTTTTATTAAATAATTTTCCATAGGCGAAAGGGCCGCTGCAAAATAGGTGAATTATCACTTATAGGGCAGCGGCCTTTTAGACCTCTAAAGATTGTAAGGAACCAGGCCAAACTTTGAGAAAAAAATTTTTTAGGTAGGCTAAAAAAAATTGTTATATGTGTTGCTATTTTATAATACTTATTGTATAATTTACAAAAGAATCGTTATTTTTGAAAAGATAACGATTTCTATATTCCGTCATTCAAATCAAGAATAACGAAATTTTCTTTTATCTTTACAAAGCTTATAAAGGATTGTGCAGGAACCTGCATGTTATAAAAACGGACGATTACGTGATGAAGCCGGATATCATTTTGGGGCAGATTAGAAACATAAGTATGGGGATTGCATATGAGAAGAACAAACCGACGGTATTTTGCGGCATTACTTATTCTTAAGCATTCTGCTCTGGCGGCATTTTCTTATCCTTTTTGGTGGGGAGGTATTCCATACTGCCTAAAACAGTATGAAGTTTTCTTTCCCGCTTTTTTCCCGTGGAGCGTCATTGGGAAGAAACCCTGGAGACTGTGATTTTACAGGTGCGTCTGCCGCGGATCTTGCTGGGGATTCTTGTGGGAGGTTCACTTTCCCTTTCAGGGGCCAGTTATCAGACCCTGTTTAAAAATCCCATGGTATCTCCTGATATTCTGGGCGTGTCTGCAGGCGCTGGCTTTGGTGCGGCCCTTGCGATGATTCATAATGCTTCCTGGTGGGAGATACAGCTCTGCGCCTTTGCTTTTGGAATGGCGGCAGTGGTATTGACCTATTTTATCGGCTATGCAATCGGACGGCAGGCAATTACGGTGCTGATTCTTGGAGGACTGGTGGTATCCAGCCTGTTTCAGGCCCTGCTTTCCATTGTAAAGACCATGGCTGATACGGACAATGCGCTTCCCTCCATTACCTTTTGGCTCATGGGCAGTCTTGGGAGAGGTTCGGGCCGGGAGGTTTTGTTTCTGCTGCCTGCCGTTTTCCTTTCATCGGCGCTGCTTTTTCTGTTCCGTCACCAGATTAATGCTCTTTCCGCAGGAGAGGATGAAGCGGCTGCCTTAGGCGTAAATGTGCCCCTTACAAAGCTGGTTGTGGTGACTGCCTCCACACTGATGACCGTTTCCGCCGTCAGTATCAGCGGAATTATCGGATGGGTGGGGCTGGTAGTGCCTCATATTGCCCGTATGATCAGCGGGTCCAGCTTTTCCAGACTGGCTCCTGTTTCTTTTCTGATCGGTGGCTGCTTCCTGCTGGGAATTGATGATATTGTGCGGGGGATTGAAGGCGTTGAACTGCCTCTGGGTGTGCTGACCGCCTTAATCGGAACGCCGATTTTCATACTGCTTCTCTACCGTGTCAGAAAGGGGTGGTCATAATGCTTGACGTGAATGGAGTCACCTTTTTTTATAAACAGGATCGGATGATTTTCAAAGACATCTCTTTTCAGGCTATAAGGTGATATTGTCCTCTGGGCCCTAACGGAACCGGGAAGACACCTTGCTGCGGTGCCTGCTGGGATTCCAAATGAATCGGGAAATTACGTGTAACGGAAAGGACCTGGCGTCCTCCCTTTCCTCACGCCAGCGCGCCCACATGATGGCCTATGTGCCCCAGTCCAGCGGAATCACATTTCCCTACGAAGCATATGAGGTTGTTTTGATGGGCAGACTTTCCCATCTCCCTTTGGGAGGCTCGCCCAGTGCGAAAGACCGTTCCATCGCCCGGGAAGCAATGGAACGCATGGGGATTCTGGAGCTGGAACATGCCATGTTTCAGGAGCTGAGCGGCGGAGAGAGGCAGATGGTGCTGGTGGCACGGGCCCTGGCCCAGCAGTCGGATATCTTAATTATGGACGAGCCCACCGCCAACCTCGATTACGGCAATCAGGTCAAGATGCTGCGGGTGATCAAAAAGCTTTCTGCCCAGGGATATACGGTTTTGATGACCTCCCATTTTCCCGAGCATGCATTTCTTGCCTGCAGCCGCGTGGTGCTCATGCGGGACGGATATATTATGGCCCAGGGAACTCCCGGAGAAGTCGTCACCAGCGATTCCCTTTCTTCCCTTTATCAGACACCTGTAAGTGTCACCGAAACGGATATCAGCATGGACGGACACGCAGTAAAGGTCTGCGTTCCGCTTATGTTTTGATAATTAAAAAATAAGTTTATCAGGAGGAAGTAGTTATGAAATCAGTAAAATTAACAGCCGCATCACTTTTGGCGGCAGTGCTTCTGCTGGGCAGCATTACGGGCTGTTCACAGAAAGCGGCCCAATCAGAGCCAGCCTCTGCCGCCGCAGCCACAGCAGTTACAACCGAGGCAGCATCTTCACAGGCGGCTTCATCAGAAGCAGCTCCCGCTGCGGAGCGCACCATTACGGACATGGCGGGCCGTACCGTTACGATTCCGGCACAGATTGAAAAAATCGGCACCTTTGGGTCTGTGGGCGTTCTCAATGCTTTCGTGGAGCTGATGGGAGAAGGGTCCAAGATCTGCAATGACATGCCGGAAAGCTTTACAAAAAATGACAACTGGAAGCTGCAGTATGAGTTTGCGCCTCAGATTAAGGGTGCTCCCATTTTTGAGGCCAATAAAGAGATATCAATGGAAACCGTACTTGCGACCAAGCCGGACGTTTGCTTTACCATGACCAAGGAAACCGCAGAACTTCTTGAAAAAAATGGAATCAGTGCGGTTTATCTTGCATGGTCGGAGATTGACGATGTAAAAAAGGCAGTTACGCTCATGGGCGAGGTGCTGAATAAGCAGGAAACCGCAGAAGATTATATCAAATACTTTGACGAGAAGCTGGCAAGAGCCCAGGAACTGACCAAGGGAATTGCCGATAAAAAGACCGTGCTTTACGGCAGCGTCACCACACTTACCCAGCCTCATAAAATTGCCGAGTGGTGGATTGCCCAGGCAGGGGGCGTCAGCGTCACCGATGACGGGCGCAAGGAGGACACCCTGACTTATACCTTAGAGGATCTGCTGAAATGGAATCCCCAGGCCATGATTCTTACGGATAAGGCTCAGATTGCAGAAATCAGGGAGACAGCCGTTTTGCGAACATCACCGCTGTAAAAGATAAGGCCCTTTATGTAACGCCGACGGTCGCCCATGTTTGGGGAAACCGCACGGTGGAGCAGCCCCTTACCATATTCTGGGCAATGAACAAGCTTTATCCCGATATTATGAGCAGGGATGAGCTGACCAAGGAAATCAAATATTTTTACAGCCATTTCTTCCTTTATGAGATGAGCGATGCACAGATTGCTGAAATCATTGACGGAAAGTAAGAGGTATTAACATGGAACGGGAGCTTACTCCTACAGAGGCATTGGCATTAATGCAGAATGCGCGAAATTTAAATCAACCGGAAGCAGCTTTTGAGCTTTTCCGGCGGGCAAGTCAGAAAAGAAAGCAGATGCTGGGTGATCAGCTATGGTGGACCTCCGGCTCCGGCGGCATTTTTCCGTGCCGTGTGGTTCCGCGCTGTTCCTATTGCAGCTTTTTTACGGAAGATCATTTTCCCATGGACGCTCTCTTAAGGGGACTGGAGCTGATTGAAAATATGGGAATCCGGCAATTCCATATCAGCGGAGGAACCGATTTAGACGGGGGCTTTGAGGAACCGCTTCTGGAAATGGTGCGGACAATCCGGGAGCATTCCGGCCTGCAGCTTGAAGTGAATTTGGGACCTTCCTTTTCCGAACAGGCGGTTCTGGAGATGAAGGGCTTAGGGGTGGAGAGCATCACCAGCTCCCTGGAATCCACCAATCCTGAAATATTCCGCGCCGTAAAGCCCGGCGACAGCCTTGAGAAACGCC
>JASGGP010000079.1:0-16037 GCA_047604985.1 Lacrimispora sp.
AAAAGGAGTATGAACAGCCAATTGTAAAAGAACAGGAGCGGACTGCCCTTGAAAGCCTTCACCGTCTGATCGGCCCCTTTATCCTGAGGCGGCTGAAAAAGGATGTGCTGAAGGAACTGCCCGACAAGCTGGAAACCGTGGTCTATTCCGCCTTTGATAAAGAGCAGAAAGAGCTTTATGCGGCCAATGCTTTCCGCTTAAAGAAGGAGCTGGAAGCCATGGAGGGCGGCACGGGAAGGGAGACTATCCAGATTCTGGCGGAGCTTACACGACTGCGGCAGATCTGTTGCGATCCCCACTTATGTTATGAAAATTACAGCGGAGGATCGGCAAAGCTGGAAACCTGTATTGACATGGTGAGAAATGCGGTGGAGGGAGGCCATAAGATCCTGCTCTTTTCTCAGTTTACCTCCATGCTGGGAATCATTGAAAAGAGGATTAAGAAAGAAGGACTCTCCTATTATATGCTGACAGGAGCCACGCCCAAGGAGGAGCGGCTTCGTATGGTCAATTCCTTTAAGGATGACGGGGTTCCTCTCTTTCTCATTTCCTTAAAAGCAGGCGGAACAGGGCTTAATTTAACGGCGGCGGATGTGGTCATCCACTACGATCCATGGTGGAATATCGCAGCCCAGAATCAGGCCACGGACCGGGCTCACAGGATCGGACAGGAAAAGCAGGTGTCCGTATTCAAGCTGATCACAAAAGGTACCATTGAAGAAAATATTTTAAAGCTGCAGGAGTCGAAAAAGAATCTTGCGGAACAGATTATCACAGAGGGTATGGTTTCCTTAAGCAATTTAGCCAGAGAGGATTTGATCGGGCTCCTGGATGAATGATGAATGAAAGGATGGATGAATGATGAAAGTAATGCTGTTAAACGGAAGCCCTCATGAAAAGGGCTGTACCGGCCGGGCCCTTGCCGAGGTGGAAAAGGAGTTAAACCAGGAAGGAATTGAGACAGAGACGGTTCAGATTGGGAATAAAGCCCTTCACGGCTGTATTGCCTGCGGTTATTGTTATAAAGCCGGCAGATGCGTATTTAAGGATGACGGAGTCAATGAAGTGCTGGATAAGATGGAGCAGGCCCAGGGTCTGGTGGTAGGCTCCCCGGTTTACTATGCCTCTGCCAACGGAGCTCTTTACTCATTTTTAGACCGCCTTTTTTATGCGGGTTCAAGCTTTGCCTTTAAACCGGCAGCAGCAGTCGCTTCTGCCCGCAGGGCGGGAACCACGGCAGCCCTGGATACATTAAATAAATATTTCACAATCTCACAGATGCCCGTGGTTTCCTCCACCTACTGGAATATGGTTCATGGGAATACCCCGGAAGAAGTAGAGCAGGATTTAGAGGGCCTTGAGACCATGAGGAACTTAGGAAAAAATATGGCCTGGTTGTTAAAATGCCTGGAAGCCGGAAAGGCCGCAGGAATCAGCTTTCCGCCCCAGGAGAGAAAAACAATGACTAATTTTATCAGGTAAATCCTGTAAAAATATCCTTTACTTTTTCCAGTTGTGGTGTATAATTAAAAAAAGACACTAGATATAGTGGGAATTAATTATAAGACACAAAATATAGAAGAGGTTAAGGTGACAAAAATGATTAAGGTTCAAAAGCGCGACGGCAGAATCGTAGAGTATGACAGGGAGAAAATCGTTACGGCTATCCGGAAAGCCAATGCGGAGGTGGAAGCTTCCGAGAGAGCAGAAGAGGATATGATCGGCCTTATACTGGATTATGTGGAGAGCCACAAGGACGAAGTGGTCAATGTGGAGACTATCCAGGATATGATCGAAAGCGGTCTGGTGAAAAAGAATAAATATACCCTCTCCAAAAAATACATCATTTACCGTTACCAGAGGGAATTGCTCCGGAAAGCCAACACGACGGATGAATCTATTTTAAAGCTCATTAAGAATGAGAACAAGGAGCTGGCGGAGGAAAATTCCAACAAGAACACCATTCTGGCTTCTACCCAGAGGGATTATATTGCCGGCGAGGTGTCCAGGGATTTAACCCGGCGCATGCTGCTTCCGGAGCACATTTCCCTTGCCCATGAGCGGGGATCCATTCATTTTCATGATGCGGATTATTTCGTGCAGCCCATTTTCAACTGCTGCCTCATTAACATCGGGGATATGCTGGATAACGGCACGGTGATGAATGAAAAGATGATCGAAAGCCCCAAAAGCTTTCAGGTTGCCTGCACGGTCATGACCCAGATCATCGCTGCCGTTGCCAGCAACCAGTACGGCGGACAGTCGGTGGACATCCGTCACCTGGGAAAGTATTTAAGAAAGAGCAATGATAAGTTCCGCAAGCAGATTAATCAGGAATTTGGGGACACGGTAACGGATGAGGTAGTGGAAAAGATGGCGAAGATCCGCTTAATGGATGAGCTGAAGTCCGGTGTCCAGACCATCCAGTACCAGATCAATACCTTAATGACCACCAACGGACAGGCGCCCTTTGTCACTCTGTTTTTATGCCTGGATGATAAGGATGAATATATTGAAGAAAATGCCATGATCGTGGAGGAGGTTCTCCGCCAGAGGCTGGAAGGAATTAAAAACGAGGCCGGCGTCTATGTGACTCCCGCTTTCCCGAAGCTGATCTATGTTTTGGATGAGAATAACTGCCTAAAGGGCGGAAAGTACGATTATATTACAAAGCTGGCTGTGAAATGCTCCTCAAAGCGCATGTATCCTGATTACATTTCTGCTAAAAAGATGAGAGAAAATTACGAAGGAAATGTGTTCAGCTGCATGGGCTGCCGAAGCTTTTTATCCACCTGGAAGGATGAAAACGGAAATTATAAGTTCGAAGGACGGTTCAACCAGGGTGTGGTAAGCATAAACCTGCCCCAGATCGGCATTCTGGCAAAGGGAGACGAGGACATTTTCTGGACGCTGTTGGATGAGCGCCTGAGCCTCAGCTATGAAGCTCTCATGTGCAGGCATAAGTCTCTGGAGGGAACCCTTTCCGACGTGAGCCCCATCCACTGGCAGTACGGAGCCATTGCAAGGCTTAAGAAAGGGGAGAAGATCGACCCGCTGCTTAAGAATGGCTATTCCACCATTTCCCTGGGCTATATCGGCCTTTATGAAGCCACAAAGCTGATGAAAGGGGTCAGCCACACCACCCCGGAAGGAGAGGAATTCGCTCTTCGTGTCATGGACCGGATGCGAAAGGCCGTGGACCGGTGGAAAGAGGAAACAGGCCTGGGCTTCGGGCTTTACGGAACGCCGGCAGAATCCCTCTGCTACCGCTTTGCCAAAATCGACAGGGAGCGGTTTGGTGTTATACCGGATGTGACGGACAAGGGCTATTATACCAATTCCTATCACGTGGATGTAAGGGAAAATATCGACGCCTTTGCTAAATTTAATTTTGAAAGCCAGTTCCAGAAGATTTCTTCCGGCGGGTCCATTTCCTATGTCGAGGTGCCCAATATGGCAAAGAATTTAGAGGCCATGGAGGATGTGGTGAAGTTTATTTACGATAACATCCAGTATGCGGAATTCAACACCAAATCGGATTACTGCCGGGAGTGCGGCTTTGACGGGGAGATCATCATTAACGATGATATGGAATGGGAATGCCCCCAGTGCCATAATAAGGACAAGGCGAAGATGAATGTGACCAGGAGAACCTGCGGTTACCTTGGAGAGAATTTCTGGAATATCGGAAAGACGAAAGAGATCAAGTCCAGAGTTCTTCACTTATAGGAGGCTGTGCCATGAATTACGCGTCCATAAAGCCCACGGATGTGGCCAACGGTCCGGGCGTGCGGGTATCTTTATTTGTCAGCGGCTGCACCCATTGCTGTAAGGAGTGCTTTAATGAGGAGGCCTGGGATTTTCATTACGGACAGAAATACACGGCGGAAATTACGGAAAAGATACTGGCATATCTGGATCACACCTATATTGCGGGCTTAAGCCTTTTAGGCGGAGAGCCCTTTCACCCGGCTAACCAGAAAGGAATTCTGCCTCTGGTGGAGGAAGCAAAGAGGCGTTTCCCGGAAAAGACCATCTGGTGCTATACGGGATATGATTTCGAAAAAGATATCCTGGGAGACATGATGGAAAGGCTTGAGGAGACCGGAAGACTTTTAGCCTGTATAGATGTTTTGGTGGACGGGAAGTTTGAGGTGGAGAAAAAGGACTTGAATCTTCGGTTTAAGGGTTCCTCCAACCAGAGAATCATTCAGGTGCCGGAGTCTCTTGCATCCGGGGAAATCATATTGTGGGAATAATTTAAGACAGGGTACGGCTGCAGGCCGCATCCTGTTTTTCTTTTGGGTTGCCCTTTCGCCTGCAGCCTCTTTATATGGAGAAATGCCGCTTACCGCACCCAGATGGCCACTTGCCCGTTATCACTATCTAATGGGCTTCAAATATGATATGATAAACCCGTAGTCAGGAGGAATGGAATGAAAGTCAAATTCAGTAAAATCAACCCTGAGGCAGAGGAATATGCGGAGCTTCATATCCATGAGATGGATGGCGCCATGAACCGGCTTGCCGGATATCTGGAGCAGGAGCTGTTCCGTTCAGTGACCCTTATATGCCAGCAGGAAGAAAATATCTGCCGGGTTCCCTGCAGTGAAATATATTTAATCGAAACAGTGAAAGAGAGACAGATGGTTCATACCGGACAGGAAGTCTATGAGGTGAAAAAGAGGCTTTATGAGCTGGAAAAACTGCTTCCCCATAATTTTGTCCGGATATCAAAGTCCGTGATTATCAACATAGATAAGGCAGAATCCTACACACCCATGCTGAACGGTCTTATGAAAGTATCCATGGGCAATTCCCTGGTGGCCTACATTTCCAGGAAGTATTTAAAAGAGGTAAAAAACAGAATTCTGGAGGTGGAAGAAAATGAATGAGAAAGAGGGAAGACGGGAGGTCTTTTGGAACATTTTAGTTTCCGGAGCAAATCTGGGAGTGATTCTGTTTGCAGGCGGGCTTTTGGGGCTTTGGGCTCTTTCCGGAGGGAATGGAATGGAATTTATTACTTCCCGTCTCGGTCCGGTTTTCCTCCTGTATCTTTTGGCCGGCTGCTTCCTGCGGCTTGTCAAAAGCCTGCCTGAACTTGATTATACCTGGCTCCGGGGGATAACTGTTGTATACTGGTTTGACATTCTGCTGCTTATTCTTATGGTGTCGGCTGCCTTTCTCCCGGATTATCTAAGATATATGATTCTGGCAGATGCAGCGGTTCTCTTCGGAAGATGGATCATAAATTATATCTACATGAAGCATGTTGCAGACCAGCTGAATCACAGGTCAGAAGGCGGGCGGACACTGGTCATTGACTTAAATGAGAAGCCCAGGACGAAAGAAGAATTCTTTGCTGTTCTGGAAGAATACTGTGTGAAGAACCGGCTGGATCTGGAATATGTCGAACGGGATATACCGGCGTTTGTAAAGCTTGACGGAATTCCCCATAAGGTGGACTTAAACAGCTATTATACCTATGGGGGAGCTGTGTATACTATGGACATATCAAAGGCAGGAATGAAATATTCCGGGAAATCCAAATAGGAGAATATAAAAGGCCATCATAGTTTTCATTTGGCGGGAAATGTGATATATTTATTTTCTGGAAGGTTGGTGATGCCAAATGATTCAAAAAAAAATCCATGGGCAGATGTCGGAGGCGGTGTCCACCGGGATTCTGCTGACGCTTTCCGGCGGGCACCAGGATGCATATACCTATTTTTTTCGGGGGAATGTCTTTGCCAATGCCCAGACCGGAAATATCATTATCTTAAGCTGCAATGTGATGAACGGGAGCTGGAGGACAGCTCTCCGTTATCTTTTCCCTGTGCTGGCCTTTATGGCAGGCATTTACGCATCGGAAGTGATCCGCGGGATTTTTAAGGAGCATAAGCTGCTGCACTGGAGACAGATTGTGGTGCTCCTTGAAATTTTCCTGCTTTTTTTCGTTGGGTTTATTCCCCAATCCTTTGATATGGCCGCCAATGTGACGGTTTCCTTTGTCTGTGCCATGCAGGTGGAAGCTTTCCGCAAAATAAAGGGAGGGGCATTTGCCAGCACCATGTGCATCGGAAACTTAAGAAGCGCCACGGAGCTGCTCTACCGGTACCGTCACAGCGGGGAAAAGGGAATTTTGGAAAAATGTCTCCGTTATTATGGGGTTATCGTCATATTTGCAGTGGGTGCGGTTGCGGGAGGCTTTCTGCTCCCTTATCTGAAAGAAAAGACCATATGGTTTTCCTGCGGACTTTTAATCGCCGCATTCTGCCTCATGTTTATCCAAGGGGATGAGGAGCCTGTGGAAAGCCAGGCCTAGAAAAGCCTGCTGGAAAAAATTACTGCTTTATGGTACAATGGGAAGCAAATAAAGAGGACAGGAGCGGAATATGTCTGAAAATCCCAACAAGAGCGAAAAAACAAAGTACCGTCTGGCGGATTCCATAAAGACCTGCATGAAAGCAAAGCCTGTGGACCGGATCACTGTGCAGAATATCGTGGACGGCTGCGGCATGACAAGGCAGACCTTTTACCGGAATTTTAAGGATAAATATGATTTAATCAACTGGTATTTTGACAAGCTGGTGCTGGAATCCTTTGCCCAGATCGGAGTGGACAAGACCGTATGCCAGAGCCTGAGTGAAAAATTTGAATTCATTAAAAAAGAAAAAATCTTTTTTACGGAGGCTTTCCGGTCTGACGACTATAATTCCCTGAAAGAGCATGATTTTGAACTCATCATGGGCTTTTATACGGAGCTGCTTACCAGAAAAAGGCAGGAGCCCCTTTCTGAAGAAATCCGGTTCCTTTTGGAACTGTATTGCCGGGGCTCTGTTTACATGACGGTAAAATGGGTCCTTTCCGGCATGCCCCGGACTCCTGAGGAGATGTCCTTCAGCCTGGTGGAAGCCATGCCCCCCAAGCTGTCCTCCGTATTTTCGGAAGCAGGACTGATATAAAGCGGTTTTTACTTTGGTCATATGGCCTGCCATACCGTAAATGGCATGGATGAACCGTAATAAATATAGGAGAAATGCACATAATGAAAGTTACAGTTCTTATTTTGTGTAACATTTGTTACAAAACATAAGAACTGTAACTTTATTTTTTATGCTGAATTTGTTAAAATAATAACATATTGAACAAGTCTTTTTTGAGAAAAAGGAGAGAATACCATGGCAAACAGAATTGTATTAAATGAAACCTCCTATCATGGCGCAGGCGCCATCCAGGTGATCCCGGAAGAGGTAAAAAAAAGAGAATTTAAAAAAGCATTTATTGCATCAGACCCTGACTTAATTAAATTTAACGTGACTTCCAAGGTGACAAAGCTTCTGGAAGAGAATGAGATGGAATATGAGATTTATTCCGATATCAAGCCCAATCCAACCATAGAGAACGTGCAGAACGGAGTGGAAGCCTTTAAGAGATCCGGGGCCGATTATATCATTGCCGTAGGCGGCGGTTCTTCCATGGACACCTCCAAGGCCATCGGTATCATTATCACCAACCCGGAATATGAGGATGTGAGAAGCTTAGAGGGAGTTGCGCCTACCAGAAAGCCCTGCGTGCCCATTATTGCCGTTCCCACCACGGCGGGTACTGCGGCAGAGGTCACCATCAACTATGTGATCACTGACGTGGAGAAGAAGCGCAAATTCGTCTGCGTGGATCCTCACGATATCCCTGTTGTTGCGGTAGTGGATCCGGACATGATGTCCACCATGCCAAAGGGCCTGACTGCGGCAACCGGTATGGACGCCCTCACCCACGCCATCGAAGGCTATATTACAAAGGGGGCCAATCCCATTACCGATATGTTCAATTTAAAGGCCGTTGAGCTGATTGGCGCAAGCTTAAGAGGGGCAGTGGAGAATACGGCAGAAGGACGGGAAGGCATGGCCCTGGGCCAGTATATCACAGGCATGGGCTTTTCCAACTGCGGCCTGGGAATCGTTCACTCCATGGCTCATGCTCTGGGCGCTGTTTATGACACCCCTCATGGCGTGGGAAATGCCATTCTTCTCCCCACTATTATGGAGTATAATGCAGATGCCACAGGCGAAAAGTTCCGGGATATTGCAAAGGCCATGGGTGTGAAAAATACCGAATCTATGACTCAGGAGGAATACCGGAAAGCGGCCATTGATGCTGTGAAGCAGCTTTCCTCTGATGTGGGAATACCGGCAGATTTAAAGGAGATTGTAAAGGAAGAGGATGTTCAGTTCCTGGCGGAATCCGCAGCCGCAGATGCCTGTGCGCCCGGAAATCCAAGAGAAGCAAGCCTGGAGGATATTATCAGGCTTTATAAATCACTGATGTAGACCATATAAAAATAAGCCTCCGGCTGTAACGCCCGGGGGCTTTTCTTATATTCCGATTTCTACTGGAAAAGAACTTGCAATATATTTCAAATCGTTTAATCTGAAAGTAGAATAAAAGAATAAGGAGAAAACCGGTATGAATATGAACATGGAAAAAGCCGAGTCAGCCTTAAAACTGATTCCCGGCTTTCAATATCTTTATAAAGGAGAAATCAATACAGCCACCCTGGAGTATCTGATAAAAAAGGATTGGGCGTTGGAGGTGGAAGACGGAGAATCTATTGGTATGGCATCTCAGGCCGGAATGGACAAAAATAATATATACTGGAGGGCTTTTTCTAATGATCCGGCTGCCGTAGAGGCCTCCATCGGAAAATGCAGGTTCGTTGCCTCCAGTTTTAAAGAGCTGGAACTCATCAATGAAGCAGCATCCAGATATCTTGCTCCCGGCCATCTGGAAGTAATAGGAATTACCGTTGTTCTAAAAGATTATGATGATGGGAAGCTGACGGGATTCCGAACGAAAGAATTGTCCCAATTATCCGCAGAAGCCAGGAAATTACGTTTCATTTCCATACGCGGCTGCTTTATCCAGGGAAATACAAATGGGCTGTCTGGAGAAAGCCTCGGCAAATACTTAAGGGACTGCTATGAAACTGCCAAGCTGGTAACTACAACCATACCCTGCGGTATGTCCTATGTAAACGCAGGCGGCTGCGTGGAACCTGTTCTTCAAACCATACTGGCAGGACATGAAGCCCGGGAAAAGCTTAAGACCGCTGCAAAGATTATGGTCAACCAGAACCAGACCGCTTTTTATGCCAACCTGCTGATACAATAATGAAAAGGCTTATCCACCGCGTGAATCAGTATCTGACTCTCACGGTGGGTAAGCCTTTTTATTTGGATTTTAATCCTTTGGCTTTAAAAAACCGGATTATTTCTTCCTATAGTAGGTGTTTTTTAACGGCAGGCTCTGTCTGAAAGTTCCGTCCAGCCTGTAATAAGCATGGGCGCAGGCCGGAGCGGTGGGAATCATACATAACTCCCCGCAGCCCTTGGCGCCAAAAGAGTAGGGCAGTTTATTCTCTTCTTTTGGCTCGCAGAGAATTACCTCCAGCTCAGGCGCTTCGTCGGCTCTCATAAAGCCGATGGTACCGAACTTACTGGCTGGATATCCGTTTTCGCACTTAAATTCTTCCGTTACGCCGTAACCGATTCCCATAATCATGCCGCCTTCAATCTGTCCTTCTACGGATTGAATATTTACCGGAGTGCCTACATCAAAGGCAGATACTGCCTTGGTGATCTTCCCTTCCTCATTTAAAATGACGATCTGAGTTCCATAGGAATAAGATACATGGCTCACCGGGTTATCCTTGATGGCTCCAAGAGGATCTGTTTTTGCAGAATATTCCCCAAAGAATTCCTGTCCCTCTAAGTCAGGGAGGCTGTTTCCGTTGTCAAGAGCGCATTTTAACTTTTCTCCTGCTCTGCGGGCTGCTTCACCGGTAACAACCGTCTGACGGGATGCAGTAGACGTTCCGGAGTCAGGTGTCCGTATGGTGTCCGCATGCTCAAAGATAAAGAGGGCTGGATCAAGTCCGGTTACATGGCAGATTTCGGTTAAAACCATTTGACCGATTCCCTGTCCCATACAGGAGGCGGAGGTCCGGATGTGGATTTTTTCCTGTTCCACGGATAAAAGAACACGGCCTACATCCATTTTGCCCATTCCGGTTCCTGCATTTTTAAAGCCGCAGGCAATTCCGGCATAAGGATTGGCATAGTAAATATCCTTTACCGCATCAAGGCAGGCTTCCATGTTGGTATTGGGATCTGCGGTCTGTCCGTTTGGAAGGACATCACCCGGCTTAATGGCATTGCGGCGACGGAATTCCCAGGCGTCAAGCCCCACCATCTCTGCCAACAGGTTTATATTCATTTCCGTGGCAAAGCAGCTCTGGGTCACACCGAAGCCGCGGTAAGCACCGGAAACTACGTTATTGGTATAGACGGACATGCCGAAGATATCAATGTTCTGATAATTATAGGGGCCGGCTGCATGGGTGCAGGCACGGTGGAGCACCGGACCTCCAAGGGACGCATAGGCGCCTGTATCGGCAATAATAACGCCTTTCATGGCAGTCAGATGACCGTTTTCATCACAGGCTGTAGTAAATTCCATTTCCAGTGGATGGCGTTTTACATGATAATCCAGGGATTCCTGACGGCTGTATTTTACTTTGACCGGTTTTTTTGTATACCAGGCCATTAAAGCCGCATACTGCTGCACGGACATATCCTCTTTGCCTCCAAAGCCTCCGCCTACCAGAGGTGCATGGCAATGGACCTTCTCCCTTGGGATGTTAAGCATCTGCGCACATTCCCTCTGAACATCATAGATGGATTGGCTGGTGGTGTAAATCAGAAGACCGTCTTCGCCCTCCGGAAGCGCCACACAGCATTCCGGCTCCATGAATCCGTGTTCCTGCCAGGAGGTTTTGTACTTTCTGGTCACTACATATTTTGACTTCTTAATGGCCTCATCCGCATTGCCGCGTACCAGGTTTGCCCGGCTCATGATGTTTCCATCCTCATGGATGAGCGGGGCATCCCCCTTTAAGGCATCATAAGGGCTGGTGATGGCAGGAAGCTCTGTGTAATCGACGTCAATAAGAGACAAAATTTCTTCCAGGGATTCCATGCGGTTTGTCGCGACCACTGCCAGGGCATTTCCTACGTAGCGGGTGATATCTCCTTCACCCATGAGAATATCCCAGTCCTGTTTGATATGGCCGATTTTATTACAAGGCACATCCTTTTTTGTCAGGATTTCCACACAGTCAGGGTGCTCCAGTGCCTTTGACACATCGATCCGGTTGATCCGCGCTCTGGGATATTTGGAGTACAGGCATTTGGTATACAGCATGCCCGGAATGTAAATGTCATCGGTAAAGATTCCGGTTCCGTTTACCTTTTCCGCGGCATCAATGCGTTTGAAATGCTCATTCATGTGCAGGGCATTGGGATGGAGCGGGATTTCCAGCTGATCTCTGAAAAAATCGGCAGCCAGAAGGATGGCATCTTCAATTTTTTTATAGCCGGTACAGCGGCATAAATTTCCACGGATAGCTTTTTTAACTTCTTCCCGGGTTGGATTTAGATTCGTATCAAGAAGACTTTTCGCCGACAGGATCATGCCCGGAATGCAGAATCCGCATTGAACGGCTCCGGCATCTGCAAAACAGTGTTCATAAATTTTCATTTCTTCCGGGTCGATTCCTTCTACGGTGAGGATGTTTTTTCCCTCCAGTGTGCTGATTTTAGGAACACAGGCCTTTACCTTTTTTCCGTCGATGAGAACCGTACAGGTTCCGCAGGCGCCTTCACTGCAGCCATCCTTTGTGGCAGTTAAATGAAGGTCGTCACGCAGGAAGCGCAGCAGTTTCTTGTCGTGGGGTGCTTCGTAGTTGCATCCGTTAATATGTAATGTGTACATGTGTAAACTCCTTTCGGCTAAATGCCCTTTTCTTCTAAGAAATCCTTAAGCAGGTTCATACAGACTGCTTTTCGGTATTCTGCTGATACACGGCCTCTGGTTAAGACCAGACGCTCCTCGTAGGCAGCCAGCAGTTTTTCTTTTGCAGCTCTGGCTTCCTCAAGTGTCTTTCCGGAAAGCATGGCTTCCAGATCATGAAAACGGAGAACCGTATCGGATACCGCACCAAAAGCGGCAGCCATGTTTTCGATCCGCCCATTTTCTATGGTGATCAGTCCTGCAAATGAAACGCGGGAGATAGCAAGGGCGTTTCGCCCGCCCACTTTTTTGTAATAATAATTATCCAGTCCCTGCTTTGGAACCAGTATTTCTGTAATCAGTTCCCCTGGTTTTAAGTCCAGTTCTTTTCTTCCTTTATAAAAATCCTCAATATCTGCGGTCCTCTGGCCGTGGATGGATGCAAGACGTACCTTTGCGCCACAGACAAAAAAGATCAGCACTGAGTCGGCTTTGGCAGATCCGTTTCCCACATTGCCGCCAAAGGTTCCTGTATTCCGGATTGCCGGAGCGGCAATTTGTAAGACGGCTTCTTTCAGAAGAGGGTGAATGAGGCCGGATTCCAGTGCCTCTGTAAACGTAACGCAGGCACCGATGGAAATATAGTCCCCCTCTTCCCGTATATGTCTTAGTTCTTCCAATCCGTTTAAGAAAAGATAGGAGACGCCTTTTCTGTTTTCTACCATGAGGTCGGTGCCGCCCGCATAGGGAACTGCATCGGTATTTTTCTTTATCTCCAATGCTTCCTGTAAAGAAGCCGGTCTGTATCCATTTACCATAATCCGTTTCCCTCCTCTGCAGCGGTATGAATTGCATTTACCAGGGCATTGTATCCGGTGCAGCGGCACAGGTTACCGGAAAGCCCTTCTCTTATCTGGCTGTCTGTGGGATGAGGAATCTTACTTAACAGGGCTTCGGCTGCCAGAACCATTCCCGGAATACAGAAGCCGCATTGTACCGCTGACATGGCGGCGAATGCCTTATCTAATACGGCGAATCGTTTTGTTTCCCGGAATCCTTCCAGAGTGACAATATTGGCGCCCTCCGCAGCTCCCATAGCCACACAGCAGGAATTAACAAGTATTCCGTTCATCAGGACGGAACAGGCGCCGCATTCCCCTTCCTTGCAGCCGCATTTGACACTGGTCATGCGGCAGGTATCTCTTAAGACATCCAGAAGGCGGTCGGCAGCACTGCCGTAATAGGCAGTTTCCACACCATTCAACAGAAAGTTAATTGCTTCCATTATAAACCCTCCTTCATAATCATTTTCATGGTATCCTCTGCTGTAAACGGGGCGTGATTCAGCTTAACCCCATGTCCCAGCGCCTGTTCCACAGCCTCCACATAAGCGGCAGGAGCCCCTACCAGAGGAAGTTCTCCGGCCCCCTTGGCCCCATAGGGTCCATCGGGATATTTTTCCACATGCAGCATACATTTTAAATTTGTCACATCGGCGGAAGTCGGTATTAAATAATCAGAGAAAGAATTGTTGCGTATTCTTCCTTTCTGGTCATAGTCCATATGTTCTGTGGAAGCATACCCGATTCCCTGAAGGAATCCGCCTTCCATCTGCCCAATAACAATGTTATAGTCAATGGGAGTGCCTACATCAAAGTTGCCGTAGGCGCCAAGGATATTTGTCAGTCCTGTGTAGGTATCCACCTCCACCTCAATAGCATTGACTCCCCAGGCATAGGTAGGATAGGCGTCGCCCTGGAATTTATCCAGATAGAAAGGAATGACAAAATCAGGCTCTTTAAACCGCTCTTCCACAATCTGGTCTTCTCCCTCCTTCCACTGGGTGCGGAGCTTAATGGCACAGCGGCGGAGAAGTTCTCCTACTACCATGAGGGAGCGGGAAGCAACGGTAGGGCCGGAGTCCGGAACCCGGGCCGTATCCGGATGATCATAATAAACCTTATCAAGAGGAAGGTTTAACTCCCGCGCAACGATTTTGGGAAATGTAGTGCGCAGCCCCTGGCCGATCTCGCCGTTGGAAGCCAGGATTTCTACTGTGCCGTCGGGATATTTGTGAAGCTTGCATACGGCTTTGATATGGTCCCGCTCCCCGGAGCCGGTAAATCCTGCGCCATGAAAATGCATGGAAAAGCCGATTCCTCTGCGGTACCGCCCGGTCTGAGGCTTTGCATATTCCCGGTGTTTCCTTCGGAGATCACATGCCTGGTCCATCTCTTCAATCATGTCAGGAATGGGTACCGGAAAATGGTATTTCCCGGAGGTGGAAGTGGAATCACCCTGTTTTACAATGTGCTTTTCTTTAAATTCCAGACTGTCGGTTCCAAGATCCATTGCGATGTGGTCCATCATCATTTCAACCGCAAAGAATGTCTGGGGAGCACCGAAGCCGCGGTAGGCTCCTGTGGGAGTGGTATTGGTTTTCAAAGCCCTTCCTCTTACGTGAAGGTTCTCAGATTATAGATTCCGCTTGAACAGATGATTCCCCGCTGAAGCACCACGGCAGACAGAGTGGTGTAAGCGCCGCTGTTGAATTTTACATCAATGTCCATGGCCGTCACTTTACCGTCCTTAACAGCAGCCTTGTATTTGCAGAGTGAGGGATGGCGTTTGGAGGTAAACTCCAAATCCTCTCGGCGGTCAAAGATGCAGCGTACCGGAGCACCGGCCTTTTTGGCGGCAACGGCCACCTGACAGCCGAGAATCGACGGAAATGCCTCTTTGCCGCCGAAACCTCCGCCGGTTACATCCTGTTTGATATGTACCTGATCCGGCCCGCAGCCAAGGGCCCGCATAACCGCTCCGTGAACGTAGTAGGCGCATTGGAGAGAGCCATGGACGAACATCTTTCCGTTTTCCTCAGGCTCCGCCATCATGCCCTGGGTTTCCAAATAGGTTTGATCCTGGTAACCGGTCATAAATTCTTCTTCATAAATCTTATCAGCCTCTGCAAAAGCCTTTTCCATATCGCCTTTGCCGTACTCATAATCAAAGAATACGTTATCCGCTTTGCCAAGGTCCAGAACAGGTTCCAGCTCTTCGTAAGAAACCTGGATTTCAGCCAGGATGCGGTCGACTACCGATTCTTCCGGCCCAACCACCATTCCTATAGGCTCTCCTACGTACTCTACAGTTTCCCGGGCATAAACAGGCGTATCGTCCATCACGATGTTCACATTGTTGTCACCGGGGACATCAGACTTATCAACGTAAAAATAACCGTCAGGAAGCTGAGGGATGTTTACGGCTAAAAGCCTTCCGCGGGCAAGCTTTGAACGAAGCATTTTTCCTACCAGAACACCGTCGTTATCATAGTCGCCCACATAAACAGAGCGGCCGGTCATCTTTGCTTCATGATCTTTTTTAACTACTGGCTGACTGATGCTTTCCATTTTTTATTACCTCCTTTTAAATTTTTGCCGGACAAAACCGGCTGATGCAGACTTCATAATCTTCCCTGGTATCCAGATCAATCCATACACCGTCATCATCCACAGGGACCTGGATGATGGAAGCCTCCTGCTGCTTCCATATCTGCCGCAGACCGCCTTCTCCTTCAAATTCCAATATGATATCACGGAATCTGTAATCGATTAGAGGAGGGTGCTTCCGATATTCTCCCAGAGTTGGGAAGAGGACGGAGGGCCTGCCTGCCGGACGGGCCTTTAACAGCTTAAGAAAGGTGCTTTTTTTAACGACCGGCATGTCGCCTGGAAGCAGGAAAAAAGCTTTGCAGCGGGGCAGGGCACGAAGACCGTATTTTATGGATGTCAGCATATCGGTTGTTTCATAGTGAGGATTGCGGGTATAAATGATTTCTTTCCATAATGAAGGCGAAGGATTGATTCGATATCATTTCCCGGTAACCCAGAACGATTACAATTTGTTTCACTCCGGCTGCCAGCATACTGTCAATGGTGCTTTCAATCAGAGCCTTTCCCTTAAAAGGCATCAGCGGTTTAAAATCCCCCATGCGGCTGGATAAGCCTGCGGCCAGTATGAGGCCGCAGACAGAACTGGTTCTAAGCATAAAAAATCACCCCTTTTATAACAACACTATGATCTATAATGTTATTATAAAAAGGGTGTGAGGATGTTTCAAATTCTTCCTGGGAAGTACTTGCTTTATGTGAATAATCCGCTGTCACGGAACAGGGCGGAAAATTCAT
>JASGGP010000080.1:0-15913 GCA_047604985.1 Lacrimispora sp.
TTGAATGATTCCTTTCATAACTCCCCAGGAAAAGCATTCCACCCCTGCCAGGGCGCAGGCGCTGAAAAAGGCAGCCTGGGCAAAGCGGTAGGTCAGGGAACGGCCAAAGGGAAGGGCCTTGCCTTCGTCGTCAAACCAGTAAATAAATGTTTTTGCAAATACTGCTGCCCGTTTCTTAAAGCGCTCTGCCGTCTCCGGGTCTTCCTTTTCCATAAACTTCGCATATAGCAGGCAGTAGAAATGAATGCCAAAGGACGTATAATAATCCTTCTGAGGCCGCTTTCCGTCAGAGTACCAGCCATTGCCCAGATAAAAGGATTCGTATCGGTCCATGGCATCCTTTACCTGATCTTGGTTCCATTTCTTTCCCACGCTTTTCAGGGCCAGATTTGCAATGACCTTAAAGTACTGCCAGTTGTTGTCCGCCTGGGAATAAAGGTTGATCTGGTACAGCCAGTCTGCAAGGTTCTGCTTTTCCGCCTCACCCAGGGGGCCCCACAGCTTTTCCGGAACCAGCAGGATTCCGTAGCTGACAGCAGCCATCTCAACCATTCTCTGGTCCTTATGGTGTAAATCTCCCCAATATTCCTTTGATGCAGGGCTGGTGCCTGCACAAAGCCCTTTTTGATAAACCGGCAAAAGACTTTCATCTTTTCCTCCTCCGGCCCAGTAGGATGCCATGCCCCATAAAATACGGGAAAACCCTTCCATTCCGGCAATCCGGTTGCCGTAGCCTGCTGCAAACGCTCCCAGCTGCAAGCTGGCACAGTCCTTGCTGTAATGCTTTTTCAGCGGTTCCACCAGATTCAGCAGCATTTCCTGGTAATATGTTTTGTCTTTCATACGCTCCTCCATTCAGCCATTGGCTTTCGTCCGATTAAAACAGAGGATGCTGCAAAATATAATTTTACAACACCCTCCATTGTGTAACTCACTATTTGTTTTTTATTATTTATTTGCCTTCAGCTCATCCAGAATGGTCTGATACTGCTCTGTCAGCTCCTTCGCTGCTTCCTCCGGAGTAATATCTCCGTAAACAACCTCCTGGATTAAGTCTTTTCGGGCCACTTCAAGCTCGGTATTTCCGCTGACCATATTGTTGGTATAAGAATTGGGCTCAGAAATTTCAACGCCCTTTTTCTGGATTTCACTTACAACCCCTGCTGCAATCAGAATGTCGTCAGACTGCTTGGTGGGGCAGTATCCCACATCGGTTTTACAGATTGCGATGGACTCCGGATCATTCATCAGAAAATCCAGGAACTTTGCGGCCTCTTCCTTATGCTCAGAATTATCGTTAACTGCAAAGCCTCTGTCTCCGCTGTATGCAACACCGCTGCACTTCGCATCACCCGTAACAGGCATGGGAATAACATCTAAGGGGCTGTCAATGGAAGCGATATATTTAGGAGCGCTTCCTGTATAGTCCACAATCATGCCGATCTTTCCGTTAATCCACTTGTTGTTCTGATCCGCCTGACCTGCAAAGGTTGCCGCGTCTCCGAACGGCTCCAGGGTATTGGACTCATACAGATCCACAATATTCTGAAATGCTTCTGCCGCATCCTCTTCTGAAAAATTCATGGCATATGTTTCTTCATCAATTAAAGGCTTTCCTGTCTTCTGTACCAGGTAAGGCTGGACAAATAACCGGTTCAGCATATCTGCATCCGCTGTCATCAGATACGCATCGCTGTCCTGCTCATGAATGGATTTTCCCAGTTCTTTAATCTCATCCCAGGTATAGGTCTTGGTTAAATCAATTCCATACTGCTTTGCAAAATCAGTATTAACATAAGTAACGGAGCCTCCCACGGTGCAGGGGAACACATTTGGCTCACCCTTATAAGTGCCTGCAATTTCCAGCAGACGGTCCTTTAAGGTACTTAAATCCACCGGCAGTGTGGATAAGTCTGCCAGATAATGCTTGGCTCCCTGAATATCAGGCAGCCATTCCTTGCTCAGCTGGATAATATCCGGCGCCGTATTGCTGGAAAGGGTTGTCATGATTTTCTCATAGTATCCGTCATACCCCTGATACTCTGCTTCCACTTTTACGTTGGGATTCTTTTTCTCATAGGCTTCAATTACAGCCAGCAGGGCTTTATGCCTGCTGTCGCTTCCCCACCAGGAAAAACGCAGGGTTACAGGCTCTCCCTCGGATGCCGGTTTTCCGGCCTCTGTGCTCTCCGCCCCTGTGCTGCTCTGGGCTGCTGAGGTGGTATCAGCGCTTTTGGCGCTTGAACCGCAGCCCATCAGGGATACTGCCGCCATGGAAGCTGCCATAAGCAGGGCTGCGCTTTTTTTGAATTGCTTTTTCATAAATTCTTTCCTCCTTCTCCTTTATCAGGTTTCCCCTCAATGTTTGATAATTCCATTCTACCATAAATCCAATGGGTCAAGCCCCTGTTCAGATTACAGGTGCATATCTTTAAAATCTATCTTCATATTGTTCATCTATCATTTTTTTATCCCTTTATGCTTCCGGCTGTAATCCCCTCTACAAAGTATTTCTGTGCAAAGAAGTAAAGCAGAATGGGCGGGATCAAGGATATAAAGGACATTGCCAGCACCTGGTTCCACGGTGTGGAGGCCCCCTGGCTGTCGATGGACATTTGTAAGGCCAGGGACAGGGTGAAATTTTTCACGCTGCTGATGTACACCAGGTTATTGAAATAATCAGTCCATCCCCTGAGGGTCTGGAAGATCACAACGGAAAAGACGGAAGGCTTTAAAAGCGGCGCCAGTACCTTTACATATACCATAAAGGGATTACATCCGTCCATATAGGCCGACTCATCCAGTTCTCTGGGGATTCCTCTTAAAAACTGAATCTGCATGAAGATCAGGAAAGGATAGCAGGCCAGGATTGCCGGAACCCAGAAAGGCAGGTAGGTGTCAACCCAGCCGAATTTGTTAAATGCAACATATCTTGGAATCATGATAACCGCATCCGGCAGCATCAGGGTGGAAATCATCAGCATAAACAGGATCTTCTTAAACGGAAAGTGGAATCTGGCAAATCCGTATGCGACGATTCCTGTGGATAAGGCTGTAAATACTACAGTGGGAATGACCAGCTTAAAGGTATTTAAGTAAAATGTCAGATAGGTAAACTGTCCGCTTCCCTTCCACCCTTCCTTGTAAGCGCTGAAAGAAAAATGCTCCGGAAGCAGGCTCATCTTTCCAAACAGCTCCTTATTGTCCTTGAATGTGGCGAAAAACAGCCAGAACAAAGGATAAATCATGATGGTTCCCACAACAATTAAAATAACATATGCCATAAGATTGTTCTTTTTTGTTCTCATTAATCCAGCCCTCCATCATTATAAAATACCCATGCACTCGATGAGCGGAATACAAGAAGCGTAATCAGAAGTATGGCCACAAACATCACCCATGAGGAAGCAGATGCATATCCCATTTTCAGGTTTTTAAATGCGTCTTCATAAATCTTAACCCCCATCAGGTAGGTTCCATGGTTGGGCCCTCCGTTGGTAATAATAAATGCAGAGGTGAATTCCTGCAGCGCATGTATGATCTGCATAATGAGATTAAAGAAAACAACCGGTGTCAGCATGGGAAACGTAATGTGCCAGAACTGGACCCATTTGGTCGCCCCGTCAACCTCTGCCGCTTCGTATAGCTCTGTAGGCACATTTTTAAGCCCTGCCAGAAAAAGAACCATGGAGGAGCCAAACTGCCAGATGACCAGAAGACTGATGGTTACCAGAGCGATATCCGGATCTCCCAGCCAGTTCACCGCCGGAATATGTAAAATGCCTAAAAATTTGTTCAGCATGCCGTCTTTCATGAACATGAATCTCCATAAAATAGAGATTGCCACGCTGCCGCCCATAATGGAGGGCAGATAGTATACGGTACGGAACAGGTTGATTCCCTTTAAACGCATATTCAGGATCATTGCTACAATCAAAGCCATAATTAACTTCATGGGCACTGACATCAGAGCGTACTTAAAGGTCAGCAGAAAAGATTTTACGAAATACTTATCCTTTGTAAACAGCTTGATATAATTATCCGTACCAACCCATTTGCCTTCCGCCAGAATTGAAAAATCCGTAAAGGAGTAATACAGGGACATTACTAACGGATACGCCTGAAGCACAACGAATCCCAGCAGCCAGGGCAGAATAAAGAGCATTCCCCATCTCCAGTTTTTCGGATATTTTCTCACAGCCGGCATCCTCGCAGCATTTGATTTTAACGGTGACATAGATAAATCCTCCTTCACTCATTTGCCGGTTCCATTGGAACACAACTCATTATCCGTATTTTATCATGGCACCGGGGTTATGCGCCCTTGTACCCATTATATCCCCCTATCATTTCAATCTATCTTTATTTTACCCGGCTATCTTTATTTTAGGGAAATGTCCCTTGGCAGCTATCCCCTTTGACTACCATACTGCCGCATGCTATAATTTTTTATATCAATGCGGTATGGTGGGGAGGAAATGAAATGTATGAACTTCTGATTGTGGATGATGAAGCAAATTCCCGCAATATTCTTGCGTCCTGTTTTCCATGGAATGAACAAGGGTTTCACATATGCGGCCAGAAAGACAGCGGGCTGGAAGCACTTGAATTTTTAAAAGGGAACACGGTACACGTAATCCTGACGGATATCAGTATGCCTGATATGGACGGAATTGAGCTGGCAAAGGCGGTTTCAGAGCTGACAGGCTCCAGGCCCACAGTGGTTTTCCTAAGCGCCCATGATAACTTTAAATACGCCCAGAATGCGGTACGGTACGGTGTCCGTTATTACGTACTAAAGCCTACCAACTTTTCAGAGCTGAAAGAAATTTTCGGAACTATAAAGAAAGAGCTGGATTTAAAATACAACATCAGTTCTGATAATAAACCAAACCATTGCTCCGACGAGATTATCCAGAAGACGCAGGCCTACTGCAGCCAGAATTACAGGGAAGGCTCCCTGTCCTCTCTGGCAGAATCCCTGTACTTAAATCCCTCCTACCTCAGTCAGCTGATTAAGATGAAAACCTCCAAAACCTTTTCAGATCTGCTCAATGAGGCCAGGATGAAGCAGGCAGCCCTTCTCTTAAAGGACCCGGACACAAAAATATACAACATCAGCAATATGATCGGATATGTAAATCCAAATAACTTCGCAAGAGCCTTTAAGGCCTACTGGGGCGTCACCCCCACGGAATATAGAAATCATGAAAAATAATCCACTTTTTGATGGCCTGAATAAAAAGCATCATTCCACAACTGTCCGTTTTTTCATCCGCAGCCTGCTGGTCAACAGTCTGCTGATTTTAATACCGCTTCTGCTCATTGGCTTATACAGCATTTTCCGGACAGCAAAGGAAAGCACTCAGGAAGCTGAAAAAAGGGCTACCCGTATCTTAAATCAGGCAGATGATATCCTGGAAACATTTTATACCCACGTTGACAACGCATATCTTTTTTTTGCCTCCAATCCCAGGGTAAACTTACAGCTAAAGAATGCATTTGCAGAAAAGTCACTCTCCTTAAATTCCATCAAATCCGTTGAAAATATTTCTCTGAACTTTCAGAATCTGATTTACACGGACAACTATCTCCAGAATATTTATATTTACTACAAAAATGATTACAGCCGGATTTTCATTCCCTTAAGCGCAAAGCTGATTTCCTTTCCTCCTGACAAGGAGGAAGAAATTCTGGCTTCCTATCACCATGCCGGAGCAGAAGACGTGTGGATGGAGTTCTCCGATGACCCGCTGCTGTATACGGAATATCCCAATCCCAGCCTGGTCATTTACAGAAAGCTGTACCACAGGACCACGGACGTCCAGAACGGCCTGATCATTTTCAGCTTCAATGCGGACCGGCTGAAAACCAAGCTTCAAAAGCTGCTGGAGTATGAGGACCAGCAAATTTTCTTAGTTGACTCTGACAACCGGATTGTCTGGCCTTCCACCAGTGAATTTTCAGAAGAAATGCTCCTGTCCCTTTCAGAGCAGATGGCCTCCGATTACAAGCAGAGCGCTGCCGGGGTGGCAAGCCGGGATTATGCCTCTTATTCCGCGACCTATCTGCACTCTCCCCGTTCTTACGGATTCTCCTATTTATTGCTGACTCCTAAGGACAAAATCTATGAAACCACCATAAGTCTGACCAGCATGTATATTTTCATCACACTGGCAGCCATTGGAATGGCCTGTATAATCGCATTCTTTAAAACCCAGCATGATTACAAATATCTCCGCAGAATTATAAGCACCTTCAGCATGCCGGATACTGCTTTAAAGAAAATACAGCCCCTTTCCAGAAGAAGCTCCAATCCGTTTGAATATATACTGCTCAATGTAATCCGGCTTTTCATCGAACAGGACTATCTAAAGATGCAGGATTCGGAAAAGACCGCCAAGCTTCAGCTGTCCAAGATGCAGGCCCTGCAGCACCAGATTAATCCTCACTTTCTTCATAATACATTAAACAGCATTTACTGGGAGTCTGTGAAGCTGACCGGCTCAGAAAACCGGTGCAGCCAGATGATATCGTACCTCTCCGCAATAATGCGATATTCACTCAGCGATCCTCAGGAGAATGTAAAGGTTCAGAATGAAATCGACTATCTGAAAAAGTATCTTGAAATCATGAAGCTTCGCTATGTGGATAAATTTAATGCAAAATTCCAGGTCGCCCGGGACTGCTCCATCTACCCGGTCAAGAAAATGCTTTTACAGCCCCTTGTGGAAAATGCAATATATCATGGCATTAAAGAGAAAAAAGGAAAGGGAGTAATCCGTGTCTCTGTGCACAGAAAAAAAGACCGGATTTATTTCAGTATCTATGATACGGGAAATGGAATTCCCGCCCAAAAGCTTGCGGCAATCAAACAAGACCTGGCACAGGCCACCCCGGCATCCAATCAGAACATCGGGTTGGTGAATACAAATTCCAGGCTGGTTTTATCCTACGGACCGGACTCAGGCCTGCATATTAACAGCCGCTGCAAAGTATTTACAGTAATCTGGTTTTCCATTCCGGTTCCAAAGGAAGCAGCACAGCTGCCCCCTGCAGATTCCCTATAGCAGCTTCATATCACGGTGTTTTAAGAAATATGGGGACTTACAAAAAGCAGCGTTTCCTTTTCCCACAAAGGGATTTGGAAACGCTGCTTTTGTCATGTCTTATACATCCGTACTTTTTCTATTTATATTGAATTGTATCAATATATCGAATTGCATTATTATATCAGATTACATCATAATATCAGATTACATCATAATATCAGATTGCATCAATACTTTTCAAAGTCGCTTTCAAAATCACTTTTCAAGCTCCCGCTCTTATAGGTCTCGCCGCCCGCACTGGCATTCCAATTCCTGTCATCCGTAAGCTTAAACTTTCCGATTTCCGAACGCAGGGTCGCTGCCTGGGCCGACATCTCCTCGCTGGTGGCGGAGTTCTCCTCAGCCGTAGCCGCATTAGTCTGTACAACGGCGGAAACCTGGTTTAAGCCCACCTTGATCTGGTCAATAGCGCTGGTCTGCTGGTTGGAAGCCTGTTCGATCTGGGCAATGCTATCCATCATGGTCTGGGCGCTGGCTCCGACGCTCTGTAAGATCTGGGCCGTCTGGGAGGCGATCTGGGTTCCCCGTTCCACGGTTTCCACGGAAGAGTCTATCAGCTCTGCCGTATGTTTAGCCGCCTCAGCAGATTTGGCGGCAAGATTGCGGACCTCATCGGCAACCACGGCAAAGCCCTTGCCTGCCGCTCCTGCCCTTGCCGCTTCGATGGCAGCATTTAAAGCCAGGATGTTGGTCTGGAAAGCAATGTCCTCAATGGTCTTTGTAATATTGGAAATCTGGCTGGAAGAAGAACTGATTTCAGCCATGGCCTCTGTCAGGCGCTTCATCTGGGTATTGCCTTTCCCAATATCCTTTGCCACCTGCTTCACCGAGCTTGCAGATGCTTCGATGCTGATTAAATTGGCCGCTGCCTGGCTGCTTACCTCGCTGACGGAGGCATTCAGTTCTTCCACCGTGGCCGCCTGCTCCGTTGACCCGGATGCCAACGCCTGGGCTCCGCTGGAAACCTGGTCAGCGCCCACGCTGACCTGCTCCGCAGAAGTGTTGATTAAGTGGAGAGTTCCGTTTAAAGAGGTGGAAATGTTTTCAAAGGCTGTCCGGATGGAGGCAAATTCGCCTACGTAATCCTCTTTCAAATGAATGCGCATATCTCCGTCCGCCATATTTTCCAGTGTCCGGGTGATTTCCTTTATGTATGCAGTATACTTCTGCAGCTGGGATACGGTGCCGTTGAGGGCAGCCGCCATCTGGCCCGTTTCATCCCGGGATTTCACCTCCGCGGAAACATCCAGATTTCCGGATGCAATGAGATTTGCTGTGTCGGTCAGAGCCTTAATGGGCCGGATGATCTGTCTGGATGTCAGCAGGATCATCAGATAAATACATGCAACCGTAATGAGAAAGGCAATGATCATGGCAATCCGGATCCCGGAATATTCCTTGTTAAATTCTCTGTCCGGCAGTCCGGTGGCCACCAGCCAGCCTGTTTCTCCTACGGGCGCGAGATATCCGTGGCTGTGAGTGCCGTGAGACGTATATTCCAGGCTTCCCATGGTATGGGACAGGACGGCATTTTTAAAGCTGTCCGACATATCCGTATCCGCCACATTGCGGTTGATGTCCTCGGAAACCGGATGGTACATGATCTGGCCGGCTTTCGTCGATAAAATATAAAATCCGGTATCCCCAAGGGTATAGGAGCTCATGACCTTCTCCAGCCCCTTTAAGTTGAAATCAATGCCGATGGCCCCGATGATTTCCTGGGTTCCCGGTTTGTATACCGGAGTCGCCACAGTCACCACCTGAAGCTTTGTGGCAGCGTCTTCATAAGGCTCGGTCATGACGGTCTTATTTTCTTCGGCCATCTGGATATACCAGGGGCGTTCCTTTATGATCCAGCTTTTATCTGAAAAATCTCCGATGGAATTGGCAAACTGGCTGGAATCAACATCCCCCAGCCAGATGGACACCAGGGAATCGCTGTTGAGGGCTTGAATATTTTCGATGGTCTTCCTTGCACCCGCAAAGGACTCCACCTGATCAAAGCTCATGCCCGGGCCCAGATCGGCAAACAGTTCATCCACCTGGCTGTTTAAAGCCAGCTGATTGGCTATCTCATAATAACGCTGAAAATAAGCTGCAATTTCATTGGATGCCGCCTGAGACCGGGCGCTTAATTCATTGTTGGTAAGACGGATAACGGTGGTTCCCGCAAGGACTGTGATAATAATGCCCACTACGAGAAATGACAGAACAACAGATCCGCCGATAAATGTCATGATTTTACCAAAAAGTGAACCAAACCCTTTTGCTGAGGAGTTTAAATTTATTTCCTTTTTTCTTTTGAACATAACGATCCTCCCTTATATTTTTTAAATTTCCCGGACTTTCTGTATCCCGGCATTCTGTCAATTTATAGATATTTAAAATTTTATATATGCCGGAAGAAATTTAATTTGAATCATTATAGCAAACAAGGGCTTTAAAAGCAAGAGGTGTCGAAAAATGTCGAATAAGATCAAATAATGTCTATCTGCGCAAAGGTTTATTATAAAGAAAATTACATAAAAAACATATAAAAAAAGGCGGATTCTAAAGAATCCGCTTTTGTCTTATTCAATCAATCCAGAATCAGCCTGGCCGCTCCGTAAATTCCTGCGTCATTGCCCAGGGTTGCCAAAACGATCCTGCTCTTATTTTTTGAAATAGGAGTATATTTATCGTAGTGCTTATAAATCACATCCACAAGGAACAAGCCTGCTTTTGACACGCCTCCGCCGATGACGAATACCTCAGGGTCCGCCACCATGGATATCTGAGCCAGCGCCAGGCCCAGGTAATGGCCTACCACCTCCATGACAATGCCTGCCAGCTCATCTCCGTCTTTGGCTGCATCCAGGACGTCCTTAGCGGTCACATTATCGCCAAAGCTGCGGAGAGCCGACGGGATGTCAAGCTCCGCCATCTTCCTTCTGGCCTCTCTTGCAATTCCGGTTGCGCTTGCCACCTGCTCCACACAGCCTACGCCGCCGCAGTTGCAGCTTTCTGTTTCTTCATCCCGGATGTGCATGTGTCCGATTTCGCCGGCCAGGCCGTGCTTTCCGGAGACGATCTTCTGGTCAATGATAACGCCTCCGCCTACGCCTGTGCCCAGGGTAACCATGACGATATCATCAAAGCCCTTACCGCCTCCCTGCCACATCTCGCCCAACGCAGCCACATTGGCATCATTGCCGCTTTTTACCGGTGTGCCGTGAAGCCTTTCGCTCAGCTCCCGTTCCGGATAGACATTGTGCCAGCCCAGATTTACGCAGACCTCCACATAGCCGTCAGGCATGACCGGTCCGGGAACTCCCATTCCCACGCCTCTTATATCGCTTAAAGAAACGTTAAGCTCTTCCAGGGTCTTTAATATGGAAGCGGCCACATCCTCAATGATGTACTTTCCGCTTTCTTCCTTTCTGGTAGGAACCTCCCATTTATTAAGAAGTTCCCCTGTGGCTTCAAACAGGCCAATTTTAACGGCGGTTCCGCCCACATCAACGCCAATACATTTCGTTCCCATTTTTGAATACGCTCCTTTTCCTTTTGTACCGTAATATCCCCAAGGCTTATATGGCTCTCGCTGCCTCTGCCACATGCTCGGCCGTAAATTTAAAATGCTCAAACAGCAGATTTGCCGGACCGCTTGCACCAAAGCCGGTCATAGTCACACAGGCTCCGTCAAGGCCTACATACTTACCCCAGCCAAAGTCGCTGAGGGCTTCCACTGCCACACGCTTGCGGACCTCTTTCGGAAGCACTGATTCCTTATATTCCGCTGACTGCTCTTCAAATAAATCCATGCAGGGCATGGAAACAACCCTTACCTTTCTGTCGGTAAGAAGCCCTTTTGCCTTTACCGCCAGTTCTACCTCTGAACCGCTTGCAATCAGGATCAGATCCGGAGTGCCTTCACAGTCGTCGATCACATATCCGCCCTTTAAGGCTTCCTTGCTGCTTCCCGGCATGGGAGTTAAATTCTGTCTCGTAAGAACAAGGCCCGTAGGAGTCTTCTTAGAGGTCAGGGCCGAATACCAGGCCGCTTCTGTCTCTGTCTCGTCACAGGGACGGAACACGTGGAAATTCGGCATGGCTCTCAGCATTGCAAGCTGCTCAATGGGTTCATGGGTCGGTCCGTCCTCCCCAACGCCGATGCTGTCATGGGTGAACACGAAAGTCAGCGGAACTCCCATCAGGGCAGACAGACGGGCCATGGGCTTCGTATAGTCGCTGAACACGAAAAAGGTTGCCACATAGGTGCGGAGGCCGCCGTGAAGCATCATGCCGTTACCAACAGCTGTCATTCCCAGCTCCCTTACGCCAAAGTGCATATTGCGTCCTTCCGGAGTGTTCCTGGAAAAATCTCCTGCATCAGACATATTGGTCTTGTTGGAAGGAGCCAGATCCGCTGATCCGCCCACAAGATTGGGCATAACTGTTTTTATGCGGTTTAAAACCTGTCCTGATAAATTTCTGGTAGCATCGGCTTTTTCTGATCTCTTCCAGAAGTCCGGGCATTTGGCAACCGCTTTTTCCCCTGCATCAGGATCATAATATGCGCTCCAAAGCTCTTCCATCTCAGGATATTCCTGGCAGTAGGCCGCAAACATCACGTTCCATGCCGCTTCTGTCTCCGCCTTTTCCTCCGCCAGCTCTCTGTAATGGCTGTAAACCTCTTCCGGAACGTAGAACGGCTCCATGGACGGCCAGCCAAGATTTTCTTTCAATGCGGTCACATTATCTGCTCCCAGAGGCTCGCCGTGGGCGCTGGCCTTTCCCTGCTTTGCAGGACAGCCGTAACCGATCTGGGTCTTGATGACAATAAAGGAGGGATGCTCTGTATCAGCCTTTGCTTCCTCAATGGCCTTTCCGATTGCTTCTAAGTCATTTCCGTCCTCAACGGTAATGGTCTGGAAATGGAAAGCTTCCATGCGCTTTTTCACATCCTCCGTAAATGCGATATCCGTGCTTCCCTCAATGGAAATCTGGTTGGAATCATATAAAACAATCAGCTTTCCAAGTCCAAGGGTGCCTGCCAGGGAAAATACTTCGGAAGAAATTCCTTCCATCATACAGCCGTCTCCGCCCAGGGCATAGGTGTAATGATCCACCACCGGATAATTTTCTTTATTGAAAACAGAGGACAAATGCTTTTCTGCAATCGCCATACCTACCGCCATACCCATACCAGCTCCCAGAGGTCCTGTAGTGGCTTCTACTCCTACAGTGTGGCCATACTCCGGATGTCCCGGGGTCTTTGAGCCCATCTGGCGGAAATTCATTATATCCTCTTTTGATAAGTTTCCATAACCGAATAAATGAAGCAGAGAATATAAAAGCATGGAGCCGTGGCCGCCGGATAAAACAAAACGATCCCTGTTGGCCCAGTCCGGATCTGCCGGATTGTGGTTCATGTGGTTGGCCCACAATTCATAAGCGGCAGATGCACAGCCTAAAGGAAGCCCCGGATGACCGGAATTAGCTTTCTGGACGGCATCAGCCGAAAGGATACGGATGGCATTGATTGACATGGTTTCGACGTTGCTCATTGGTATTGTCCTCCTATTTGTAATCTTATTTCTTTCATGTTTTGGGGACCCGTTACGATCAGTGTATTGGGAAATCTGCCGTTTCGGATTCTGGATATGGGAAAATCAAATGTTCCGGCAAACTTAAGCCGTCCGGACATGGTGTAAACTCTGCATGAATCATCATTATACAAAATTACGCGGTTTCCGTCAATATCGGCATGTGTATACTGATACTGGAATTCTTTGGAAAACACCGGGCTTCCGTCAGACTTATACACGCTCAGCCGGTAGGGATTTCTCCTTCCGGGTTGTCCAGAATAAGGCCTACATATTTATTGGAAAAGAATACGCTTTTTACCTCCTGATCCAATGTCTCCTGCTTAATCAGCTCCGGAGAAAGGGCGTTCTTTGTGGAATAAAAAGTTACGCTGTTATCGGCAAATGCACAGGAGTATGTATCATCGAGAAATGACACCCTGGCCACGATGGAAGCTTCGTAGGGCTCATCAAAACCGCCTACCAGCCGGTCCGGAACACTCTTTCCGATTTCAGAAAAGTTATGGAAAGCCACCCTGCTGTTTAAGGCGCCGTTTTTTAAATAAGCATAGGCCCCCATGAGCTGGGTGCCGTCCGGAGACAGGCTTATATCCATAGGATAGCCCATGTCCCCTCCTAACAGAGCTTTGATTTTCACATCCAGGGGGCTTCCGTCCCGTTTGAAAAAGTAAATATAATTGGAGGTGGAATCCTCCAGAATGGCGGCCACCACTCCGCGGGCGGATACGGTCACTTTCACAATAGGAAGCACCGTGGTGGCAATTCCCGTATTACCCGACTTGTCGAAAATATAAATAGAATTCCCCTGCTGGTCCGCAACAGCCGCATAATCTCCGTTGATACTGGCTGTGGGGGACTTCATTTCATAGCTCTGTATCCAGACCTCATTGCCCCGGGAATCCAGATAGGAAGCGCCGTCCTTGCTGTACTTGAGCACATTGGAGGCATAATCCAGATACCCTACAAAGCTGCCTTCATTCATCGTCTTTTCCCATACCACATGATACCCTGTATATTGGTAAAGGTTAAAATATTCATATACGCCTGCAGCGGCTGCTCCAAGCACAAAAAACAGCACCAGAAATATACGGATCCGTTTTTTCCGAATCCTGACGCGGGCTTTTTTAATGACTTCTTCACTGTTTTCTTCCCTCTGCGGAGCGGGAGGAACAATCTGCCGCCGCAGCTGGTCTTTTTTGATTTCTCTGTTCATAGAGTTCATATCACTCATGCGGTCTTCTCCTGAAAATGCCCATGTATAGTCATAGTATACATCATTTTAAGGAGAAACGCATTATATTTTTCTAGGGAAGAAGTAATTTCTGGCCCGAAACAATCTTATTTTCATCCTCCAGCCCGTTGAGCTCACAGATTTCCTTTAACTTGCTTGTGGTATGGTATTCCGCTATACAGATACCGTACAGGGTTTCCCCGTCCTGTACCACATGGATCCGTGGGCTGGTGCCGGAGACTGCTGCTGTTTCCTGGGAACCTGCTGCCGTCTGATTCCCTCCGGCTGCCTGGCTCTCTGCCGTTTGATTTCCCGCTGTCTGGTTTCCGGCTGCCTGACTCTCTGCCGTCTGATTTCCTGCGGTCTGGCCGCCCGCTGCCTGGTTTCCGGCTGCCTGGCTCTCTGCCGTCTGGCTGCCCGCTGCCTGATTTCCTGCCGTCTGGTTCCCTGCCGTCTCTCCTGATCCCGGCATGGTCTCTGACATGGTCTCCTTATTTACGGCTGAAGTGGGATAAACACCGCCGTCCGCTTCCTCCACCACTACCTTGGACTCGCTCTTGCTTTCTTTTTGGGACTTCTTTACCCCGTCTAAGATATGCTCCGCCCCGGCAGGCAGGGCCGATGCAATGACGCTTTCCATGTCCTGCATCCGCTCATAGTTGTTAAACATAACAATTCCGCCAGCTAATATGACGACTGACATGGCCATACACATGCCACGGAGAATGCTGACCCTCTGATACCTGCCGGTCAAATCTCCCTTATGCTCGTCCATCCGCTTGCGGAATTCTTCGATCACCTTATCATTAGTATCGGTTTCGATACGTTTTATATCCTTTCGCAGCACCATATAATCCTGCATCATCTGATTGCGCTCATAATAAATGCTGTAGCCCTTCAGCCTGTAAAATCCGTCCTCCGACGTTATGTAAATAGTCTCATCCCCGTCCGCCCCGCTGCTCAAATACATCAGCTTATTTGGACCGCCAAAATACTGAACATGCTGCTTCCAGTAATTGAGGGGGCTTAAATCATCTCCCGGCCTTCCGCATAAAAACCAGCCCAGAACCGATCTTCTTGGAAAGAGCTGTTCCATGCTCTGGCAGGTCTTTTTCCACGCCAGTTCAGAAAACACCACCTTCTTTCCATACTCCGTCACATCCTCCATTTCCAAGGCTCCGTCAATGAAAATGTAGGGCGTTCCGTCATAGATCTCCAGACTTCCCAGGAGGACTCCCACCCGCAGCTCTTGTCCGCCTGCAGGATACAGACGCTTCAAATACGTATTTACATAATCTTCCACATACAACTTTACAACCTGGTCCCGTTCCCCGATCTGCCTGATATTTCTGGGCAGATTCGGCGACGGATTGTATAATTCACCCATTGGCTCACCCCGCTATTCTTTTTAATCCAATGAATCATAGCATAGGACAGGCGAAAAACGTGTCAAAGCAGGGACCTGTTTTCTGATAACTTTTCGACAAGATAAATACTGCGGCTGATACAGTCTGCCATGCGCATGACGACGGAAAGCCGGATGCTCTGCAGCATCAGAGGATCGTAATTTCCGCAGCTTCCCACAATTCCGGTAATAAATAAATCCCCAACCGCCTGAAGCTCCTTGCTGACTCCAAGGCCCGGCTTTAAGGCTCCCTTTCCAAGGGTCACATAGCCGATGTGTTCCATGTTTCCCACGGAAGCGTCCACCGCCACCACCACATGATTGGGGTATCTGAGCTTTAAAACTGACTGGTAAGTCTCCAGGTTCATGGCGTGAACCGGCCGTTCCAGAGTTCCCAGAATTTCGATATGCTCCAGCCCTTTCTCCTTCAGCTTGTAACCGATGAGAGGCCCCAGGCTGTCTCCAGTGGACCGGTCGGTCCCGATACATAAAAACAGCACTCCCGCCGCTTTTCCGTTTACTCCTTTCATAAATATTGCTTTCGTTGCAAGATTTTACTTCGGAAAAATTCTCCCTT